>JAYVER010000039.1:0-2434 GCA_043748725.1 Chloracidobacterium sp. | reverse complement strand
TAGTTTGATAAACGACGGGCTTTTTCATCTGGACGTCGCTCCCGTTAACATGCAGGACAAGGCCGCCGGCTTCGTCGAGCTCGGCTTTGTCAGCGGTCCGAACCGCCCAGCGAATCTGCGACGCATCGGCGTTTGGAGCGACTATGAAATCATATTCCAGTTGCCGCTGGTTACCGTAGTAAACCAAATCCACGCCTTCATAAACCGCCCTGTAGTTCACCTTTGCGAAAGTGGCAACATTTGTTCGCCAGTTCTTTGGATCATTGCCGATGAAATAATTGCTCTTGCCGGGAAGCACATCACATCCTTCGACCTCGGCCGCCGGATTCGCTCCCTTTAACTCCATCCGCAAAACATTAGTGACCGGCTTCTTTTGCGAGTCATTTGTTCGCTGCTGGAGCGAAAGAACAGCCTTGGTTGGAGCCAGAAAGAGCGTATAGCCTGACCCGCGGGATAGAAACTGAACTTCGGCGGCTGTCTGCCCCTGATTGGCTTCGAAGCTGAGCGGTACACGGCCATAATCCGCGTTTCCGAGCGGCCCGCCAGGCTGGTCGGCCTCCGGCTGTTTGGCCAAATCGACACGAGTGTTATTGTCTTGCTTTTGTGCCGCTGTTTGCCAAAAAAACAGAATTGCTATTCCAACGAGAGCAACAACGGACAGTTGAAAAAACAAACTGACACTGTTGTTTGACGATATGAATTTTCTTAAGCTTTTCATTGCAGTACTCCTTAATCTAAAAAAATTTAGAGTTGTCCTTCAACAAGGAAACTGTTCGAGAAATTAGAAACGGTCATTGACTTTAAGTTTTAATATACACTACCTGCGTGACTTCATCTAAAAATTCATTTCCCGGTTGAAATTTTTCCTCTATCCATTACGCGGAAACAAGAGTAAAATTGGCTCAAAATTTTATTCCAGCCCCATAAAATCAAGGTTTGATAAATTACCATCGACCTGCACGACGCGTGGTGCAAATCGAAAGAATCTTGACGAAACGGCGATTGTATATGATTCGCCGGTGCGAACATTGTCAAATGTATAAAATCCAAATGAACTCGTCGTCGCCGTTCGACGGACGGCGGCTGAATCGGTGATCGACACCGTCGCATTACGAAGGCCGCGTCCATCCGCAGTCAAAACTCGCCCGCCGACAACGACGTTTGCGACGGCTGTCGCAGGCGCAAATCGAACCGAACCGACACCTCGACCCGGGTTGGCGACGCCCGTGATTGGTAAAAGCGACGATACAGCTCCAGCGGCTGTAAACGGCGCCCTGATGATGACGGCCGGGTCGGTGTCGGTCTCCATTTCTTCCAAACCGCCGCCGGCAAGAATCGCTATTTGGCCGTCGGCACTTATGCCCACATCTTCAAATCCGGTTTCGGGGCTGCCTGGATTTGGGGGACGCGGCGGAATTGGGAGTAACTCAACCGTTGAATTGCCGGTAAACGGCGCGGCAATGGAGGCGGCCTCGCGCGTAACTCCACTAACAACAATGGCGTTCGCTCCATTAGGAGCCACCATTATGCCGTCCAAACGAAACATGTTGAAAATTGCCAGGCTCGTCGAGGTGGTGGCCGCGCTGAACGGGGCATGGAAAATTTGCACCTGATTATAAATCAGATCGGTTGTCAGAAGGGTATTGCCGTCCGGCGAAATTGCTATTGCACCGCCGCCGTCATTCCCGGCAAAGGGAATCGTGAACGAAACGGACGCATAGGGTGGGTCGAGAACCGAGATGCCCGTCGTGTGATAGACGAATGCCCGTCCCGCGCTGTTAAATACTATGCCCTGCGTTTGGAAGGTTTTCATCTCTCCCGGCAGCCCGACCTGCGTGATCGTGGAGCCGGGGCCGAAGGGTGCTTGAATCACCTTAAGTGACCCGCCCGTTTGTGACAGGCCGCCCATCGCAAGAGCCGTCGCCAGGCTCGGAGCGACAGCAATCGTGCCCCATCCTTCATAACCCGCGCCGGTGGTGTCGATAGTCGAGATCAGGGATGCGGTCGAAAGCCGCACAACGAAAATGCGGAATCCGCTAAAATCGCAAACCAAAGCCTGATCGGCGCTGAATAGACTGACGCCGTGTGGATTCGCATCCGCCGGAAGACCCGGCACCAGATTTTGTGTACCTGGTGCATTGGCATCGTTGAATACGACAACTCGTTTACTCTTTCCGGTCGTGGTAAATATCGCCCGCTGCGGCGCGGATGGCATCGATGTGTGAAGTCCCCTTAACGCTGATCCGCTGGTCTTATTGCCGTCTTCACTTTGCATTTGCACGGGAGTTGGCCAGAGAAACAAACCCGCTAGTCCGGCGAGAACAGTGGACAGCTGTAAAAAAAATCCAAGATTGTTCCGCCTGTGTAATAAAATAGACTTTGTATTATTTTTCATTGTTTTATTCTTATGATACTCCTTTCGCCGTTAGAAAAA
>JAYVER010000038.1:0-2438 GCA_043748725.1 Chloracidobacterium sp. | reverse complement strand
GAAACGACGCGGAATGCGGGTCAAAAAGGTTGTCAGAGCCGATTCGAACGAATTGGGCAGCAGCACGGCAAGCTCGTAGCCGTCATCACGCAGGAATTCCGAATTATCGTAAACGTCCTTGATCTTCCATTTAGATTTGTCGAATGTGACAAGTTCATCAATAAATTCGGCATCGCGAAACAGCCCGTCGGCCCACGTCCGCGTATGAAGCGTTATCTGATCACCGGGAAAAATACGCCGCAGCTCACGCAATGCCGGAACCGACATCACGGCGTCACCGATCCAATTTGTGCCGCGAACAAGTATTTTCACTAGGTGAAATTAACAGGGATTAAGCGGATGGGCAAGGATAAAGCCAATAAAACATTTCTTATATCCATGTTTACCCCATTTATCCCTGTAATCAAAAAAGTGTTTTTAGCCCGTCGTCGAGTTTGATCTCGGGTGACCAGTCTAGTTCCTGAGTGATTAAACTCAGATCTGTGACGTAGTTCATCGGAACTGGCGCCGGAATGTCGGCCTCTTCGTCGATGACGGCCTGAAAGCCGGATAATTTTTCTAGTTTCGCAACAATTTCTCTTAATGTGAGGGCGTTTCGCTGGCCGCCGCCGAGGTTGTAAAGGCCGTGGCGAATTATCGAATCGGTGAATTTCTCACATGCCCGCGAAAGGTCGTCCACGTGCAGCAGATCGCGACTTGGGCTTCCGCCCACGGGCAGGCCAAGCGGTTCGCCTTTGTTTATTGCGTCAACGTAATGGCCGACGAAATTTGAGACATTGCCTTCGCTTGCCGGTGCGTAAACCGTGGAGAGCCTAAAGATGCATGAGCGAAAATTGTTTGCATGAGCGTAATATTCGACGTATCGCTCGGTAATTAGCTTTGACCATTCGAGGGCTGATTGCCCTGAATAAATAGTCGCGCAGCTCTCGCTGACTTCCGAGTAGTTATCGGCAAAACGGCCGTAAACGTCTTTTGTTGATGCATAAATGAAAACGGAGTCCTCCTTCATTTCACGGAGAAGATTGACTGTTCCCTCAACATTTGTGAGGAAAACCTGCCCGGCCGCATCGGGTGATTTGTCGAGATGGGCGGCGAGATGTATCACTACGTCATAATCACGAACGACGGTCACATCCTGCAGATTCAAAATGTCGTGTCCCGAACGACGCGAAAGATCGTCGGCATTAAAAAATCGGCGGACATGCGTGCCAAGAAAACCGCTGCCGCCGGTAACGAGAATCTTCATACAAAAGAATATTAACGCAGAATGGTCAGAACCGGGAGCGGTAGCGACTGGGTTTCGAGACGCGAAAGAAAAGGAACCCAGTCGCTACCGCTCCCGGTTCTGACATGTTCACCGAGTGGTCTCAACATTCTTAATAATTTTTGTTACTCATTCGATTATTCATCTTACCCATGTTGGAATTCATGCTGCCGGGTTTCATGTTTGAATTCATCATCGGTTTCATGTTCGAGTTCATCATCGGCGTGGATGACATCATCGGCGTCGATGCATTAGCCGGTGCGACGTAACCGGTGTTGGTGTTTGTGCCGCGGATATTCGCGTTTTTGTTTTCGTCGGTTGTGCTGCACCCGAAAACGACTAAATTAACTGCCAGTATCAGGCCAAGTCCGATATATCTTTTCATGTTTTCCCTCTTTTTATTAGATAAATGCCGCAAAAGGCTCCGCCATAATAACGGAGCCTTTTGTGGTTAAAGAATTTAGCGATTGATATGCTCACCCTTGTAATTCGTTTTCCATTCGTTAGCGAAATAGTCTGAGTCTGCCGTCGAACGCGGTTTGACGCCAACGACAACGCCGCCGTTTTGGATGCCTTCCTGATAGACCTTTGCCGTATCTTCGGGTATTCCCCAGCCGACCAAAGCTCCGACCAGGCCGCCGGTCAAACCGCCGGCACCGGCTCCTGCCAAGGCAGCGGCCAGAGGGCCCCAGACTATCAATCCCAAACCCGGCAAAATCAGATTTGTGCCGATCGCGGCAATGCCGCCGATGACCGCACCGATCGTGCCGCCGATAGCCGATCCGACGCCCGTGCCTTCCAGAGCCTTGCTGCCGATGACGGCGTTAGGATCGTGAGCATAGTCCTGGTCGCGTGTTTTGTCGGACATCATCATATTGATGTCGTCGTCCGAGTATCCGCGGTCACGCAGCGATTTATACGCCTGTTCCGTGCTCGCCTTGTCTCGAAAAAGCCCGGTCAGCATTCCCGGTTCCGTTTGTGTACTTGTTGCTTGATTGGTCATGATTTTACTCCTTAGTTCTTACTTATGAATTTGTAGAAAATGAAACACGGTCCGTTATGGTTCCCGCTATATTCGAATTGTAGTGAGTTGAACGGGGGCTGTATGTACGCAACCGTACAGAGGGGGGAAAGAAAGTCCTTGTCAGAACCGGGAGCGGTAGCGACTGGGCTC
>JAYVER010000037.1:0-16771 GCA_043748725.1 Chloracidobacterium sp. | reverse complement strand
GACGCGGGTTTCGGTGCGGTTTCTTTTTGAGTGTCACACTGTCGAGATCGGCGGTTGATTCGATCTTTATCATACGATTTTCGCTTATCAGGTATTCGTCGATTGCAGCCTGTTTACCGGCAAATATAGTTGCGACAGGTACGCCGAGAGCAGCGGCTTCGCGATTCATAGTGCCGCCGCCGGAGATCACAAGGTCGGCCGCGGCCATTAAGTTTGCTCCGTCGAGTGCCGCCGGCGGCACGATGATATTTGCGTTTGGGTGCTCGGCCCGCAATTTGTCGCCCTGATATTGTTTTCTCGGCAGCAAAATCACCTTACAATCCCGTGTCGCGGCAAATTTATCCAGCGCCGCTGAAAGCAATTGGTTCGAGACACCGCGATGATAAAGCGCTTCCGGTGCGTGCGGGCGAACAACGACCAATATATCATCGCCCGAAACGCCCAAAGCCAGTAGTTCGCGCGAAAAGCTTTCGTTCGGCTCAAAATCGGAGAGATAAACGTCTTCCTTTATGCCGTCAAACCGTCGGACCTTCTTTTCGGCGACCCCAAATCTTCGTAGCGCCTCGGTCGGGAAAACCTTAGGAACGATCACCCTTTTCGCCATCCGAAACGAGAGATGATTACCCGGATGATGCTCATAGTCCATTATATTTACGCTTCGTAGTCCGAACATCCGGGCCACAACCAACGGCTCCTGCGACGAGTGAGAAATAACCAGGTCAATTTTCCGCCCACGTGCCCATCCCAGCAACTCCCAAATTCGCGAAACAAATTTCAATCCCTTTGAAACAAGATTTTTCCCGCCGTGCGTGCCGAAAACTGTCGGATCAAGACCTGCATTATTTGCGAGCTCAACCGTTTGGGCGTAATCACGCGCCGTCCAAATTATCTCATGACCGCGCATCTCGAATTCGCGCGAAAGTGCGGCAAAAAATGGAACATGAGGTGAGTTTCCAAGATCTATCCAGATCCGCATAGTAATCTCCAAGTTCAGAGTGCGCGATTTATCGCGTAAGGTTCGGAATGTAAACAAAAGAACGCGATAAATCGCGCACTCTGAACTTAAACGTCCGCAAGGCACTTGCCGCCAGACTTGTGCTCAGTCGAGAAATGCCTGCAACCACAATTCTAAAGTCAATAATTGGAATACTTGTAGATTGAGATCTTCCATTCCCGACAAATTTGCGTTGATGATGTTCTGCACAGCCTTCGGATCAAAAAGGCCTCGTTCGGACAATTTCCTTTCCGACAACAGATCGTCCACCATCGGACGCAACGGCCCGCGAAGCCACGATCGGACAGGAGCGCTAAAACCGGCTTTTTTCCGCCAGACTATCTCTTTTGGCAACAGGCTCTCGGCGGCTTTTTTTAGGACATATTTTCTTTTCAGGCCTTTGATCTTGAGGCTGCTGGGAATGCGGGTCGAGAGTTCGACCATTTCTTTGTTAAGAAAAGGCACGCGTACTTCAAGATTTGCGGCCATCGAGGTCTTATCCGTCGTGTCGAGATTCAACGCCGGCATAAATGTCTTGAAATCAACATAGAGGAGACGATTTATAGGTGAATTATCGCGGCATTTATTGAAATATTCTTTGTGATACCTGTACGGGTCATGCCTTTTCAGATCATCTCTTAGATCGGCCGACAGAATTTTCGTTTTCATCTCGGTCGTAAAATATGTTCCAAATCCCAGATACCGCTCCTCAAATTCCATCGCCGCACTCCGAGCAAACTTTTTCACGTTTCTGATAGGTGCAGTAAATCTTCCACGCAGGCCGCCGTAGAGAATGTGATCCATAGTTTTCATTAAAGGACGCCTAACTGCACTCGGTATCACATCCGTCATACCGGCAATTTGCATCGCCATCTGGCGCGGATAACCGCCGAATATTTCGTCACCGCCCATACCGGAGAGCATCACTTTTTGCGTCGCCCGCGATTGTTGTGAGATCAAATATGAAGGTATCGCCATGTCGATCACCGGCGCATCCTGATGCCAGACGAGCTTTGGCAACAGGTCGGCAATATCCGGCGTCAACAGCGTTTCGTGATAATCGATGGGCAAAAGCTCGGCCACCTTTCGCGACCATTCGACGTCATCGGGGATAATGTCATATTCCAGATCGCTGGCCGAAATGCCGGTCGTATAGGTCGAGATCGTTTGATTTGAGTGTTCCGCCATCAAAGCAACTATCGCGGACGAGTCAACGCCGCCGGAAAGAAATGCCCCGAGCGGTACATCGGCGATCATTTCCATTTCGGTAACCCGATCAAGCGTATCCAGAACGCGTTCGCTCCAAAGCTTTCCATTCAAATCGCTTTCTTCAACGGAAAAGTCGAGGTCCCACCATTCGTGCATGGAAATATCGCCGTCTTTCCAAACCATGTAATGTCCGGGCAAAAGTTGATAAATGCCCTTGAACATCGTATGCGGCGGAACCGGCCAAAGAAACGTAAGAAATTGATTCAACGCCTCAGGATCGAGTGCAGCCTTGATGAGCCGTGTGGCCAAAATCGCCTTTATTTCCGATGCAAAAACGAAATTATCGCCGATCCCGGCGTAATAAAGCGGCTTGATACCGGCGCGGTCACGAACCAGCGTAAGCATTTTCTCGACATCGTCCCAAACGGCAAAAGCGAACATGCCGTTCAGCTTGTCGAGACACCCGACATTCCACTCGCGAAATGCCTTGAGCAAAACCTCGGTGTCGGAGTTCGTTGTAAAAACCTCGCCTTTTGCTTCAAGTTCCGCGCGAATTTCCTTGTAGTTATATATTTCGCCGTTGAGGATGATCGAATAACGCCGATCTTCCGTAAACATTGGCTGATGTCCAGCCGACGAAGTGTCGATAATGGAAAGGCGGCGGTGGCCGAGACACGTTTTTAGCTGATTCGACCCAAAGGCGGACGACACAAAAACGCCTTCGGCATCGCGCCCGCGATGCTCGATCGCGCGCAGTGCCGCGTCGATCCGTGTTTCGGGGTCAGGTGAAATTATTCCCGTTATGCCGCACATATTTAGTTTATTTTCTCGGCCTCATTGTTGCCCACAGATGCCAGCCAAGCAGCCCGGAAAGCGGCAGCCAGCCAACTGGCAACGGCGGCGCGTGCATAAATTCTTTATGAGACTCGACTAACTCAAAATCAGGAAAATCGTCAGCAATCTCGCTTCGCCCATAAACCTTTGAATACGGATTGAAAGGCCCGTCGGTGCTGACGTTTATAAAATTGCTCATCGTCAGATATTTGCTAATTCCTATCTTGCGGGCATTTGCGAGATGTTCGCCGTAGATGCCGCCGACTTTGCTGCCGAACGCAAACATTGCCGCGAGCCCCAGCCTGCGAAGGACGAAAATCGACAACAGATAGTTGAGCGACCATTTTGCGTAAAGCATGACTACCAGCTTTCCGCCTGGCCGGAGTACGCGGGCGATCTCCGACTGCGCCTTTTCGATCTCCGGAATATGATGAAGCACGCCGTGACTGAACACAATGTCAAAGGAATTATCAGCCAACGGCAGATCGAGTGCGCTTGCCTGTTCGATGCTCTTAAAAGGCAGATTTTTAAGTGAAAACCGCATCCGCACACGTTTTACCGATTCTTCCGTAAGATCGATGCCGTTGTAAATTCCTCTGTGTTGGACGATCTGCTCGGCATCAGTTCCCTGTCCGAGACCGATCTCAAGAACTCGTTTGCCGGCAAAATCGATCCGGTCGAGGTTCTTCAATATGTGCCGTTCTTTTGCATATCGAAAATCATCGTAACGTCGGAAAAAATCTTCATACTCGATACGGGATTCATCGGTGAGATCGCCGACAAGCTCCGCTCCGCACGGATGTGTCTGCCAAAAAATTTTAATCTCAGACTCCATGTTTTAACCTTGTCTGTTGGTCGCTTCTCTTTCGGTCTCGATCAGCCGAGCAAGTGCAAACGCCATCCACGCCTGTCCCCAACGCATATATGGCGTCTTCACCGTCCGGTTTTTTCGCTTTTGATAATAAAAAAAGCCCTCGCTGTCGAGCATATTTACCATCGCCCAAGCCGCCGTTTTTCTTGCAAGCGGCAGCATCTCGTCTTTGTCCTCGCTCAACTCGCACAAAGCAGCGATGGCTGCAGCAACCGAGTGAATATCGACCGGATAAACCGCATTGTCATAATATTTCGGCATCCCGTCATCCAGGAAAAAGTTGTCGAGCCAGTACCTCGTGCCGCTTGTTCTTGCTTGTTCGGTTCCTGGAGCGAGGTCGGGAACACTATCCGATATGCGTTTCAGCGATAACAAAATATAAGCCGTATGAAAATTATCAACCCAGGCCTGATTTTTATTTTCGCCATATGCCCACGCACCGTCATACCTTTGTCGCCGGACAGCAAATCGGGCGGTTTTCGCAGCCATTTGCAGATATTCGTCGTCGCCGGTGATCGCACCGACACGAGCCAGACACTCACCGGCCAGTAAACTTGCGTTATAAATAACGCTGCTATCGGTTGGCGTGTAGCTGAAACAAAGTTCGTAGTCCGTCTCGACGGGACGGTTCAAACAATTCAAAATAAAATTGCAAATTTCCTTTGCCGGTTCGAGATATTTCTCGTCGGCAAAGGTACGGTACGCCTCGACAAACGCTTGAGATGCGAATGCCGTCGGCACGATCGCCGCTGTACCCATCGGAGCATAAAATGCACGTGACTGCCAATCGAAGTTGTAGCCAAAGGCCGTCGTCGGCCGGCCATCAGGTGTTTTTCCAGTGATCTTTTTATCTAGCAACCGCGACAATAATTGTTTCGCGTTATCGGCGTGTTCCTGATCCTGCGTTGTTCGAAGACGCGAGAGCTCGGCGAGAGCAAACAAAGCCAAACCCTTTGAATTGACGCCTTTCTCAACCCAAAGCAACGGGCGCAGATTGACTCGCGCCCGTTTGAACATCTGCAGCCAGGCCAGCCGCGCAAGACGAGAATGTTTCAACGGCGTGATATGAAACAGACGGCTGTTGAGCCCGTCGAACGGGTCGTATCCGGCGAAATCTTCTTTTTTGCAGTACAAAAACAGCTGGTCGTAAACTTGTTCGAGGTCAATGGCCATCGGAGTTTGATAAAGACAAAGGTTATCACACCAACCGCAGAATACTACGCTAAAACACGAGACAAACAAATTGTGCGTCCTTTGCCCTTTTGCATGAAAAGCCGGATAATAAGTCCTTGTAACAAGGCAAGTTTTATGAAATTTTTCTCGGACGTTCGGCTTCTTCTGTTGGCCATCTGGCTCGGGGCCGCGGTGTTTTTTATCGGTGTTGCCCAAACCGCTTTTGCCGTACTGCCAGATCATGAATTGGCCGGCGCCGTGGTCAATAGAAATCTTACGATCCTCAATTTTGGCGGTATCGGCCTCGCGGTTATCCTGCTTTTGTCCTCGCTTCTTGCAGCGGCAAGAATTAGCAAGTTTTGGTTGTGGATCGAGCGTTTTCTGCTGCTTCTGCTCGCCGCCTCGTGCGCGGTCGGGCAATTTGTGATCGAATTTTGGCTCGCGTCCGTTCGCGCGCAGATGGGGCGACCGATAGACGAGGTCGCAGTGGACGATCCGCTGGGAATACAGTTCAATATGCTCCATGAATATTCGGTCTGGGTTTTGTTTGCTGGCATGATCGCTGCGCTGATCGCATTTTTCATTATCTCGAACCGCAAATTTGGTGTGCCGGACGCAAAGTCTGATGTCTATGATTTCTCGAAAGAATTTAAGACTTAAATATTATGGAAGTGATCGAAAACCTTAGTGAATTTAAGGGGCGATTTTCCCGCTGGAATGCTAACGAAAATCTCAGCGGCTATCCTTTTGTTGAGAATATACACTCGCCGTTCACGCCAGTGCGCCGGGCGTTGCCGATGCTCAATCTGGCGTTGATCACGTCGGCCGGAGCCTACATTGACGGAACCGATCCGTTCGACATTGAGTCAAAAGACGGCGATATGAATTTTCGTGAAATTCCTGTCGAGGTCGAGGCGGGCGATCTGCGCTACTCAGCAAAAGGTTACGATCCGAAATCTGTCCTAGAGGATAGAAACTCTCAGATTCCCGTTGACCGTCTGCTCGAATATGCCGAGAATGGCGTGATCGGAGAATTGAACAGCGTCTGGTGGAGCATCAGCAGTCACATACCAAATGCAGCCCGCGCTGCCGAGGAACTTGCACCGGCCATCGCTGACAGGTTTGCTCGGTACGACATTCACGCCGCGTTGTTCATCCCGGCGTCGCGGCTGTGTCATCAAACGCTTGGAATCGTCGCCCGAGCCGTTGAACAAAGCGGCATCCCGACAATAACGATTTCCGTCAATCCTAAAATTTCCGACAAGGTACGTCCACCGCGAACCGCCTATTACAACGGCGATTTTGGCTCGGTTGCCGGAAAGCCAAATTGGCGAGAGTATCAACTGCGTATTCTCGACGAAACTCTTCGTTGGGCAGAAACCTTCGACCAGCCCGGCTCGCGAAAATTAGCCGTCGATCTCGAAACACAAGTCGAAGCCGCCCGCGGCGAACGATAGGATTTGCCGCAAGAAGGCGCAAAAACCGCAAAATTAGGAGAATATTTTTGTTATTTTTGTGCCTTCTTGCGGCAAAATTTTTTCTCAATGCCCTGTCATTTGCCACATCTTTATAGCCTTGATCGGATAGATCAGCATTATTATATTGATCAATAGGCTGTCTCTGATCCAAAAGATCAACACAGTTTCGGTCGCGAGAAATAGGGCCAGCGACTTCCAAAACCTCAGCTTATACGCAATCACAAACCCCGTAGCACAGCACAAAATATCCGACATCGAATTGATGATCGAATCGCCGTAATAATCGAATGAGATCGTCGCTGCGCGGTAACGATTGATCACATACGACGAGTTTTCTGCGATTTCCCAACTGCCCTCTATCATCACGGCGATCAACAATCGCCATGCAAGGGGCACGGGGCGAAAAACTAGACCGATCAGCCAAAACTCAAGTACGCCGTGCAAAATATGCGTAAACGAATACGGGTCGATCAGATGCTGGGAATTATGCGTGGACCAGATGTCCCACGCCCACGGCGCATAGTCACCGGCCTTGCACCACCAGACGTGTCCCTCTATGTTTTCGGCGATAATTGCCGTTGCCATCACCGCCAACATGGCAATCCACGGCAGGTATTCTCGCGGCGAGTCGATGTTAAATAGTCCTTTTTGAGTTGCGGGCGTCGCTGTCATCCTTTGAATTGTCGTGAAATCAAAAGTTTTTTACAAGTTTTCTGTTAGATTTCTATTTGTGGATCGCGACAAAATACTAGGACGTGTCCGCTCACGCACCGAACCGTGGGACATCATCGTCATCGGAGGCGGGGCGACCGGCGTCGGCTGCGCGGTCGATGCGGCGTCTCGCGGCTACGACGTACTGTTGCTTGAGCAGCACGATTTCGGCAAGGGAACATCCAGCCGCAGCACGAAACTCGTCCATGGCGGCATACGGTATTTAAGACAAGGCAATATCTCGCTCGTGTGTGAATCGCTAAAGGAACGCGGAATACTACTGAGAAATGCTCCGCATGTTGTGCATCGTCAAGCCTTTATTGTTCCGTGTTACAGCGTGTGGCAAAAGGTATTTTACGGTGTAGGCCTCAAGGTCTATGACTTGCTGGCGGGCAAACACGGAGTCGGCAAATCGCGTATTCTCACAAAATCTGAAACTATAAAACGCCTGCCGACGGTTCGCACCGACGGGCTTTCGGGCGGTGTTTTGTACTACGACGGCCAGTTCGACGACACTCGCCTGCTGATCGATCTCGTGACAACCGCGCACAACTACGCCGCGGCCATGCTCAACTATGCAAGGGTTACGCAGCTAACGAAAGACGCCGACGGCAAAATTGTCGGCGTAACTTTTGACGATGCCGAGACGGGTGAAATGTTTCGCATTTCCGCAAAGGCCGTCATCAACGCGACCGGTGTTTTTTGCGATGCAGTTCGGGCGATGTCGGACGAAGCGGCAAAACCCGTCGTGACTTTTAGCCAGGGTATCCATCTGGTTTTTGACCGCAAATTTCTGCCGTCGGAAACTGCCTTGATGATCCCGAAAACGAGTGATGGCCGCGTACTTTTTTGCATTCCATGGCTTGGGGCTACGCTCGTCGGCACGACCGACACGCCCGTCGAATTTGCTGCATTAGAACCTGCGGCACTCGAAGGCGAGATTGATTTTGTGCTTGAAACCGTCGGACAATATCTTACCGAACCGCCTGCCCGCAATGATATTTTAAGTGTTTTCGCAGGCATCCGCCCGCTTGTAAAAAGCGGAGATGCGGTCAAAACGTCCGCACTCTCTCGCGGCCACGATCTACTTGTGGATAGATCGGGTTTGATAACGATCACCGGCGGCAAATGGACTACATACCGTCGCATGGCCGAAGACGCCGTAGATAGAGCGGTCAATGTTGGTGGACTCGCTTCGCGGCCGTCAGTCACGGCTCACCTCGCTATCAAAGCACCTGCCGGCGATAATGCTAATGCCGACAAGATGCACAAAGATTTGAAATACACTCGCGGCGATATTATCCGGGCCGTCCGATATGAAATGGCGCAGACCGTCGAAGACGTACTCGCACGTCGAACACGAGCATTATTTCTGAACGCACGAGCCGCGATCGAGATCGCACCAAAGGTCGCGGAAATCATGGCCCAAGAACTTGGAAAGGATAGCGACTGGGTCGCACGCCAGTTTGCAGATTTTAACGAAACTGCGAAGACGTACCTAAGAAAATAACAACGGATTTGCGCAGAAGAACACAGATTAAGAATAAAAAAATCCGTGTCGATCTGCGAGAATCCGTTGTTAAATATTCTTATTCTGTAGAGACAACTTCATCACCGTGCAGAGCGGCGTGCAGCGTATGCCAGCTAAGCGAGGCGCATTTTACGCGGGCGGGAAATTCCAATACGCCGGAGAATATCTTTAGCTTCCCGAGGTCGTTTTCGTCGGTTTTGATATCGAGATCGCCGGTCACCATGCGATGAAATTCATCAAAAATATGCTCCGCTTGCACTTTGGTCTTGCCCTTGACGGATTGCGTCATCATCGACGCCGAGGCCTTTGAGATCGCACAACCCGATCCCTTGAATGCAACATCGGTTATCGTATCGCCGTCCATCGCCACATAAACCCTCAATGCATCGCCGCACAAAGGATTTTTGCCATCGGCGTATTGATCCGCATCCGAGATCTCGCGAAAATTACGCGGATTTTTATTATGCTCCAAAATTACTTCCTGATATAAATCACTCAGTTCTGACATTTCCTAAAGCAAATCAATAAACTTTTCGACTGTTAATCCGGCCTGATTCAAAATGGATCGAAGCGTGCCGGTCTTTACCGTTTTGTGAAAAGGAACACTTGTTCTAAAGTTCCCTTTTTTCAGAATATAGTGACTGCCCGTAACATGATCAACCTCAAAACCGACAAGTTCCAGAGCTTTAATCACTTTATTAGGCTTAAGGTCACGCGGCAATTTTTTCATTTTCAATTCTTACACGAACCTTATACGCCATCTTGTCGTCAGGAATTGGATCGCCGTGTTTGATCAGACTGATCAGGTATCCCTCGATCGCGTCCTTTGCCATTGCAAAGGCCTCTTCAAGCGTATCACCCTCAGTTACAAGACCCGGCAAAGCCGGGCAGGTAACTAGATAGCCGTTCGGGTCATTAGGCTCAACTAAAATTGTAAAACTATAATCGCCGATTTGAATTGGAGTTTGCTGCATAAATCACCCTAGTCTAACTGCTTTTCGATTTCCTTGCCCTCTTGCCGAGCTTTTGCCCAGGACATCGGGAAATAATGAATATCACCGCTCGTCTCAGCCGCTTTGATGCAGCCAAGAGCCTCGCGAATTATCCGTTTCTGCAACTCAACATGAAACGGCACGCCGAAATGGTGTCCCATCATAAATGGCAGAAACATCGCCCGCGGCGGCTTGATCTGCTGCGTTATATCCAAGGACACCGAAAGCGAAACGGTCGGAATACCTCTATTTTCAATAGCGCGCTGCACGAGCGCGATGCTCTGATGGCAGATCGGTCAGGCAGGTGCGAGCAGCACAACATCAGGCTTTTCCGCCTCGACAGCCGTCGCGATGTCCTCGGCCAGCGTCCGCTCCAACCGCTCGGCATCCATATTATAACCGATGAACGAGTAAAAATTCTCGGTGAGACCGCCGATAAAGCCTTCATCGACAAGTTCCTGCAATCTCTCGATCGGAAAAATGACATTAAGATCGCGTTTTGCTCCGACGGTCGGATATTTGAGCTGGTGAATCTCAAGATCGGCGGGTTTCGACGCCGAAGGAACGCGACGAAAGCTATAATCGCCAACTGGATGAACCGTGTCAAAAGGCATTGATCGGTGAGGCTGAACGCCTGCCGTGCTGACGAAAGCCAGACGCGATTCAGTCAATGGTTTGGTCAATTTTGCGAGGGGTACAAAATCGTTTTTCGTGATCATGGAACCCGGATACCGCTCATTGACCGTGTCCCACAGGCCGGGTCTAAGCTGTGCGAGATCGTTAGAGTTCCCCATCATGTATCCACTCTCCGGAACGCTTTACAAAATAGAAATGAAGATGAAAATAAAGATGTGCGAGCGTTGCCGCATCTTTTTCAGCGATGGTTTTCAGGAGAAATTCGCGGTCCGTCGGCAGTAAATCGAGTAAGGGTTTGAGAGCTTCCACCCACGCTTTGTCGATCTCTTTCCGTCCCTGTTCTTCGTTGCCGTCGCCTAGGTGGAGCCGGACATAGCGGATCAATTTTTCATTGTCGCCGTCTTGAATCGCCTCTTTCAAATACACAAGTGACATTTAGTTGCTTTCCAACCCTATTTGCCGAGGCTGAGACTCCTGACAAAGAAATCTTCTAGTTCCTCAGTAGCCCCAACCTTTAGCAACTCCGTACCGTGCTTCCCATCAGGATGAATTGTTTGGTCGTACCTAGCACGGCCATTTTGAATCTCGTTGAGTCGGTTAACGGCCTCAAATGATTCCTGATCCTGCTTCTGCCCGGCGAGCAAGTAGAGCGGCCGGTCTCCATACTTTTTGATCGCCGGTTCGGTCGGCATATTGCCAAAATAATTGAGCCCGGGCGATAGCAGGGCAACGGCTTTAACTTTCGGATTATCTGCCGCATAAATCAGAGCGAGGCTGCTGCCATACGACGCACCGACGATCCCGATTCGGGCCGGATCGACATTTTTTTGCTTTGACAAATATTCGAATGCCGCCGCTACATCCGCGTTCATGCCTTTAACGGCCTCGTCGGAGCGGCTAACTGCGACGCTTTTCCCGTCGCTTGTCTTTGTAGATTCGCCAAACCCGCGACCGTCGATCGCAAGTACGCCAAATCCCTTTGCCTGCAAACGTTTAGCAAAAGCGTCATACGAATGCCGGTCGCTGCCGAATTGATGCAGCAATAGTACGGCGGGCGAATTCGGTTTTGCGGATTCGAGAAATGAGCCGACGATCACGGTTTTATCGGCCGACTCAATTGTCACCCCTGTCCAACATTTGAATTCGAAACGGCTGTCGAGTCGGACGCCGGTGAACCGGCGTTTAAGGAGTTAGAATTTAAAACCGCAGGCGTACTACTTGTACAGCTAAGTGCCAAAACGCCGAGAATTAGTGTCGCGAGAAACGATTTTAGCGAATACATCTTCATATAAATAAAAGTAATTGCCGATTCGACGCCGATTATTCCGCCGCCTTATCAAACAGCCGCCGGTGATAATTGATCTGCCCGAGGTGATAGTTCAGATGCGTCGCCAGATGGATCAGGAACCAGCCGGTCGTCATCTTGTCCGCAAAAACTACTTTTGGATAATCCGCTTCAAGCTGTTCGGGCGTTACTTTATCAAGGCTCGAATCCATTACGGTAATAGTTTCGTCAATCATTTTCAACAGCTCAGCTCGCGGCGTTTCTCTGGTCGAGAACTCAAGGTCGCGCTGACGCACATAACCCGAATTACCCAACTCAGCGCCAATAAACCCGTTTAAATTACCGATGATATGCAGACACAGATTCCCCGCCGAATTGGTGATCTCGCCATCGACTTTCCAGATCGCGTCTTCGTCGTTATATTGGCCTATTTCAGTCTTGAGCTTTTCTAAGTCTCTTTTGAATAGTGATTTTAGTGTTTTGATAACCATTGTTTAATCCGTCCGATTTTCGTTGAAAACTCATATCGATCTTGTCGCCAACGGCGACCAACAATAAAGCCTAGGGTGAAAAGAGCGAAGCGATTGGAACCCTAGGATAGCAAACAGAGGAATTGCGACGCTGAAAGCGTCGAACAATCTTGACTTCACAGGCTGTTGCTCACCTTCGGCGAGCAAATCATCTCTTCCATCCGACCTAGGGTTTCACCCTAGGCTATAAATGTTTGTCGCCGTTGGCGACAGCGAATTATGCAAAAACCTCAATCACTTTCTGCACCGCGTCGGCTAATTTATCGACCTCTTCGCGAGTGTTATAAAACGCGAACGACGCACGGGCCGTAGCCGGAACGTCGAAGAATTCCATCACCGGCTGGGCACAGTGATGGCCGGCACGGATGGCGATGCCTTGTTGGTCGAGGATCGTGCCGATGTCGTGCGGGTGAATACCCTCGATGGTGAACGACAAAACGCTCGCCTTGTTAGCGGCGGTGCCGATGATCTTGACGCCGGGAATGTCGGCCAGCCGCTCAGTCGCGTATTCGAGTAGCTCGTGCTCGTAAGCTGTGGCGGCTTCGAAATCCAAGGCATTTATGTAGTCGATCGCGGCTCCGAGACCAATGCCGGCGGCGATGGCCGGCGTTCCCGCTTCAAACTTATCGGGGATCGGTGCAAACGTCGTCCCTTCAAAACTCACCGTGCGGATCATGCCGCCGCCGGTCTGATATGGCGGCATCTGGTCGAGCCATTCGCGTTTGCCGTAAAGGACGCCGCTGCCAGTCGGCCCAAACATCTTATGGCCGGAAAACGCAAAGAAATCAGCATCCAGATCCTGCACATCCACCGGAAAATGCGGCACGCTTTGGGCGGCATCAACGCAGACCGGAACACCAAATTTGTGCGCCGTCGCGATCATCTCTTTGATCGGATTGATCGTTCCGAGCGAATTCGAAACGTGTGTGACCGCGACCATTTTGGTGCGTTCATTGAGCAGGTTTTCGTATTCGTCGATGATCAGTTCGCCGCGCTCGTTCATCGGAATCATGACCACTTTCGCCCCGCGTTCTTCAGCGACGATCTGCCAGGGAATGATATTCGAGTGATGCTCCATCTGGCTCACCAGTATCTCGTCGCCCTCATTTATGAATTTGCGGCCATACGAATACGCGACCAGATTGACGCCCTCGGTCGTCCCGCGCACGAAAATACATTCCTTCGCCTCGCGGGCGTTGATAAAGCGCTTGACCTTTTCGCGGGCCGCCTCGTAGGCGGTCGTTGCGTGCTGCGAGAGGTAGTGCACACCGCGATGGACATTCGAATGCTCCTCCGCAAGGTATTTCGAACCTCGGTCGATGACCATCTGCGGCACCTGCGAAGAGGCGCCGTTGTCGAGATAGACGAGCGGCTTCCCGTTTACGGTCTGTGACAATACCGGAAAACTTTCACGAATTTTTTCAACGTCCCATGTACTCATTGTTTTTACTGCTGTCATGTTATTGATGGAACCTCATTTTTTAAGAGCAATCTACGCTAACGCTTGCCCTTGACTGTCTTTTCGTCCTCGACCGGCGGTTTTGGATTCTTTTTTTGTTTGGCCTCTTCGCGGGCAATGTACTCTTTTAGAGCAGTTTCGACCACGATCGCCCGACGATGCTTTTCACCGGCGATCTCGTCAATCTTTGCCATTACTTCGTCTTCAATTATTAACTGTGTTCTTATTCTCATATTTTTATACTTCCAATTTTACATTTAGTCGGTTCAGTACCGCTTCGTCCAGATCCGCCTTTATAGTTTCGATGCCAACTTTGCGAATAATTGCCTCGGCAAATCCATAGGTTAGCAGATTGCGTGCCAGCGTATCGGGAAGACCGCGTGTCAACAAATAGAATAACTCTTCTTCCTCAAGTTGTCCGACGGTAGCGCCGTGCGCGCATTTTACATCGTCGTTAAATATCTCAAGCTGTGGTTTCGTATCGACCCGGGCGTCGTTTGACAGCAAAAGATTCTTGTTCGACTGCTGTGCGTCGGTACCGTGTGCGTTTTCGCGGACGAATACTTTGCCGTTAAATACGCCGCGAGATTTGTCATTGAGGACGCCTTTATACGTCTGGTGCGAGGTGCAATTCGGCACCATGTGATCGATTATCGAATGAGTATCGGCGTGCTGTGAGCCGTTGAGCATATACAGTCCGTCAACCCAAGCCTCGCCGCCCTCGGCTTTGAATTTCAAGTCTATATCATGCCGCGAGATCGCACCGCCAAGATTAATATTTGTCGAATCATACCGGCCTCCTCCAAACACGAAGACCTCCGTAGTGCCAACGTGAAATGCCTCAGCAGAGTCGCGCTGTACGCGATAGTGCGTCAGGTTGGCATTGTCTTCAACAACTATTTGAACAGCGGCATTGGTGAAACTTTTCGCCGTCGAGGCATAGGATTCAACGATTGTCGCCTTACTTCCAGATTCAGCGATTATCAAAACATGCGGGAATATAGCTGCGTTTTCGTTTCCTGCAAATTTTAATTCTATCGACGTATCGACGCTTGTTTCCCTTGGAATGGTTATCACTTGAAATTCGCCAAAGGCGAGATTCAACGCCGCAAATCCGTTCCGGCTTGTATTGAAACCCCAAAGTAGCTCTCCCGACGTTGCGGGCACAGCCGACAAAGACGAAAGGTGTGCAACATTCCACGTCTCCTTCGCAATCGGTGCAACATTCGTATATTTCCAGTCCTCGCTCTTGACAGTCGGAAAGCCGATCTCGGCGAATACAGCGAAGGCCTTTTCGCGGAGGGCTGCCAGCGAGATGTCAGATTCACCTTTAAGAAATTCCTTAAATTGTTCCGTAAATTGTGTTTCCATTACGGCTGTTGTTGATGCCATTACTTTAAAATACCTTTATCAAACTAAATTTGTTGTCGGCCCTAATGGTGCGTTCCGGGTCGAGAATAAAATCCTTTGCGATCTTTAATTTCGCGTCGTTTTCGGCTCGCGGTTTTTTGTCGTCCACCAGCGTCGATTTATCGTAATCGAACAAAAAATCGTGCCGGGTCAATACATACTGCACTCCCATCGCGGCGGTTTTCGAGCGTAATTCCTGCACACTTCGCGATTCCCAAACCATTTTCCGAAGCGTCCAATCCTCGAACAAATAATCCGAAAACACAGTTCTCTCGATGTTATACGTATCCCGTCGCATATTGATCAGCCATACTTTTGCATCCGCCGGCGTGTCCGAGTTGACCGCCTGGTAATACGGATAGTAATCCAGATTTCGCGTCAAATATTGATCGCGGGTCTCACCGCCAAGTGCGACTCGAAGCGGCGCCGATCTCAAAAACCACGCGGCGGTCGTCAGAATTCCAACAACAATTGCCGCCGCGAACGAATATCGCCAGACAGCTCTCAGCGATTCTCGCTTAGCCGCAATTGCCTCGGCTGATGCAGCGATCGCGATTGCCAATACCGGCAAGATCGGCAGTAGATAACGCAGCTGTTGGCTCGAAAAGAGCCAAAACAAAAACATTATCGCGGCAATGCCCGCGCCGATCTTTGCCTCGACCGGCAATTCAAATTTCCAAAGACCCCATATCAATATCGGCAACCCGATCAAAAACGCGACACCCAACACGCCATCAAAATATTTTGCGTCTTCCGGTTGAGCGATGACCGAAATATTTACCGGAGCGAGTACATAATCCAAAGCCGTTTTCTGCTCGCCGCCGTACTGCGAATTCATCGCCTGAAAGAGGTTTGAACGCTCGACATCCCAATTCTCTCCCGAGCCTTTCCAGATGCTCATGTAGAACGGAAAAACCGGGCTGCCCGTTGCCGTCCACGTTCGCAAATACCACGGCGATGCAATCACACCTGCGAGAATTAACGCCGCGAAACCACCGATGAGAATCTTCCCCGCTCCATCTTTTGCATCTCTCGCCCGCAGCAAAATTACGAGTACAAATGCCGCGAAAACAACCACGGTTGTCAGCTTGATCGCGAGTGCCGCTCCCAAAAATATCGCAATGAATACCAGCCAACCGCTCGACTGCACTTTCCACCAGCGGCACAACGAATAAATCGCCAAAGTCACAAATAACGCTAGTGCTATGTCAATATATCCGCTCGACGCGACGTGAAATGCTGTCGGCACGCTTGCGACTATCGAAGCCGCGATCAAACTCCAACGCCGGGAAATACCGATCTCTCGTGACCAGCCGAATATAGTCATCAGCAGCAGCGGAAAGAACAAAAACACCGTCGAGCCGGCTGCGGTTTCTGCCGCTCTTGCATTCAAAGAACCACCAAGCAGCATCGCCCAAACCGAATGCATCTCAGCTCCGAGAGCCAGGTAGCTCGCAATGTTGCCGTCAATGATCGCATTGCTGTGCTGAGCAACAAACGCCTTTGGCAAAGCAAAGTGATAAAGCAACGCGTCCTTAGCCGTCGGTGGCGCGAGCGATGCGATAAACGCCAAAGTCAGCGGTATCGCGATCAAAGCGAGCAATGCTTTATCAAAACCTGACGGTTTTTCCGGTACGCGGCTCTCGTCTTTCGCTTCG
>JAYVER010000036.1:0-2442 GCA_043748725.1 Chloracidobacterium sp. | reverse complement strand
CGAAGTGTTCGGAGGTGAAGAAACCGGCTGAGGCGGCTTCGTCGGTGATGTATGATGTTGCGTTTTCGAGAGTGATGAAGACGCCGTTGGGTCGGCCCGCCCAACGGCCGTGCCTGAATTAGCGACAACACCCAATACTGGAAATGGTAACGGTCTTCGGTCGCAGGCAGAGTGGCTACCGCATAAAGACTCGTCAATGGCTTTTTTGTTTGAACAGTACATACCACGTGTGGTTCCACAGAGCCGTCTAACGTGCCCGATGAGTCTCGGCGGGATCGTTCCTGAAGCTCTCGGAGAATGACCGCGCGCCGTCGGCTCCATCGCGGTGTTAGGCACCGTTCGTACCTGCAAACACATCGGTGCTCAAGTAGCGCAGCCCCGAGTCGACGATGATGGTAGCCACCGTGGCGCCGGGACCCAACTGTTTGGCAACGCGAATCGCCGTGACGACGTTCGCACCGGACGATGAGCCTGCGAAGATTCCCTCCTCGAGCGCCAATCGCCGAGCCATCCCCTTTGCCTCTTCCGTAGTCACGGTCTGAATCTCATTGACGAGTTCCGGCTGCCATAATGGCGGAACGAATCCAATTCCAATGCCTTCGATCTTGTGCGAGCCGGACGGATTCCCGGAAAGCACGGCGGACTCAGCAGGTTCCACGGCGACAGTTCGGATGCGGTCGTTGTGCTTCATTAGGGATCTCGTGACGCCGTGAATCGAATGCGCCGTGCCGACCGAATGCACAAACGCATCCACTTGGCCGTCGGTCTGCTGCCAGAGTTCGTCGCCAAGCGGCAGATATCCTTCAATAGCGTCGTGGTTGTTTAGTTGGTCGCAATACCAATGGTCGGGTCGCTGACTGATCTCCGCGGCGGTGCTGATCAGCTCTTTTATCAGATGCTCGGTAATCTTTTTGTCATCGCTCGCGACGTCCGTGATGCGCGCTCCGAACGCAAGCATCGTCCGTCGCTTTTCAGTACTGAACGCGTCGGAAAACACGATTTCCAGGGCGTATCCCTTGGCAGCACAGACAAACGCCAACGAAACGCCGGTAGTGCCTGAGGTGTATTCGACAACCGTTCCGCCAGTACCAAGGAGCCCGCTGGATTCAGCCCGCTCAATAGCGGCTTTCGCCATTCGGTCTTTCATGCTCCCTGTCGGATTCGCCGATTCCAGCTTCGCCACGATCCGTGCCGAGCCGGCAGGCACGACTCTCTGAAGTTCAATGAGGGGGGTATTCCCGATGGCGCCTAGGACGCTGGGGTTGGTGATCGTCATGACTCCCTTTCCGGGTGCGTAACTTATGATTATCCGAACCGTTCCAGATAACCCGCATATTTTGTGTATTATCCCGAATCAGTCTTGATAACACTCAAATTTCGCGTATTATCCGGAACGATTCCAGATAACAATCTTATATCTCATATTAATATATACGACTTCTATCTCCTTTGCAAAAAATTAGAACATAAAGCGTTTCGACCGCGCGGCAGCCTTAGTCGAATCCAAGTTTAGGCGGACGGCCATCATCATGAGATAGGCCATCATCTGGTTTTCGCCGATGAAGGAGCGCGGGCGCCTGGAGCATTTCGGAAACCTTGTCGCCTGTCATGATGAGAACGTCGTAGGTCGAGGCCGCGCCCTTCCAATGCCACGTGTCTTCGAAAGCCATGATCTGCGAATCCGCCTCAAGTCCGCTCTCGTCTTTGTAAAGCACGTTGTAGTTGCGGTTCGAATTGAACGGCGGGTCGAGATATACAAGATCGACCGACTCGTCCTTGATATACCGCCGCAGAATATTCAGATTATCGCCGTAGTAGAGAGTGTTCATTGGTGAAGAAGATGTTGCTGTGTAATGCCAGATAAAACTCCATCATTTCTTAGGTCCGCGTTGTCCTTTCTCTAAAAGGGCAATTATTTTATCTAATTTATCAACATCAATCTTATTAAGGGTCACCATTAATTCTTCAATCTCTTTTTTTGCCTCTAAGTTTGTTTTGTAATCCGCGTCTGCTTGATGTCTATCTCTGTCGGCAGAGCGATTTTGACTCATCATGATTATCGGCGCGGCGTAAGCGGCCTGGGTGGAAAAGACGAGATTCAAGAGAATAAAGGGATAAACATCCCATTGAAATTGCCAGGCTATTAGATTGCAGGCAATCCATAAAGCGACAATGACAGATTGAATAATTATAAACGCCCAAGACCCCATGCCGTTGGCTACGGTGTCGGCGATTCTTTGTCCGAACGTTCGTTCATCCACAGATTTTTTGTGCCAATGAAATGTCATGATTATTTGATTACCCCTTCAATGTAAATTGCTTGCCAAATTCCATCGAATATTATGCCCAGCTTTTCATTAGAATTCCTTCTTCGATTACTAAGGAATGAGCCTTATGCGGCCCGGCCAAACAAAGCACCGACTCCGGCGGTCAAGGCCATTG
>JAYVER010000035.1:0-2444 GCA_043748725.1 Chloracidobacterium sp. | reverse complement strand
TGATTCGGTTCGCCGCCGCATTTCTGCAAGGATCTCATCGTCGGTTAATGACGAGATTGGCGGCGTTGCGATTTCCTGTGGCTTTTGCTCTCGTTCGGCTTCTTCAGCCTCACGCAAACCGTCCTTAAAAGCCTTGCGCGATTGTCCTATCGATTTGGCAAGCTGGGGCAGACGGGTGGCTCCAAAAAGCAGGAACACAACCAATATGATTGCAATAATTTCACCCGTCCCCAATCCAAGCATAACCAAATTCCCTCAAGTTTGACGCTTCTGTGCGCAAAAAGGTTCTTATCAAAAGCGATCACTTACATAATACAGCTAAACGGCCCGACATTCACAACATTATTACAGTTGCGGAATATCACGAGATAGCCAGCCAAACTATGAAGCTGTTTTGAAGCGTTCCATAGCCTCGACCAGCGCCGATGAAATTCCGGGTTCCGAGATCGAATGTCCGGAGTCGGGTACGATGACCAATTGGGCCTCAGGCATCGCTTTGTGGAGATCCCATGCCGACGTGATCGGGCAAACAACGTCGTAGCGGCCTTGAACGATAATGGTCGGAATGTGCCGGATCTTGCCGACGTTTTCGAGCAAATAATTCTCGGTCGGGAAAAATGAATTGTTAACAAAATAATGGCATTCGATGCGGGCGAGGCTCAGAGCCTCGTGCTCGCCTTCCCAATGATCCATCAGATCCTTGTCCGGATGGAGTTTCGATGTCGACCCTTCCCAAACGCTCCAGGCACGGGCGGCCGAGAGTTGGACGCTCTCGTCGTCGCTCGTCAGACGTTTGTAGTACGCCGAGATAAAATCCCCACGCTCGGCTTCTGGTATCTCATCGCGATACCGCTCCCAAAAATCTGGGAAGATCTCAGACGCTCCGTATTGGTAAAACCAGGAGAGTTCCTTTCTGCGGGTCAAAAATATACCGCGCAGGATCAGTCCAAGACATCTGTCTGGATGCATTTCGGCATATGCAAGACTCAGCGTACTGCCCCACGAGCCACCAAACACATACCATTTATCGACGCCAAATTTCAATCTCAACGACTCGATATCGTTGATCAGATCCCATGTGGTGTTTTCGCGAAGCTCGGCATGGGGCGTCGATTTGCCAGAGCCGCGTTGGTCGAACAAGATGACGTGATAAACCGCCGGGTCGAAAAATTGCCGGTACATCGGTATCAGCCCGCCGCCCGGTCCGCCGTGCAGAAAAACCACCGGAATACCGTTAGGATTGCCAACGCGCTCATAGTAGATCGTGTGAATATCCGAAACCACATACATGCCGGTGTCAAATGGTTCGATTTCAGGATAAAGTGATTCCATATGTGAAATGATACGCGAATCGAGGCAGATGCCTCAAGCCCGCACGTGTCAGTAGCCCGCACGTAAGTAAGGGCCTCTCTAACGCAAAGCTCTGTCAGGTGCAGAAGTAGATCTCAGCATCGACCGATCCAGTTTCACTGCCGCATGAATCAAAGCTGACAACGCCATTACTTACGTGCGGGCTACCGACACTTGCTGGCTACTGCAAAAAGTTATCATGCCATAACTGAAAAACAAGCAGTGTCCATAGCTGTTTGTGGTGGCTGGCGATGCCTTTTTCGTGCTCGGCGATCAGCGTTTGCACGTAGGTCGATTCGAACAAGCCCTGCTGTTTTAATCTGTCGGGTGCGAGGAGATCGTGCATTAGCGGATTTAGACGGCCCTTTAGCCATTCGGCGATCGGGATTCCAAAACCTTTCTTCGACCGTGTCAAGATCGATTTCGGCAGCAGGTCGTGCATTGCCCTTTTCAAGATGTATTTGCCTTTACTGCCGCGGAGTTTGTAATCGAGAGGCAGCGATGCGGCAAATTGCCCGACACGCGGATCGAGAAACGGGGCTCGCGTCTCCAGTGAAACCGCCATCGACGCCCGATCTACTTTGGTCAAAATATCCTCGGCCATGTAAAAATTCATGTCGAGATACTGCATCCGCTCGATCTCGTCGGTCGCGTCGCATATTCTGAGCAGACTCTTCGGCCCGACATAGATGTCGCCCGATCCATTTGCCAGCACATTTTCAGTCAGCAGCGCCGTCTGATCGTCGAGCGAAAACGAGCCAAACCAAGAGTGATGCCTTTCAAGCGTCTCGTAATTAGCCGATTTGACGAAGCGTTTGGCTTTGTAATCAAATGAAAGATTTTTGGTCGAAACCGGCAGCATCCTCACGATCGGTTCGATAAAGCCGGAGCGCAGAAATTGGGGTATCGAGCTATACGCTCCGGCCACCTTGTGGCCGTAATACATCGGGTATCCGGCAAAAAGCTCGTCGCCGCCGTCACCGCCGAGAGCGACCGTTACATGCTTTCGCACAAACTGCGCGAGCAAATACGTCGGGATCAGCGACCCGTCCGAAAGCGGTTCGTCGAGCCACGTGCCGATCTCGCTTATCAGG
>JAYVER010000034.1:0-6531 GCA_043748725.1 Chloracidobacterium sp. | reverse complement strand
CGAGATCAAATGCCTTAAACAGCCGCCGGTTCAAAAACCTTTTTGCAAGATCAGAGAGGATCGGATCGGCGGCGTGCTGCCAGCGTTTTATGCTGAACATAACGTCGGTGTCATCGAGTTCGAGATGCTCTTTGAGACCAAGCTTTTCACCCGCGAGTATCTTCTCCATTGGCGTATCGGCCGCATACCAAACGTCACCGCCATCCTTAAAAAGTTTGAGAGCACGGCGGATAAGCACTTTCAAAACCGCTTCGGCCGAGCGCAGCGTTCGGTGAAAATATACCTGGCGATACATGTAATACCGTGCCTGGAGATAATCCTCAACCGCATAAAGCCCCGGCGCCGAGACATACAGATGGTCGTCCTTTTCATTGATCTCAATCGACTTGATTATCCACTCGAGGTCGTAGATGCCGTATTTTGCGCCAGTCATCAGCGAGTCGCGAAGCAAATAATCCATCCGGTCAACATCGAGCTGCGACGATACAAGCTGGGCGAGAGCCAGAGGGCGAAAGTCCCCGCGAATGATCGCGGCGACATCATTTGCCAATTCGGGCGAAAATTTTTTCAGCAGCCGATCGATTCCGGTCTCATCGCTCAAAACCGCCTCGACCGTAAAATCTTCGTGGTGAAAATCGAGAATAGATTCGATGACGTGCGAAAAAGGCCCGTGGCCGATGTCGTGGAGCAATGCGGCGACGCGGACCGCTGTTTGTGCGGCATCCGGAATCTCGTATTTCAACCTCAGTTTCGCAACCATCCGACCGGCCAGATGAAACGCACCCAGACTATGCGTAAACCGCGAATGCTCAGCCGCCTGATAGGCAAAATACGCGAGCCCAAGCTGCCGTATCCGCCGCAGCCGCTGAAACTCAGGCGTGTCTATGAGAGACACAACAAGCCGCCCTTCGTCCGTATCAGTGTTGACACGGATAATATTATGAACAGAATCGCGGTAAATTCTCTCGGTCAAACGTTTCTCCAGATCGTGTTGTCAATTCTGCGTTAGAAAGGCGGCTTCATCAAGTATTGATACGATTTTTATCCGGTCTCTCTCCATGCCCTGATAAAAAATTCAAATTCTCGGAAATTGATTTAGTTATTTGGACGAGCTAATATGGAAGTAGATTTCAGAAACATTGTAAATCTAGATATTAAAGGAGTTAGGTTGATATTTCTGTTTCCGGAACGTGTGGCTTTCAAATTGCATGAGAACTGGTGAACAATTGTCCTAATTTGGGCTTTAGTATTCACAGGAAATCTTTTTAGGAGAGAAAAATGAAAAACTTTAAGTTTATTTTTGTGGTTTTGTCGTTGCTTCTCACATTGTCCCTCGCCAGTTTCGGACAGGAACGGTACGGGTCGATTGAAGGAACGGTGAAAGATCAGAGCGGAGCAGTAATTCCGGGAGCGACCGTCACAGCCACGGGCAACGCAGTTAACCGGACAGTTACTGCCGACGGTGATGGGTTTTACCGGATCACACAAGTGCCGCCGGGAGTCTATACCGTTAAAACGGAAAAGGGCAGTTTTCAAACTGCTACTAATAACAACGTCAATGTGCTTCTTGGGCAATCGGCCATAGCCGATTTTGACCTTAAGGTCGGCAGCGTTGGCGTAAATGTCACTGTCACCGGCGATGACGCCGTAGTCGACACTACGTCCAGCAAGATCACAGACAACCTTACGGCCAAAACCTTGGAAACATTGCCTCATGGCCAGGGGTTCGCGAGTGCGCTTAGAGCGCTTGCACCCGTGAGACCCGAGGTCTTGAACGGCGGCTTTCAGATCGACGGCGCGAGCGGTTCCGAGAACTCGTTTGTTATCGACGGCCAGGAAGTAACAAATTTCCGTACGGGCGTTTTGAACGGTAATAATAATGTCCCGTTTACGATCGTCAGCGAAATTCAGGTCAAGACCAACGGTTTTGAAGCTGAATATGGCGGCGCGACCGGCGGCGTTATCAATGTCGTTACCAAACGCGGTGCTGATAGTTTTCATGGCGAGATCGGAGCTGCGATTGAGTCCTCAAAGCTTTTTGCAGATCCAAACAGGATTTTGGCAAGTAATACGACTACACTTCGCTATCTGACAGTTCCGAAAGATAGCTTCGCTAATTTCTATCCGACGGCTAGTTTGAGCGGACCGATCATCAAGAAACATCTGTATTTCTTTGCTAACACGTCTCCGCAGTTTTTCCCGCTTAGCAGAGACTTCCGATTTGCCGACGGTACCACACAAGCGTATCGACAAGAGGTCCGACGCGATTATTCGTTTGTTCGACTTGATGCGATCTTGGGCAGCAAGGTCGATATTAACTCTACCTATCTTTACAATCCTTACCGTCAGCACGGGGTTATCCCTGGTTTCATCACGCTGGATGGTGCGGGTACTGCTTCTAATGCCCCGGGGGTAGCCTCTCAGTTTCAACAGGGCGGCCGCATCCCGGCAACCAATTACACGGTAGAAGGAAACTATCGTCCGACTCAGAACATTATTGTTAATGCGCGCTATGGACGGAGCTACCTTAATGAGAAGGTCGGCAATTACGGGATTCCCAATACTACCCAGTACACCTGCAGCGTGGGTGGAGCTCCGTTGAATTGCATAACCGGCTTTGCGAATTTTCCATCGAACTTTTTGACTAATAAAGATATTTCGATCCGCAAGACATATGACTTGTCGGGAGCGTTCTTTTTTAACGCTGGCGGCCGCCACGCTTTCAAGGCGGGTTATCAGCGAAACGCTCTGAGCAACGACGATGACGAGGGGTATGTTTCGACGGGCAGCATTGATTTCAGCCTCGGCGGAACCACTACCGACCGTAATGGCTGCCTGCGTCCTAATCCGACTCCAGTAGCGGGTTGTCCCGCCGACCCGGGAGCGTTGGGCGTTGGTGGGCTAACTCTGTTTGGCACTTTCGGTAAGGCTTCGAGCGCCAATCAGGCGTTTTTCTTTCAGGATGGCTGGACTATAGCAAGACGCCTGACAGTGAATGCGGGTGTTCGTATTGAAAAAGAAACCGTGCCTTCATTTAGAGCGGGTGCTCCGGGCATCACGTTTGGATGGGGAAGTAAGATCGCTCCGCGTATCGGCGTAGCGTTTGACGTTCTCGGAAACGGCAAATGGAAAGTGTTTGGCAGCTACGGCAAGTTCTATGACCGTTTCAAATATGAATTGCCACGCGGATCATTCGGCGGTGATACTTTTCTTCTGTATGAGTTCGTGATCGTAAACCCGAACATCTTCTCATATACGAGAGCAGGCTTGATCGCAAACAACATCATTACGACCGACTTCAGAACTATCTCCAACGATCCGCGTGATAACCGTGTCGATCCTAACCTAAAGGCATTTAGTCAGGACGAAATGACTGTTGGTTCGGAGTATGAGGTGCGTCGCGGCATGATCCTTGGCGTACGCTTTACCCATAAACGGGTTCTCCGTGCGATCGAGGATATTGGTTACCACAATGCTGACGGCGATGAAGAGTACTACATCGGTAATCCGGGATTTGGCATCTGCGCTGCAATCGCATGCGGTAAATATCCGATTCCGGGTGCAGTTGCTGCGAAGGCCCAGCGTGATTATAAGGCTTTGGAGTTTAGACTTGGCAAGCGTTTCACCAACGGTCTCTTCTTCGACGCAAACTATACCTACAGCCGCCTCTTCGGCAACTATTCCGGTTTGGCCAGTTCGGATGAAGCACAGCGTAGCGGCGGTACAGGACGCAATAGTCCAAACGTCAACCGCAACTTCGATCTTCCGTTCATCGGATACACCGCTGAGGGCGGAAAACCGGATAACGGAAGACTGCCGACCGACCGTCCGCATGTTTTCAAGATCAATTATGGATACGCCTTTAAGTGGAGGGGAAGCACCAATGTGACGGATCTTTACAGCTTCTACTCCATTGGAAGCGGTACTCCGGTTACATCGCGGTTTAGAATCGCCTTTGTGAGCTCACAGATCCTTGGCCACCGCGGCGATCTTGGCCGGACAAGCAGGCTGCAGCAAACCGATTTCGGTGTGCGGCACACATATAAGTTCGGACTTGATAAGCGTTACGGAGTTTATGCCGGAGTCGAGGTCCTCAACTTGTTTGACTCGCGGACGGAGCTTTCACGCCGTGAGTCCCTCACACGTCTGAATGTTCCCGCGTCAGTGTTTGGCTGCACGACGCCTGATCCGGGCACCAGTACTGTTCTCCGGTGTATCGATCGGGGATTCTTTAACGGAGCGGTCACGGTTGCCAGGGTCAATGCCTACGCAGCTCTTTCTAGCCCTTCTGGTGCACCGAATAAAGATCAACGGTTCAATCAACCACAATTGTTCCAGGATCCGCGTTCCGTCCGATTCCACTTCGGCTTTACCTTCTAGGAAGGTTTTAGTTGATTGATTTAAGCCCGTCCGCTTTCGGACGGGCTTTTTATTTTGCAGACTTCGCGTCGCCAGGTTAAGCAATTTTTCTTTTTGGCTTGCTGCCTTGGAGTGCGTGAGGCTTGCCTCATACGCGCCAAATTGAGGCTGTAAACTATCTGTCTTAAAGGATTTATCGTCCCGTAGGGACATCCGAAAATAGCCCAGCGATTCATCGCTCGGACAATGGCAAGCAAGTTCAAAGTCCCGTACGGGACGGCTGAATTCGCTAAAGGCAACAACCAGCCGTCCCTTCGGGACTCCAAACGAAGATTCGCCGCACCCAGCGATAAATCGCTGGGCTATTATCGTTAGTCCCTACGGGACAATAAATCATGTAACATCAATAGATTACGAGCTTAACATGGCGCCTATGAGGCAAGCCTCCACCGCATTGTGTGTGGCGGCAAAGCCGCTTAACTTGGAGTAGATGGGAAGTGGCTGTAATATCTCCGAGAAAGAAATTATCTAGGGTGAGAGTCCGTCTCTTTGAACTTTCTCAGAATTTAAAATTGATCCGATCACTTATAAACCGGACAGGGATAATTAAATACTGCTCCCAGTTACTATTTTACCACGCTTCCTATATTGTTCGATCAATTTTCGGATCTGAGCTTCGTTGGAAGGTTTGGCAGTTCTTAAATACGATTCGAGTTCGGTGGCCGCCAACTCAAAACGATTGAGATTGTGTGCATACAGCAACGCAAGATTCCAATGGACATCCGGTGAATTGCCATGGGCAAGATCATTCGCCTTCTTCAAATGCTTTTCGGCAAGTTCAAATTGACGAGCCTGCCTGTAGGAAACACCTAGAAGTAAAAAAGCTTCTGCGGAATTTGAGTTTATAGTTACCGCCCGGGTTGCGGATTCGATCGCGGCAGTAGACAATCCAAGGCTATATTGTGAATAGGCACGTCCGTACCAACCGGAAAAACTTCGCGAGTTGACTTCAACGGCACGTCCAAGAATAGAATCAGCATCATGATACTTCCCAAGCGTTATGTATTGGTTCCCCAGCATTTCTAAAGCATCGTAATAGTTTGGAAATACTGTTACGGCTTGCTCCAAAAGCTTAATGGCCTCCGCGCTATTTTTCTTCTCAAGTGCAGCGGCGGCGGCCTCGAATGCTTTCTTGGCACCAATTGGTATCTCCTGGGCAAAAATGACTCTTGCCGTCGAAGGAGAGTTTTCTCGTTTTGTTTTCAAAAAGAAATCTTTCGATTCGTACGATATCCCTGCGGCTATCGTTCCTCCAATGTTCCTAAGAGGACGGCTGGCGATCTCGACCTGCTGTGTCTCTTCAACGTAGTTTGTGCCAATCGCCCTGACATGGACATAATAGATTCCCGAGCGGAGATTGCGAAAAAAATAAACACCCGAGTTGTCTGTTCGCGTCGTTTGCGACGTCTGGTAGTTGTCGTCCTGGAGTTCGACAAATATGTTGCTGACAGGGCTTCTTCCTTCGTTGAAGATGTGGCCGCTTATAACACTTTGACCGTACGTAGATGTCCCTGCTGCAAGAATGACGGAGACAAAAAGCATGGGAAGCTGAAATGGTATAAAATTCTTCATATAACACCTCTTTTCAAAATAACACCACAGAGCTACGCATGGCATAAAATATAACTATTCGTTCATATCTATCGTATCGTTGACAGCTATCAAATGTCCCATTTTCTCTTTTTTTGTACGCAAATAGTGTGCCGCGGGTTGTTCTGATTCGACTTCGATCGGGATGCGCTCGACGATTTGTAGGCCGGCACGTTCGAGTGCGGCTAGTTTATCGGGGTTATTTGAGATAACACGGACTTTGCACAGCCCCATGTCGAAGAGGATCTCGGCGCATTGTTGATAGTTGCGGGCGTCGATGGCAAAGCCGAGTTCCTGGTTGGCCTCGACGGTGTCGGCACCTTCGTCCTGGAGAGCGTAGGCGCGGATCTTGTTGATGATGCCGATGCCGCGGCCTTCCTGCTGTTGATAGACTATGGCGCCGCGGCCTTCGGTTTCGATCATTTCCATAGTCTTTTGCAGCTGTGGCCCGCAATCGCATTTTATCGAGCCGAAAACGTCGCCCGTCAGACATTGGGAATGGATGCGGACCAAGGTCGGCAC
>JAYVER010000033.1:0-6544 GCA_043748725.1 Chloracidobacterium sp. | reverse complement strand
AACTAACCAACTTGAAAGATTAAAAAACACTCCCAGCGCTCCGCCAAAAAAACCGATCTTTTCGGCCATAGAGGATGGCGCATACAAATTTGTGAGTTGAAACAACGCAGCAAGGATGTAACACGCCAGGGCGAGCATCATCAATGCTCCATCGTTGATAAACCCGCTGCCGATCTCCAGCCGGAGTCCAAGCATCAGAAACGCACCGACTATCACGAGGATTGCCGGGATAAAGGATTTCCACGTCGAACGGCCTTGTAATCTATCAATTTCTTCCATAATGATTGTCCTCACTTATTTCGGAGACTATCTGCGATCTTCTTGAATTTGTCCTCAAATGCTATTTGGTTGCGGTTTGCTTCACCGGCTAAAACGACTTCGGTCGTGCCGTCTTCGCGTCTTTCGATATGGGCCCAGACCCGTTTGTGCGATAAAAAGAAAACGAACATCAATGCACCGACCAGGCCAAATCCGCCAATATACCATGCAATAAATGCGGCATTAAACGGATCGTATTTGATCGACAGTATATGTGCCAGCGGTGATTTTTCAAACTCGGCCAGTCGCCATTTATATCCTGCTTTCGGGGCCCCGACCGGAATATTGTCAGGCATTTTCTTTGCGAATGCGAACACACGCACCGCATCGCTAACCGGCGGCGTCACATTCAATATCGCGACCGGATTATTATACTCGCCGGTACGAGTATCCGGTTCGCCGCCCGAACCGAATGTGAAATCAGGCTCGAAAGATTTAAATTCGATCTTTGTCCCGTCTGCTAAAGTCTGCGTCCCGTTCCGTGCAATATTTGTTCGGATCGTCTCACCGCCATTCTGCGGCGTCAGGTCGAGTGTGATCGTTCTGGCATTGCCAACCGGAATTGTCTGCGCCTGAAAAAAACGGTAGCCGCGATAACTCAGCGGTTTATTCAGGCTGATGTCCACTATCGATTCGCCGTATGCGGGATCGTTGATCTTAAGCTGCGTCCGCCAGTCGAGGGTGTTTGTTACGTCAATATTGCCCTTTTCGTCGATCAGGCGCTGCTGGATGTCGGTGCATTCCATCGAGAAAGGCAGCTTGACGTTAAATCTTTCTTTTTTATCGAGGTTGAACTGGATTAGCTGTATCTCGTCGGTTTTTGAGCCGGGTATCATCCTCACATCTGCATCAAAGCCGGTTTGAAGTGCGACAAAATGGCCGAGAAACAATGTCAGCAAAAAAACATGGACGATGTATGCACCAATACGGTTTATTTTGCTGCTTTCACCAAAGACAAATGTCACGTCGTTTTCCTGTGTGACTGTCGGTTTCAGGCCTCGCTCCTTGAGTTTGTCCTTTATTTTTTCAGTTACGGCTGCGACAGATTCGTCCGGAAATTCAAAAACCTCATTCTCTTTGCGTGCCATCAGCCATTTTTTCGTCGCTTTTAGTTTCGGCTTAACGATGTAACTCCACGCGGAAGGGAAGCGGTCTATCGACGCCAGAATGAGGTTGAGCGAAAGACTTAAGAGTATAAGATTGAAATACCAACTGTGGTAAATATCAAAGAGGCCGAGCGACCCGAAAACCGTCTTTTCCGCAGGTGTCAATGAAACATAATATGCATCAAAACCCTGGACGTTTTGCTGGAGTATCAGCATTCCGGTCATCGCAAAAACAACGAGTATGCATAACTGGAAAACGCCAAATCGGACCGAACTGATAAAGTCGAGTGCGCGATTCAGGATAGGCGCGGTTTTTCGGCGAACGGCGGGACGGGATTCGATTGATTCCTCAACTGCTGACATCTTTATCAAAAAGGATAACTTAGCCTGTGTTTTTTGTCACCCGACGGGAATTATCGGCCACTAATGCACGCATATGAAAAGTTATGTCAATTGCCCGGGGTATTCGTGCATTCGTGGCTCCTATTTGGAAATACCATTATTAGACGCTATTCTTGCTATTAAGGTTTTGCCGGATTTGATCTCAATGGACATTATAACCGCAGATATTGACGAGCCAAAGATAACAGGTGTGCGAATGCGCGTCGCCGCTTTTGTCGAGCTAACCAAGCCGCGCATAGCAATCATGCTCGTTTTGACCTCGGCGGCGGGATTTTACCTAGGCACCATCGGGGCGTTCGACTACTTTTTGTTTGCGAATTCGATGATCGCCATTACGCTCCTCGCTTTTGGCGTCGCGACGCTGAATCAATATTGGGAACGCGATCTGGACAAGCTGATGACGCGAACGTCTAACCGCCCGCTGCCAACAAGCAAAGTAACTCCGACCGAGGCGTTGGTCTTCGGCATTCTGCAATGTGCGGTTGCCGAGATGTATCTATTTCTTTTGGTTAATCCGCTGACGGCATTTCTCGGTTTGCTGGTTATTATCGGTTATGTTTTGGTTTATACGCCATTAAAGACACGCACGTCGGTTTCGACCGCAATTGGTGCGATTCCAGGTGCACTGCCGCCGCTAATGGGCTGGACGGCCGCGGCAAACGACATAACGCTCGGGGCCTGGGCATTGTTTGCAATGCAGTTTTTATGGCAGTTTCCGCACTTTCTAGCAATTGCATGGATGTATCGCGAAGAATATGCGAAAGCTGGTATTTTGATGCTGCCCGTCGTCGAGCCGTCGGGCAAGATCACCGCCCGTCAAATAGTGATGTTTACAATAATGCTCATTCCGGTTAGTTTGGCTCCGTTTTTCTTTGGCCTGTCGGGACCGATCTTTCTGGTCGGAGCCGTAATTCTCGGCGTCTTATTTTTGTTTGCAAGCATACAGGCGGCGCGGGCAAAAACAAATGAGAAAGCAAAACGCCTTTTGCTCGCTTCCGTTATCTATCTGCCGCTGCTTTTTATGCTGATGGTCGCCGATAAGCGATAAACCTATGGAAATCGGAACAGCCGAGATCATCGATGACATTCCGGAGCCGAAGCGCCGTCGCACCGGTCTCTCCGGCAGCTCTAACTCGCCTAATGGCGGAGGTCAAAATCCCGGCGGCAGCGGCGGAGACACGCCGGATGAAAATAACGATCTTCAAACCGATCAGTTTGTTCCAAATAAATCCCGCATTTTGACCGCTGGTCTTCTTCTGGTCGTCATGATGACGTTCGGCGGCCTGATAGCGGCGTATGTTGTTATCGCAACAAACAACGTCGCGGAATGGAAACCGTTCGACTTGCCGGTCCAGGTTTGGATCAGTACCGCGATCATTATTATCAGCAGTTTCACCTACCATTTTGGGAAAACAGCTATCGAACGTAATGACCAGCCGCTCGCGAAGAAGTGGCTTATGATTACAACGGTATTTGGTGCGGCGTTTATCTCGTCGCAAATGCTCGCGTGGTTGACGCTCACCCAGCGGGGCTTTTATATCCAGAGCAATCCGTACGCCGGATTTTTCTATATCTTGACGGCGGTTCACGCGATACATGTTCTCGGCGGAATTACCGCGCTCGGTTCGGTATTGCTGCGTTCATGGTATCCAACGATGGATCGGGCAAAGATCACAAAGCGGATAACGATCGCCCAAGTCGTCGGTTGGTATTGGCACTTTATGGGAGCCTTGTGGGTCGTTCTGTTTATTTTGCTTGGTTTTTGGAAGTAAAATTTCTTTGACCGTGCGGCAAAGTAATAGGATAATAATCAAAGAGATTCTGAGTGATCAATCGTCAGGTTTAAATCAAAATGAATGCAATAATAACCATCTTAGATTCAAGTAGTAAGTGCAACTTTTGATTGCTCGTGATCTTTGAAATATACTTCGTTGGGCGTTTGAAAGCCTAACGTCTTGCGAGGGCGATTGTTTAGTTTGTCCTCGACTAAATTGATGTGCTCATCGGTAATGATCGCTGAATCTGAAAGGTCGTACTGCGATGAAGAAATATTTGCCTCATGAATGCACTAAACATTTTCCCGCATCTAAATGCATTCCTGAACGCTCTGGGCAGCGTTTTTTTATTGTCGGGTTTTTATTTTATTATGCGGCGGCGGATCGCCCACCACCGCTTTTGTATGCTTGCCGCAAGTTTAGTCTCGGCGTTTTTTCTGGTTTCTTATGTGCTTCATCACGCGCTCCGTACCTATTATTTCGGCCTCGGCCCGACAAAATTTACCGGAGAAGGCATAATCCGCCCAATCTACTTCACCATCCTTACATCGCACACGATCCTAGCGGTAGTCATCGGCCCGTTTGTTATCATGACGCTCAGACGCGGCCTCAAAGGCTGGTACGAATCGCATAAAAAGCTCGCCCGCCTCGTATATCCGATCTGGCTATATGTCTCGATTACAGGCGTCATCGTTTATCTGCTTTTGTACCAGATTTACCCGGCACGATAAGAATTTGCGGGTTTACCCAACTATTTCTTGTTTTTGTGCATCAAAGTTGTTGAAATAGAGCATTTTTAGTGCTATTATTTTGATGTTGAAAAGTTGATCGCCGAAGTCGTTTCCTTGGGGGGGCGACACGGGGGAACCAGTGTTTAGCTTAAAACAAGCGAAAACGGGGGCGAAGCGTCTCGACATATGGCGCGGGGATAATCTTTCGTTCCTAGCCCGTCAGCTAACCTCGTAGGTGTGGCAAAGAAGTTACGGCAAGAGATCAAGCCCGATGTGGTGAGATTTTAGATGTGCTTTGAGCTCTGCTATTTCAACACTTGAAGCAGACATCCAGTCTTCTCAAAGAAAAAAGTTCCGCTAAGAAATTGGCGGAACTTTTTATTTTGTGTCTAAGTTCAGAGTGCGCGATTTATCACGTTCTTTTATGTACATTAGCTATACCAAGTAAATCCGACACGCTTAACCTTGCTTCAGACTGCATAATACGGAATGTAAACAAACCTACGCGATAAATCGCGCACTCTGAACTCATTACTCAACGAACAACAACGAGCGGCATGATCTTAACCGTTTTCAGAATGATCTTGTCTTCCGGGTCAAGCGTCAGTGCGGTCGCCTTCGTCGCGGAGTGGATCGTGAATGTTTCAATGCGTTTTGTTATGTTGATCGGCTTGCTCGCAACGCCGTTTATCGAAACATCCATCGGCAGACGAAAAACTGCCGGAACGTTCGGATCGGGTCTTTGAGTTTGAGTGATCGTCAACGTCAGGTTTTTGGTTCGCGAATTGTAAATCTGGCGAACATTGAGTCTTGGCGCCCCGACGCCATAAACCCACTGATCGAAAAACCAGCCGAGGTTCTGTCCGGAAGTTTCTTCCATTACCTTTCGCAGATCGGTTGACTCGACATTGCCAAATTTATGTCTGTTTAGATAGATGTTTAGAGCCTTCCAAAACGCCTCGGTGCCAACCTGTTCTCTGAGCATATGGAGAACGGCACCGCCTTTTTTATAAGTAACCGATGCGTCATCAAATAATGCGTTAACATTGCCGGCCTGCAGATTGAACAATCCATGCCGCTTTTTACCGACCGCGTCGCCAATGAAAAAATCGTCGGCATCGGACTTCACACTAGCCATATAATCCTCGCGACCAAATGTTTTCTCACGATACGCAGCTTCCATATAGGTAGCAAATCCTTCGTTCAGCCACAGTTCCGCCCAATTGCGGCAGGTAACGAGGTCACCGAACCACGAGTGGGCAAGTTCGTGCGAAACGAGATCGATAACGATGCTTTTTCCGATATCAAAATCGGCGAAGAATATCTCTTGATCGTTCATCGTGGTCGCCGTGATATTTTCCATCCCTCCAAACTGAAATTGCGAGACAACCGTCTGATCATATTTATTGTAGGGAAAGGGAACTCCGGTCAGATCTTCATACACCTTGATAATATTTTTGGTGTCGCCGAATGCCTTGCGGGCCGTTTCCTCCTTTCCCGGATAAACGTAAAACCCGAGCGGGATGTCTTTGTATTTGTCATCGATCCTCGAATATTTCCCGATGACAAATGAAACAAGATAGGTCGAATGAGGCACCGGCATTTTGTAATGCCAGGTTTCGGAGCCGTCGGAGTTTTCGGCCTTGCCCATAAATTCGCCGTTTCCGACGACTGTCTCGCCTTTTTCGGCGGTCAGATATTCTTCGCTCGTCGCCTTATCGCTGGGGAAATCGAAGGACGGGAACCAATGTCTTGCTTCGTCCGCCTCGCCCTGCGACCAAACCTGAGTCGAGTGATTAATGCTCTGATTACCCGACTCGGCCTCGCGAAAATAGACACCCTTTTTCGGTGTGGCCGTATATTTTAAACCAATCGATATCAGGTCGTCGGGCCCATACGCCTTGTCAAGCGTAATCGCGACTTTGCCCGGCGATGTTTTATATTGCAGATCAACGCCAGACGGATCGAGCTTTACAGAACGAAATGCCAGATCGACAGCATCAAGCTCGACAACGCGAAAATCCGCCTTTAGCGGTTTTAGAGAGACGGTCGTGTCGCCAATAACCTTTTTATTAACACGGTCAAAACTAGCTCTAATGGTGTAGTTCTGAGCGTCGAATGTCTGAGGCCGATTAAAATCAGGCCGCGTCGTTTGAGCAAATGCGGAAAAGGCCGCAAGCAACAGGATTGCGGCCAAATGGAAAGCGGAGGA
>JAYVER010000032.1:0-2459 GCA_043748725.1 Chloracidobacterium sp. | reverse complement strand
GCCAGCTGGTTCGAACCTCGGAATGGGCCATTGCTTTTCGCAAAAGCTTTAGTCACGCAAAACATTTAGGTAAAGACAATATGAATTGTGCCACCTGCCACTCGGTTCGTGCAGGCTTTGGCCGCGGCAAACAGATGTCCGCTCCGCTGCCGTCGATGCATTTTGCGCCGGAGCGGTCGCTGAGCTGTGGGGGCTGCCATAACGGGAAACGAGCCTTCGGCCCCGACGATTTTTCCAACTGTAAGAGGTGCCACAGTCCCCAGACGTTTAAGTTCTGATCAGGTGTAGTGCGTATATTTTCGCGCCATCCGCGAAAATCGACATTAGACACTTTATTTAGGAGGAGTGGAATAATTTTATTGGTCAGCAAATATGGGCGTTTGGTTCGCTGGGGTCTTTGGCACGCCTGTTGCGAATAGTAAGGGCGAGAGCCCACGGGGTTGGATCCCAACCGGTTCGAAAGTTTAGGTTTAGGAGTCGAACATGAGAGCCAATCAAATAAAACTATTCGCGATCATATTTTTTGCTTTGCCGTTGATTTTATTGAGCGTCTTCAAGGCGACGTCGGCGAAAGTAGCTACATTAAACACAAGTGACCCAGCGGCTGAATACAAAACAAAGTGCGCAATGTGCCATACACCAACAGCCTCTAAGTTCTTTGATCCCGCAAGAACTGACCAAGAGCATGTGCAAACTATTTTGAAAGGTAAGAAAGGCGAGAAACCGCCGTATATGCCGGCATGGGAAACGAAGGGAATTACCGAGGATGACGCAAAGGCTCTAGCCGCATATATGAGGCAACTGAGACCGAGCAACCCAGATGCAAACACCAACACTGGTGTAAATGCAAATACGAATGTAAATGCTACCGCAAATGCCAATTCCAATACAAATGTAAACGCTAACGTATGTACCAATACGAATGTAAACGCTAATCGCTAACGTAAGTCGCCATTAAGGATGAGTTATTTCAGTATCGCGTCACGCAAGAGCAAGAGAAAGTAATGTGTCGAGATCACGATTCAACAGGTTCCGGCGCACTTTCTATTTGTCTTATCTTAAGATAAACCAACAAAGCGAGAAACAGGATGAACACGAGTGACAAGGCGAGGCCCTTTCGGCGGTAGCTTAGTTCGGAAAATGCCGATTCGCCCGCTGCGTAACTCTTATTGGCGACATCCATCGCCGGAGCAAGAGCCTTTTCAACCTCGTCGGCTGACGATGTGTGTGTCAACACCCGAGCCTGGGTGAGTCCTCCGACCGAATCCTGTAGTTCGAATTTGGGACGACTCACTTCCATCCCCGCCCTTTCGGCCCGCCCCAGGATGTCTTTCGCGTCATCAACCTTTGCATTAAGGTCGTCAAGTCCTTTTCCGATCCTCTGGGCCGCTGCAAACCCCGCATCATTGTTATGACACGAAGTGCATACGGAACCTTGGCCGACACCGGCCATCTGATCGGTCGGCGGCATAACGTCGTGGTTACTGTGGCATCTCAGGCACTCACCACGCGAGAGTTTGTCGAATGGTTCCTTATGAGGGCCTTTTTGGAATAGTTCAGACTGGCGGGTATGACATTGTCCGCAGACGAAGGCGACCGATGTGATACCGGGCGGTGCCGCGCCGTGATTACCATGACAGGTGTTGCAGGACGGAGCCGACAGATCATGCTTTTCGTACAAAGCCTTCGCATGTACGCTTGATTTGTACTTATCGTACTGATCGTGGGCGATGCCATAACCCGTCATGCGTTCCGCGTCCGCGTGACATTTAGCACAGGTTTCGGCCACATTCAATGGATACACCGGCGACAGCGGATCACTGGGCGCACGAATGCCGTGGACGCCGTGACAGCTCACGCATGTGGCTACTTTCTGATCTCCGGCCAGAAGCCGACGTCCATGAACACTCGTAAAATATTCCTGCGCTTGATCGACCCGTAGCGACGGATTGAATCTCTTCATCAAATTCGCGTCGCTATGGCATTTGCCACAGAATGCTGGTAATTGCTGGGCGGTCGGGTTTCCAATATAGCCCCACATTCTGTCTTTAGCACCGGCCTTGTCATTTTTCGCAGGATTACCGCCGTGACAATCATTACAAGACAGGCCTTTCGAACGATGAATATCATGCTCGAACTCCTTGACCGGGTCCGCCAGACGGCCATCTAAGCTCGAATGGCAAGCGACGCAGGAACTCGTCTCCTGTGCCCAGGTGCGGACCGAAAAAGTAATGAAATACGCCGCCGCGGCAATAGATACGACGCCCAAGATAGTCATCACCCGTCGACGATACGGTACCGGCATGCCCCGTCGCGGTTTGTCCGGCGTCACAGCGAATGGTCTTTGCCGGTTCATATGTTTTTCAATATTACTATTCGGTGCCATAAGTCATTTTTAAGCCAAATATCCGACGATCGTCATAACCACTATGAAAAGGACGATGAAAACACCGATAATG
>JAYVER010000031.1:0-2460 GCA_043748725.1 Chloracidobacterium sp. | reverse complement strand
TATCGGAACGCGGACACTCCTGTCCGCACGCGGCGAAAGCCGCGAAACTGCCGAGCAACTAATCAAACAAGGCAAAACCATCGTGCTGATCACCTGTGGAGTGCATTCGGACGAGGTTGGCTCGACACTTTCGTCGATGCTGATCGCGTATAAACTGGCAAGCTCCAACGAGCCGGAGATCAGGAAGATTCTCGAAAACACGATCATCCTGCTCGTGCCGAGCCTTAACCCGGACGGCGTCGATATTATCAATAACTGGTATCAGAAAACGCTAGGAACCAAGTTTGAAGGCACCGATCCGCCCGAGCTTTATAACAAATATGTCGGCCACGACGACAACCGCGACTGGTATGCTTTTACGCAGATCGAGACGCAGCTCACGGTCGATAAAATTCACAACGTCTGGCACCCGCAGATCGTCAACGACATTCACCAGCAAGGCGAAAACGGCTCGCGGCTTTTTCTGCCGCCGTACAAAACGCCGGTCGAACCTAACGTGCCGAAACAGATCGTCGAGGGCTACACCGAGCTTGGTAATTATATCGCCGCGGATCTCCGAAGCCACGGGTTTCAGGGAATAACTACCGATTCGACCTACGACGCCTGGACGCCTTCGCGGGCTTATTCGCACTACCACGGCGGAGTTCGCATCTTATCCGAAACCGCTTCGTGCAAGCTCGCGACGCCGGTCAACGTCAAATTCGACGACCTCCGCCCCGGTCTCGGCTACGACCCAAAGGTCGCGTCCCCAACTTTCGGCCCGGTCTGGCATGGCGGCGAATGGCACCTCCGCGATATCACCAACTACATGACCACCGCCGCATTCAGCCTGCTCCACAACGCCGCCGACAACCGCGAACATTGGCTTACTAACTTTTATGCGATCGGAAAAGAGGCGGTGCGGCCGAGGAAGAGAGGCGAGTTTTCAGCGTACATAGTTGAGGACAATGCTGATACTTTTGTATTTCAAGACATCTTGGAGAGAGCAGGTGTTGAATATGAAAACAAGCTGCTGGGCACTGATATAAATAACACCCAATGGACATTAGTCATCAAATCTTCACAACCCTATTTCGGTTTCGCAAAAGCAATTCTGGAGACTCAAGCATATCCTGATTTGAAAGACAAAAGTGGTAGTCCTATACCACCATACGACGTTACGGCCCACACGATTTCATTATTGCATGGCTTCACGTTTAAGCCTGTGACGATTATTCCCCGTAAACCGCGAAATGTGGACGCAAGCTATTACAGCAATGGAGGGTGCCCGAGCGTAAAACCAACCGCTGTCCAAGTCTATCGCTCGCTTATGCCGGCGATAGATGAAGGATGGACACGTTTCATTTTAACCGACAAACAATGGAGAGAGGCGACAACCGACTGTAGCAGATTTAGTATTGTTGAACTGCGAAACGAAAAGATCCGACAAAATGATCCTGGACTGGAAACAATCATCTTCCCCGACCAAGCACCCAACCAGATTCTCAACGGCTACGCAAAAGGCACGATGCCGGATGAATATACGGGCGGCGTGGGGAAAGAGGGCGTTGAGAATCTTAAAAAGTTTGTCGAGGCCGGCGGTACGCTTGTTTTTCTAAACCGTGCGTCGGATTTCGCCATCGAGCAGTTTAATCTGCCAATTCGAGACGTGACGAAGGGCCTAGCCCGCAAGGATTTCTACATCCCCGGCTCGATCCTCCGCACCGAACTGGATACGACCAATCCGATAGCCAAAGGAATGCCGAAAGATTCGATAGCCTGGTTCGAAAGCGGCCCGGCGTTTGAGGTGCTGTCCGGTGTCCGTAGCCCGACCGTCAGGGAGGGCTCAACGCAGAGCGATGAGCAAGCCCTTACTGACGTGCGGGCTACGGACACGGTGACCGTAATCGCCCGCTACCCGTCCGACCCGAAACAAATTCTCCTCTCCGGTTGGGCGCTCGGCGCCGAAAAGATCGCCGGAAAGGCCGCACTCGTTTCGGTCACGATGGGCAAGGGCAAGATCATCCTCTTCGGCTTTCGCCCGCAGTATCGCGGCCAGTCGCTGGCTACGTTTCCGTTATTGTTCAATTCTATCTCGCAGTAAGAATGGAACACGGATCAAAACGGAAAAGAACGGATTTACACAGATACGAGTATTAGCGATTTATTTTCTCTGATCCGTGCCGATCTGTGCTTTTTCAGCGAAAATCCGTGTTCCATTTCCTTTTCCGATTCCAAGTGGTAGATTCTTACCTTTCGCTTAATGAAAGAAGATATACAAGAAACTCGCCTCGAAAATGGCCTGGCCATCCTCACCGACCGAATGGAAGGCGTGCGTTCGGCGACGCTCGGATTCTTTTTTAGAACGGGTGCCCGGCACGAGCCTGCGGCACTCCACGGCATCTCGCATTTTATAGAACACACGGTATTCAAAGGCACAAAGAAACGCTCGGCTCTCGAGATCGCCATCGAAACTGATCG
>JAYVER010000030.1:0-6553 GCA_043748725.1 Chloracidobacterium sp. | reverse complement strand
ATGATACATATTGCATTTACTGCAACAAATGATTGAAATAAAGAGAGGATGAAAAATGGCGAGGGTTTGGGAAAAATTTACGGGCGGGCCGGTTGAGCGGAGCCGCGAGCGGCTGCATATCACCTTGGACAAAAAAGGGGTTTTTCTTTTTAACCGAAAGGTTTTTGAGGCTCTTGGCAGCCCGAGGGCGGTGGTTCTTTATTTTGAAAAAGAAGCAAGCGTGATTGGCATAAGTGCGGCGCATCCGAAACTGCGCGAGGCGTTTCCGGTCAAGGTCAAGGCGGACGGCAGTAATTGGATCGTCAACGCGATCCCGTTTTGCCGTCATTTCGGCATAAAGCCGGACAAGACGGAGGCGTTCGTAAACCCCGATATCGACGACAGCGAAATACTCCAGCTCGACCTGAGGACGACGCGTCATGCTTTTGGTGGAAAACGGCCCGGCCAGAAACGCAAAAAAGCCGCCCAGGATTCGAAATGAGAGATCGGCTGTCACAGAAAATGATCGATGACGCCCGCGAGCTTTATTTACAATACGACGGGCGGCAGCACTCAAGAATCGAGCGAGAGATGCGGCAGCTCGGGTGGAGCTTTTACCGGCAAATGCTCTATCATACCAGCCACCCGTATGGCGTCACGCAGGGTTGGCCGGAGCGGTTTGGTTGGTTAGAGCTTCTTTCGGATGAGGCTCGCCTCGGCTTGAAAAAGAAAAACGCCGACCGCAACAAATTCGAGTCGTGGCTCGCCGATACTTTCCCGACGATGAACTGGGCGTGGAAATATCAGCGTCATGTTTACCAAACGCTTGCGAGGGTGACGAGCGGCGAGTGTAAACGGCTGATGATCTTTATGCCGCCCCGACACGGCAAGAGCGAGATGGTTACGGTCAGATATACCGCCTGGCGGCTGCTGCAAGACCCGAGGCTAAACGTCATACTTGGGAGCTATAACCAAAGGCTGGCGGATAAGTTTTCACGAAAAATCAAAAGAATAGTCGGGAACGCAGGCACCCTTGCCTGCACCGGTGCGACAGCACCGGGACACTATCCGAATATCCAGACACATCACGCCGCAGGAAACGGCGTTGCAGGCAGGGGTGCCTGCGTTCCCGGTCAAAGACTGCTCAACACTGCGTCCGAGTGGGAAACACCGGTCGGCGGGGTTGTTAGGTCGGTCGGCGTTGGCGGCGGTATTGCCGGGTTTGGGGGCGGGTTAATAGTGATCGACGATCCCGTAAGGAGCCGTGCCGATGCGGAGAGCACGACAAAACGCGACCGTGTGGACGAGTGGTTTAAGGACGACATCTACACGCGCATCGAGCCAAATGCGGCTATCGTCCTGATCCAGACGCGTTGGCACGAAGACGATCTCGCCGGACGGCTGTTAATGGAAATGGCCGAGGGCGGTGAAAAATGGAAAGTCATAAGCCTGCCAGCGATCGCCGAGGAAAACGATCCGATCGGTCGTGCGGTGGGCAAGGCCCTGTGCCCGAAGCTTTTTGACATTTCCAAGTTGAACCGATTCAGGAAAAAGCTCGGTTCTTACTCTTTTGCGGCTTTGTACCAGCAGCGGCCGATCCCGCTCGAAGGCGGGCAATTTAAACGGTTTTGGTTTAAGAACGTCGTTGACCGGGCACCGGACGACCTGAATTGGAAACGAGGATACGATCTGGCCATCTCGCTCAAAACCTCGGCGGACTATACGGCGAGCTTTCGCTGCGCCAAGGACAGAAACGGTTATCTCTACATCGCCGACGGCTTTCGTAAACGGATCGAGTATCCCGACCAGCGGCGATACATAATTGAGAGGATGAAGGCAGAGCGGCGAACCGAACACTGCATCGAGGACGCGATGCACGGCAAAGCGATCGTTCAGGATCTGCACCGCCAGCCGGGGCTGAACGGTTACGCACTCCGCTCGGTCAAGGTCCAGTACGACAAGCTGACCCGCTCGCTCGCGTGGTTAAACCTGGCCGAGGAGGGCAAGATCATACTCGTGCGCGGAGCCTGGATCGACGATTTCGTCGATGAGGTTTGCAATTTTCCTAACGGCCGTCATGACGACCAAATAGACGCGGTCTCGATTGCTGTCTCGGAATTGGAAAGACCCCGAAACCGCGCGTGGGGTTTTTAGTTTTAAACAAGGGCTGTCCCGTTAGGGACATCACTCAATAGCCCACCGATTGATCGGTGGGAGTGTTTGCCGTGTGATGATCGAGTCCCGTCAGGGACGGCTGCTCTTCGCACGACAGCATTTTCATTCGTCCCTGACGGGACTACAATAATTCCTCATCATTTACCCACCGATGAATCGGTGGGCTATTATCGGTCGTCCGGTTTCCGGACTTTAGGGACAATCAAACAAACAAAGGCTGTCCGAGAACCTTGCGGTTGCCGGACAGCCTTTTGTGATTACTGCTAAAAAATCTACGCCTGGGCGTGGATCATGCGTCTTGTTCGGTCGCCGAAGAGGACGTCGATCTTATGGGGTTCGATAACGGCTGTTACCTCGCCGCGTCCAAAAGTATCGTGCGTCATCGCCTGGCCCTTACGGTATTTACGCATGCGGTCGTATGGCGAAGCGTTTTTGCCGGTACCCATATTTACCGAGGTTTTGACGCCTCGGGTAAATGTGCTGACCGTTTCACAAGCCTCGCAGGCTGCCTTGGTGATCTTGCCCTGTTTGGTTACGGTTTTGACCTTATGGTTCTGCTCAAGATCGCAAGCGGAACACATCATCTCAATCGAATCATCTACTGCAAATACTTCTTTTTTCATATTTCTTATTTACCTGCCGCGTCGGGGGCCGAATGACCGAAAACTCTTTCGTGCCGGCACCGCAAACTTTTTCGCGGCACTGGCCTCCGGCAAAGTGTGCCCGCCAAAATCCGGCAGCACAACTCGCTCGACCCGTTGGCCCGTCAATTTCTCGATCGCACGCATCGAATGCTCCTCAGCTATCGTAAACAGCGTGATCGCTCGCCCCTTGTTGCCGGCACGACCGGTTCGACCAATGCGATGGACGTAATCCTCGGGCGCCTCGGGTATGTCATAGTTTATCACATGCGAGACCGAATCGATATCGATGCCGCGTGCGGCAACGTCGGTCGCGACCAGCACGTTGGTGTGGCCGGACTTGAAGCTGCGAAGCGCGGCTTCACGCTGCGACTGCGAACGGTCGCCGTGGATGCGGTTCGATTTATGCGAACGCTTTTCTAAAACATGTGCAATACGGTCGGCACCGCGTTTTGTGCGTGTAAATACCAGCACGCGGTCGAAATCTTCTTTATCAAGCAGATCAAGCAGAAGCGGCATTTTCGATTGCTGTGCAACCGGATAAGCAGTCTGCTCGACAAGAGCAGCCGCCTGTCCGCGACGGTTTACTGCTACGTACTCGGGATTTTTGAGCAATGTCAGGGCGATCCGCTCTATCTCATTCGACATTGTCGCCGAGAAAAAGAGCGTTTGACGCTTTGCGGGAATCGCTTTGACGATACGTTTGATCGCGGGCATAAAGCCCATGTCGAGCATGCGGTCGGCCTCATCAAGGACAAGCGTGGTAAGGCGCGAAAAATCGATCAGTCCCTGCTCCATGTAGTCGAGCAGGCGTCCCGGCGTCGCGATCAGGATATTTGGTCGACGACGCAGCGCGTCCATTTGGGCCTTGTATCCGGCGCCGCCGATGATCGAAGTGCAGCGGATGTGCTTTGGTGCCAGCTCGCGGCAAGCCGCGTCGGTCTGATTAGCAAGCTCACGAGTCGGCGACAGGATCAGAACCGTAGTTCCGCGTGCCTGGTCGACGTCGATCTTTTGCAAAATCGGTAAAAGGAACGCGGCGGTTTTGCCGGTTCCGGTTTCGGCGGTCGCGATAATGTCGCCGCCCTCAAAAACGATAGGAATTGCCTGCTTTTGAATGGGTGTAGGCGTGGTGAAACCCAATGACTCGCAACGGCCCAATAAAAAGGGCTGCAAGCCTAAATCTTTAAAACTCATTAAATGTATTGATCTCTACTCGCCCAAGAAAGGGGTTCACCTTTAGAACAGACTTTCAACTCTGTTCGCGGACCGCGGGCACGCATTTATGCGGGTCAACGCTCCTGAACTTAAAACAGTTCTTTGCGAGTTAATAAGAAGTATCTAACGAAAGGTGTCTTCAGTGTAACGGTAGCAGGTGAAGTCTTGCGTTCGAGTGGCTCATAACCAGTATGTGCCGCTTCTAACAGTTTTTAACGAACCGCCTCTCGAACTATCCAATTGGCTAGCCTCACGCTGAGGCCAGGCACTTACCGTCGACGAAGAGAGATGGAAACTCTGCTTACTATGATGCACGATAAATGTTGAAATAGCAAGCTAATTATCGCGAAGCTATTTTGCGGCCACTACGGGTCACTCCCTGAACATGGAGCTAATATCCCGATAGCTCACGGCCTCCGCTGCAAATGTAAAGGTGCCGTGCTCACGCATCTCCTGGGCGGCGCGAAGAAATCCGCCAAGCGCCGCGCGCGATAGGGCACTGCCGACGCTGACTCGCTTGACTCCAATCGCTGAGAGCTCGACGAGACTCAGTTGAACGCCTTGCAGACCCATGAGGACGTTCAACGGGCGATCCAATGAGCCCGCCACGGTGGCAATATCTTGCTTGCTGGCAAGGCCGGGTGCATATAGAACGTCGGCTCCCGCCATTTGATAGGCCTGTAACCGTTTGATCGTGTCATGGAGGTCGGGCCGGCCCACCAGATAGTTCTCAGCCCGCACCGTCAAGGTGAATGGAAAGGAAAGGCCACGCACGGCCTCTGCCGCTGCGTGGATTCGCTCGACCGCAAATTCATGCTCATAAATGGAATGGTCAGGCTGCCGAGACATATCTTCGATTGAGCCGCCGACAACGCCTGAGGCCGCCGCAAGCCTGATCGTCTCCGCAACGATTTCAGGGGCGTCTCCAAACCCATTCTCAAGATCGGCACTGACAGGCAGATCGGTTGCTGATGCGATCGCGGACAAATGTTCCATCATCTCGTCGCGGTCAATAGTGTTGTCCTGCTGCCCGACAGAGAAGGCGTAGCCCGCGCTGGTGGTGGCCAGCGCCTCAAAGTCAAGATGGGCCAGCAGCCTCGCTGTCCCGATATCCCACGGGTTCGGGATAATAAATGCACCGTCACGCTCATGTAGAGCACGGAATGCCCGTCCTTTTTCAGTTTGTTTCAACATAAGCTGATCAAGCTCATTTTAGTGTCGATGGAAGGCCGAACGTCCCATCGACTACTTCCACAAAATTTCTCTCCACGCGGAACAGGCGGTGATTCCTTCATTATAAAGATCGCCGTCGCCTCCGTCGAGCATCTACAGGAATTCATCGACAGGCTACCGCCCTACGGCATTACAACTACGACAATTGTGCTGTCATCGCCGGTAAAGAGAAGAGTGATCGAGGTTTAATGTGAAATGCTTGCAGCCTACGAACAGGGCTTGCTACAGGGCTGGAATTCATTGAACGTCAAGCTCGGAACTGCTGCTGAATAAAGATATAAAAGTACAAGTTAACAAACAAAAGCCCCGCGATGTTTGTCCAGCCGAAACAAAAGCCCAATAGCGATAAAATGTTCATTGCTCCAACGTCCCGCCAGCCTTGCAGCAAACCCAATGTTGTATGCCGTTTAATCGGCAAATAGTAGTTACTCTTTTAATCGCCAGTATACCAATTAATCATTTTAACCATTGCAGCTTCACAGACCCGGCAAAAATGATTTGCCTGGGTAAACATAATGCAGTTAACAGATGGACGATATAATCCTACAGAATTATATCCTGCTCCTTCAAAAGTGCCAACCATTCCAGCATATTTACTATTGGCTAACATCTCCTGTACTAATTTATTGTGTGAGCTACTTTTTCTGTCGTATTCGTCTTTCCTTGAGATGATTTGTGCAGCAGGAGCTTTCTCTTTTTTTAGCTTTGTGATTTCTTCATTCATCACTTTTCTTTCTTTCTGCCATGCAATATCAAACGCATCAAAGGTCCCTTTTTCCCATGGGGTAGGTACTTCAATGTCCTGCGTCAACAGGTTCTGCCATTTAAGAGTTGCTTTATTTGTATCAGCGGTAATATTAGGTTCTAATGGTTCATTTCCTTGCGGATAAGGATTATTATATGCAGTTGATGATGTATAATATTCATCTGCAAGTCCAAAAAAGCTGTGACCGAATTCATGAGTCATCAAGTAACTTGAATTGATATTGTCCGAAGTAAAAGTGCAATAGAAATTATAGAGCCCCCCGCCGCCATATCTGTTAGAATTTGCCATAATGAATATGGCATCATAAGGGACATAAGCAGCAATGTCCCTTAACGATTTAATATCTTCTGTAAGCATATAGCGTTCTGAACCTAATGCATCGAAGGCGGTATTAACTGCGGTTTTCTTTATGATGCCTGCAGCAGGTTCAGTAACTCCTGATTGAAGTGACGGTTTGAATACCCCTCGAATATTAAATTTATTCTGCATAGATTTTAAAGGTTCAAGAGCAAAAAAAGCAGCGGTTGCCTTTTGTAAATCC
>JAYVER010000029.1:0-6553 GCA_043748725.1 Chloracidobacterium sp. | reverse complement strand
CAGTCGCTACCGCTCCCGGTTCTGACCCAGTTTTACCACCCGTGCTGACCGATAAGAGGAACAAAAGCACACGGCCCAAAATTCTCTGTCACATAATTCGAAGATGTTCGCGTCACGCGGATGAGCATCTGGGAATGCTGATCTTCGCCGATCGGAATGACGAGCCTTCCGCCGACCTTTAGTTGCTTGACGAGCGGTTCGGGAATTTCCGGCCCGCCGGCCGCGACGAGTATGGCGTCGAACGGCATGTAGGCATCCCAGCCGGTGGTCCCGTCGGCCGATTTCAGCGTAATATTTCTCAGCCCGAGCGTTTGCAGGCGGCGTATGGCTTCATCGGCGAGATTTGGAAGCCGTTCGATCGCAAAAACCTTTCGCGCAAGCGAGGCTAAAACGGCGGTTTGATATCCTGAACCGGCGCCTATCTCAAGTACCTTTTCCTGTCCTGACAACTCAATCAGCTCCGTCATTCGGGCGACGATGAAAGGCTGCGAGATGGTTTGTCCGCCGGAAATCGGCAGAGCATTATCGTTGTACGCCTGTGACTTGATCGCCTCGGGGACGAATCGGTGGCGCGGGAGCAGGGCCATCGCTTCGAGAACGCGTTCGTCGCGGATTTTATAATGATCGCGCAGCCGCTCGGCCATCCGGAGCCGCTGAACCGTCATTTCGTCCGTGATATTTGGGGTGATAGCCGTGCCGTTCATGTATTCCAGCTTTTTAATTTTACGAGTCCGCTGTAGCTGGTCAGATCGCTGCGCATCGGCGTGACCGAGACAAAACCTTCGTCTATCGCCTCGAAATCCGTTCCGCCTTCAGCTCGAAAACCTTCGCGCACCTCCCCGATCCAGTAATACGCCTTGCCGCGCGGGTCTATATGCTCGCTGATGACGGGACGTGCGCTCTTGAAACCCTGTTTAGTTATACGGATCCCGGCGGGAACACCTTTGGGCACGTTGATATTCAACAGCGTCCATACCGGAAGGGTCTCAGCCAACGCCCTTTCGGTAATCTGCCTGGCGACTTTTACAGATTCGCTGAAATCATGATCGCGATATGCGGCCAGGCTAAACGCAAGTCCCGGAACACCCAGAATTGTCGCTTCGAGAGCACCGGCAACCGTGCCCGAATACGTTGCGTCGTCGCCAAGGTTGGCTCCGTGATTTATGCCCGAACAGCAAATATGCGGCCGCTCGTCTGCCGGTAATATCTGATTAAGAGCAAGGGTGACGCAATCCGTGGGCGTACCGTCGACCGTCCAATGCCGTGGCCCGCGCTGTCTGATACGCAGGGGGCGCGAAAGTGTCAGGCTGTGCGACGCTCCGCTCATTTCCGTTTCCGGTGCGACAACATAAACGTCACCGATCTCACGAAGGCCCTCTTCCAAAGCCAGAATGCCCTCCGCATTATATCCGTCGTCGTTAGTGATCAAAATGCGTGTTCTTTCTGATGCCATTCAAATTAGAAAGTGAAAATGTTTAAAAGTGAAAAAGGCTAAAAGTGAAAGAGTTTAAAAGTGAAAAAGTGAAAAAGGGTAGGAGCTTTCGCTTTTTCACTTTTTCACCTTATCAACTTTTATACTTTAACTACCGGTTCTGTCCCATCGGAGGCCGTGACGGACCCGTGCCTGTGCCGCCGCTCATCGGACGCTGTTGGCGAAAACGTCGTCGGTTACGCTTGCGGGCGTTAACCGATTTGAGCTTTGCCTTTTGGCCGGGCGGGATGAAATGAGCGTGTTTTTTGAGATCTTTGATGATCTCTTCGCTGATAACTTTTCGCTTAAAGCGGCGCAGCGCCGATTCGATCGATTCGTTATTATTAATGTTAATAAATGCCATTTATTTGCTCACCCCCTCTCGGCTAAAATTTTGCTTTGTAAAGCAAACAACTATTAGACACATTTTTAGACGCAAAAAGCAAATGTTCGGAGCACGTCCGAATGCGATATTTGTTTGCTGACTTAGCCAATGATAAAGTATCGAAAGATGTTGGGTCGGGTCAGAACCGGGAGCGGTAGCGACTGGGTTCTTAAACGCTTAACAACTCGCAACTCGGAGCAATTCCTCGATGTGGAACGACACAGACATCCCGCTTGCAATTTTCATCACCTTTCGTTGCTATGGAACATGGCTTCATGGCGACGAACGCGGAACGGTCGATAGAAACAATAATGTTTACCGAGCGTCGAGGATTCCGGCCAGCAAGAACTGGAAGAAATTCAATCAAGTAGCATTACTGCATCCGCCCGTCATATTGAATGCAGGGCAACGAAAGTCCGTTGAGCAAGCGATTCGAGATACTTGCGAAAAAAGGAATTGGACCCTTCTGGCGGTTAACATTCGAACTAATCATGTTCATACGGTCGTGAGCATTGGAGTTAAGAAACCAAAAAATGCTCTTATTGCCTTCAAAGCGAACGCAACCCGCCAAATGCGAGAGGATAAACTTTGGGATCAGGAACACAGCCCTTGGGCTGACAAAGGAAGTAAACGAAATCTGTGGAATGAAAAAAGCATAGCGGAAGCAGCCGATTACGTGATTAATGGTCAGGGAGACGAATTGCCTGACTTCGACTGGTGGTAGAAAGAACCCAGTCGCTACCGCTCCCGGTTCTGACCCGCTGCCGTTATGCTAAATGAGAATATCCATGGATCAAAAATTCAAAATCTATATACTTTCGGACAAGGCGCTGAAGGCGTCGCTTTTTCTACTCGCTCTTTCTGCTCCGATCTCGATCGCGGCGACGCAGATCGCTTGGTCTTTTGCGTTGTTATTTTGGCTGATCCGTGCCGTTTTTGTTAGACCGACAATCCGACGGGACGGCATCGCTTTCGCGACTTTGGCGTTTGTCGGGCTTTCGCTTGTGTCGTCTGTTTTTTCATACGAGCCGCAGGTTTCACTGCGAAAAATGGTCACGGTCTCGCTCGTGACCATTGTTTATCTGGTCTCGGAAAATATACGCGAGACCAAAACCCTGAGAAAACTGGTTGTTGTGCTACTAGTGTCAGCGGCATTTACGGCTGCCTATACTATCGGCCTGACGGCGGTCGGGAAGAATCTGAAGGTTGTGCATCTTACACCGACGAGCCCGCTTCGCGCGGCCGGGGTTGAGGAAAACGACACCATTCTCACAGCCAACGGCAAAAGCGTGAATTCGCCCGATGAACTGGCCAACGCCGCCAACTCCGCGTCCGAAAACGGCGTTACGCAGCTAAAGATTTATCGTTACGAGACTATCTTAGACTTCAATCTGCCGAGCTCGGCACTGACAGATGCGACGGATAATGCGGACAGATTTGGCATCGACGAATGGTCGCGTGGACGCGACACGCGGGCATCCGGGTTTTACGGCCAGTATATGACTTATGCCGAAGTCATCCAGCTTATAGCATCGTTGGCTTTCGGTTTGCTTATCCTGGTTCCCGGCGGGTTGTTTACACGAAACCGTATTTTGCTGGCATTGACCATTGGTTCGTTTTGCATTGCACTGTTTCTGACGGTGACGCGGGCGTCGTGGGCAGGATTTTTGATCTCGGCGGCGGTTATGATCATCGTTGGCACGACCCGCAAAACGGTGCTGATATGCATCTTGTGCGCCGTTCCGGTCGCTTTCGCCGGAATATATTATTTACAGCAAAAGCGAAATGTTGGTTTTATCGACACCGGCGATAACTCGACGACATGGCGAATGACCGTCTGGGGCGAAGGCTTTGGTGTTTTAGTCTCAAATCCGCGGCATCTTGCCGTGGGTATCGGCATGGACTCGCTGAAATCGCATTGGCAGGATTGGCACATGTTCGATAATGGCAATCTACCGCTCGGCCACATGCATTCGACGCCGCTTCAGATCGCGTTCGAACGCGGCGTCCCGACGTTGATAGCGTGGATAATCTGGATGTTTATCTATCTTAGAATGCTTTGGCGCAGGCTTAGCCGCAAGGATCTCGAATGGTTTGAACGCGGCATTCTGCTCGGAGCGCTTGGCGGCACGATCGGCTTTCTCTCCAGCGGACTGGTTCATTATAATTGGGGCGATTCCGAAGTTGTGATGATATTTTATCTCTTGATGGGACTGAGTTTAGCCGTGATTAACAGAAAGCAAGAGCCGGTGGCCGATGCTCGGGCCGCTTAAATCATTGAATTTGGAAATTCCCCAACGATTTTCATCCAGCGTTGCTTTAACGCTTGCGTCGCGCGTATTTATGGCGGCAAACAGCGTCGCCAGCGGCGTGATTGTCGCGCGCGTCCTCGGGGCGGAAGGCCTCGGAGCTTTAGCGGTGTTAAATGTAGCCGTCATTACAACGGTGCAAATAGCCAGTTTGGGCGTACCGACGGCGAACACGTATTTTACTGCCCAAAATAGAAAAATGGCTGCTCCTGCGGCGGTTAATTCCGCTCTTTTTGCGTTGGTGAGCGGCGGCGGCTTTGCGATTTGCCTGTGGCTATTAGCCGTCTGGCAGCCGGGATGGCTGGCAAATCTGCCGGACAGACTCGTCGCGATTGCGGTCGTCGCTGTGCCTTTTCAACTCGCGACTTTGATTGCGTTAAATTTCTTTCTCGCGCTTGGCCGCGTTCGTCAATTCAACGCGCTCGATCTGTTTGGCCAATCATTCGTCATCATCAACGCCGTGGTTGTTCTGCTGATTTTGCAGCGCGGTCTGTGGACGCTTGTGACAATGAACGCCGCCGCCGTTGTGGGCGTCAGTCTGATAATCTGCTCTCTGCTTTATCGCTTCATTGCTCGCGAACCCGGAGAAACGCGAGGCCGATGGCGGCCGGATTTCAGTGCTTTGCGGAAAACGCTGGGCTACGCATTAAAAGGTCATATCCAATGGGTGTCAACTTTATTGGTGTGGCGGGTTGATCTGCTTATCGTCACCCATTGGAGCGGTGCGGCCGAGGCCGGTGTTTACTCCGTCGCCACGCAAGTCACGCTTTTTTTGCTGCTCGTGCCTGGTGTGGTTTCTCAGATTTTGCTCGCCCGTGTTGTATATGAAAAGGATACGGCGGCAAGACTTACGTGCCAAGCGTCTCGTCACACGGCTTTGATCATGTTTGCGGCGTGTCTGGCGAGCGTCCCTTTGAGTTACGGGCTGCCGCTTCTTTATGGAGATGCTTTTGCGGATGTGCCGTTTTTGGTTTGGCTGCTGCTGCCGGGCGTTTTTTTTATGTCGCTCCAGGCTGTGCTGGTGCAATATTTCGTCGGCACGGGACTGCCGAAAATAATACCGGCAATGTGGGTTGCGACGCTGATTTTGAATGTGTCGCTCAATATCGTATTCGTCCCCCGATATGCCGCACGCGGCGCGGCGCTCGTTTCGACCGTTTGTTATACTCTTATTTTTGTCGCGGTGTTTGTTTATTTTCGCCGCCGGACAGGGCACCGGCTGAGCGACATTCTGATCTGCGATCGCACTGAGATAAGGCAGCTGCTGGCTTTCAGGCCGTTTCAGAAATACTGATATGGCAGTTCCAAAATACAATGCTGAAATATATTAGACGCCGATAGAAGATTCAATCTTTTCCTACTTTGCGGGCTTTGCGGCTTTGGTGCTTTATTTCACGCCAAGCCGCAAAGAACGCAAAGAAAGATTAGTGAACTTTAAGGACCGATAATCTTAATGAGCCGAAGATTTATACGTCACGCAATAGACCGGATTTACGGAGCCCGAAAACTGGCAGCTTCGCGCGAGTTAAAAGCCATAAACGCCTATTCGATCGCCGGTCTGAGCCGTCTGGAAAAACTTTACGAACTGGCCGCAGACGCTGTGTCACGAGACGTGCAGGGTGATTTTGTCGAATGCGGAGTGTATAATGGCGGTTCGGCGGCGGCCGTATCCTGTGCGTTTCGCGAGTCGGAGCGTCGTTCGTGGCTCTTCGACTCATTCGCCGGTATGCCGCAGATAAGCGGGCCGGACGGGCCGGACGCAGAGAGTTTTGTCGGCAAATGTGTCGGATCCGAGGAGCGGGTACATCTCGCGATGCGGCTGGCTCGTTTTCCGACGACGCGTTACGTCATTCGCCGCGGCTGGTTTGAGGAAACCTTTGCCGCCGGACCGATGCCGAAAGCGGTGGCTTTTTTGCATATAGACGCCGATTGGTACGAAAGCGTGCTGCTGGCCCTCGACACCTTTTACGATCTGGTGCCCGACGGCGGCGTGATCGTGCTCGATGATTTTGGCTATTGGGAAGGCTGTCGCGAGGCATTTTACGACTTTGTTGACGGGCGCAAGATCAAGCCGCTGCTCGAGCGTTTTGAAAGCACACAGGCCTATTGGATCAAAAACCGGCAGCACAATCGCCGATAGCCAACTCGCTTAATGATTCGCAACCCGCTCTATCGTCAGGATGAAATAGTCCGTCTGTGCAAAGGCAAAACTGTGCTGCACCTCGGGTTTATCCTTCACGATCAATGGCGGGAAAGATGGGCTGAGGGCAATTGGCTGCACGCTCGACTGATGGCTGCGGCAACGCGGATAGTAGGTCTCGATTACCTCGAAAGCGAGGTCGAGGCGATACGCCAAATTGTCGGCTGCGAATGCATAGTTGGCGATTG
>JAYVER010000028.1:0-6602 GCA_043748725.1 Chloracidobacterium sp. | reverse complement strand
GTCGCCGTAGTAAAGTGTGTTCATGGCCAAATCTTGTCTAATTATTGAGATTTCGGAGTCACGCTGATACCTCCGCTGTGGTTTTATTCGCAGACGCGCCGAACAGCGCCAATATTGATACTCCCATTAGGTATGGGGGTAGAAAGAGCACGGCTGGCGGCAGTTGTATAAGATTGCCGCCGACGATGGTCAGAAGTGTAATAACAGCAGCCACCGTGATACCGGCGGTACGGCTAACCCGTCCGCTTCGCCAGAGTTCTACAAGGAAGAATATTGAGCCCAGGTGAGCACCATTCCGAAAAACATGCCGGACAAATGAAAGAGCTGATGTAACCGTCTCCCACCATCCCGGCGAGATTCCCGACGCAAGTTCCTGCACAAAGCGAGCGTTTAGGAGGGCTGAAAAGATCAGGAAATGAAGAACGAACAACACGGTCGATATAACAATGCTTGCAAACCCGAGTGATGCGAATACAATGCGGCCTTCGCGGCATAATTGCGCTGCCAGGATAGTGAACCCCCCGAAGCAGATCAACGAGCCGAGGACAAGTGCCATATAACGCACATTCTGATCCGGCAAAGTCGACAGCCATTGCTGCCCCTCCGGAGGTGGACCCATATTCAGGGCAAGCGACACAACAGCCCAACTGAAAAGGAGTAGTCCGGCGGCTATGAGCACCACCGTTTTACCGTTTTCCGGCGTTTTTTCACGACGCGTGAGTGCCAAGCCCGCGGCGCAGATCAAGCATGCCTGCAATCCCCCCGCGAGACCGTACGTCACAAGGTGTCCGGGTTGATACGCGGCGGAGAGGAAAGGGAGAGGAATTATCCAAAGGAAGATGAGGCTCATCGTTCTTAGAATTGATTTATTTTTCATGTCGTCACCCTAATCAGGCTGTGCCGCCAACGCAGGCAAATTTATGACCGGACGAGATCAATAGCGATAACTAAAAGAAGTCCGGTGCCCCCTTGAAACGATTTACGATAAATGGCGAGATAAACAAGATCGACCGACGGTTCGAGAGCCTCGCCGACCGACTCGTCCTTGATATACCGCCGCAGGATGTTCAGATTATCGCCGTAGAAAAGAGTGTTCATGGGTGGAATGGATTCAACGAAACAATAGCACTACGGAGTATTGTTGGCAAGAAATACCGCTCCGCCTAGCGCCGTTCGGCAACCTCTACCACTTTTTTTTAGAACTTCCTTCATAAGGTCGATCTCCATGTCCTGCTCCGCCAGCAGACGCTTTAATCTCGCATTCTCCGCCGTCAGTGTCCTCAACTGCCGAACCTCTTCCACCTCCATCGTCCCAAACCGCTTTTCCCAAGCGTAAAATGTCGTCTCGTGGATCCCCTTCGTCCGGCAATATCCCTTCACCGTCACACCGCTCGCCTCATATCCACGCATTATCCCTACCACCTGCTCGTCAGTATATGCCTTTTTCATTACAAGAATCTCCTTTTTTCATTCTATTTGATTCTTGCTCTCCTCCTGGTCTAATTTTAGGGGTGCAGGTCATTTCCAAACGTACATTTCACATTTCCAAACGCCATTTGCGTCAAGATAAAGGTAATTATTACAAACGAACACGGGGGTACCTTAGGCTCGGGCCTGCATTCATCGGCTCTACTGTAAATTTGAGTGTTTCCGGCACGCGGAAACAAAGGCAAGCTTTATCAGCCTTCGGCTTCCGAGAATTTGCTCGTGGCCGTTTCCTCGGCTGCTTTTATTTTGGCGAGGTTTGCGACCTCGATCTGGCCGAGTTGATCGTCCTTAAAATCGGGATTCGGCTTGTACCAGGACTGCGATTCGAAATACTTCTGGAGCTTTGCGTCCTTGAAAATACGGCCGTGCCGGGCATAGACCTCGTTGCGAAGAACCCGCAGATCCTCGGCAAAAAGAGTTCCGAGCGTTTCGTCGGTTACCAGCTCGGTCGCGAGTTTTTCGCGGAGCCGGGACTCGTACGCCGCGAGCAGATCGACATTTGCCTGCTCTATCGTATTGAGCTTGACAGATTTCTGGTATTTCGCGGGTTTGTACCAGTCGCGCCAGTTGAAGTAATCGCGGATACCCGGAGCGTCAAATTTTTTGCCGTGGCGGGCATAAAATTCCTCGCGAAGTATTCGCAGCTCGAGCAGGCTCAAACCGGCGAGCTTGTCCTCGGTCAGCGCGACCCTCTGAAAATTGTCCATATCGCCGATCGAGATAGCCGTTTTATGGTTCTTGTCCTTTTCAGTGATTAGGCGAGAGATATTTTTCCGCTCGTTATCGGTCAAAGTGGCCGCATCGTAAGCCGGATTTGTTTTGTACCAATATCGCTCATTGAAATATTTCTGGAGCCATTCTTCGCTAAAGGGCTTTCCGTGAATGGCCTCGATCTCCGCGATAAGTATTGTCAATTCGGCCCCGGTATAATCGCGGAGATTGTCGTCAGCGATCAGTTTTGTCCGCCAGACACGCATATCGCCCGGTTCGACAAAAGGATGTCTTTCAGCTTCGGTGATGCGGATCAGATCAAGATTGACGCGCTCAAGCGGCGTCAACATGGCATTGCTAAATGAATTGCTCGGTTTGTACCAGGGCTGTTTTTCCAGATATTCCTGGATCGAGCGCTCCTTGAAAACGCGCCCGTGCTTGCCAAAGACCACGCCGCGAAGCAGCGCAAAATCGTCCGCATTCTCGTCTTCTTTGAGACTCGCTAAACGATTCGTCGCAAGTTTGATTTTAGCAAAATTGAATTTTTCAAAATTATTTTTGTTAAATTCCTTCCAACGCGCATTGCGTGCCGCAATATCGACTTCTTGGGCATTTAACCCAACGGCAGCAGCAATTGTGAAACATAGGATAAGAAGTATTTTTCTTTTCATCTCGCACCTCAACTTTATGGAACGTCTATGATCTCATAACTTGTAGTAATTTTGGCCGTCGGGCGGACAGTTGCCGCGACGGAGCAGTATTTAGTATCGGAAAGCTCAATCGCGTCCGACAAGGCTTTTTCCGAAACGCCGCGTCCATGCACGATATGGTTGATGTGAAAGCTGGTGAATTTCCTCGGATGCTCCTCAGCCCGCTCACCGGTTATTTCTACTTTGTAATCGGTCACATCCTGCCTTTTTTTGAGCAGGATCGAGATCACATCGGCGGCGGTGCAACCCGCGACCGCGACGAGCAGCATCTCGACCGGCGTCAGGGCAGCGTGTCTATCGCCTTTTGTATCAATAACTTGGGCATGTCCGCTGGGCGGCGTGCCAATAAAAAAATCGTCGCCGGCATATTGTACGCTTCCGTAATAGGTTGTTCCTGACATGATAGCCCCTCTCGTTTTCATCCGCGATGATAGCACATATTTGCCCTACGCCAGTGCATCGCAAACAACCATTGGCACGAAAAATGCTTCTTAATGCAGCGGGGCTAGGTTGCGCCCGAATCGCTGACATTAAAGGATGGCAATTATGAATAGATTTATAAACTCGATGACCGCTTTTACGATGATCGCGGCATTTATTTTCGGCACGGCGGGACTCGCCGATGCGCAAAAGCGTAACGACCGCGAGGTACGCGATGCGGTTAGGAGCTTAAATTCAAAACTCGACGATTTTGAATACAATCTGCGCGATCAGATGCGGAGCAGTTCGGCTAATAACGGCCGGGTTTCGGATATTTCGGATGAGATCCGTGACATGCGCGACAATGTGCTGCACTTTCAAGACAACTTTGACCGAAAGCGCGAAAATCGGGACGATGTCAAACCGATTGTCGACTCTGCCCGCCGCATTGACGAATTTCTGAGGACAAATCCGCAAAACGGACGTGTCAACGACGATTGGAACGGAGTTAGGAAACAGCTTGATCGTCTTGCCGCAAATTACGGTCTCACCAATAACTGGAACAACAATGGACAGCCACAGGGCGTTAATGACTACCCTGCCAACGATCAACCCGTTCAAAATAATAAGTCCAGTGTCGGGCTGTCGGGTACCTACGACCTCGACCGTACAAGGAGCGAGAGCATAGACGATATCATTTCCAATACCAACGTCGCGAGCGATCAGCGTCAAGACCTCAAGGACAAGCTGGATGCTCCCGAACAGATCGCGATCGATATTCGCGGAAATCAGGTCACGCTGGCAACGTCAAATGCTTCGCCGGTGATATTCACCGCCGACGGACGCGACACCGTTGAAAAATCTGCGACCGGCAAAAACGTCCGGCTTCGAGCTACGCTTAACGGTCAAATTATGACGGTATCGAGCCTCGGAGGCGAGACTGACTACACGATTACATTTACATCGACCGGCAACGGCCAGGGCATGAAGGTCTCGCGGCGGATCACGACGAACTATCTCAACCAGACCGTCTTTGCCGAAAGCGTCTATAACAAAACCGACGCGGTTGCCCGGCTCGGCATCGACCAAAACGTCAACAACAATAATTCAGGTGGCAATTCCAATGGCAACCCGAACGGCAGTTCGAATAGCAATTCGAATAGCAGCCCGAACGGCGGTTATTCGGATAACGACCAAACGCCGATCGGCCAGACTAACGGCCAGTACGGCGGACAAAACAACGGCCAAAACAACGGCCAATACGGCCGTTTGCCGAGTACCGTGCAGGTGCGTCCGGGCAATTATGTTGTCCAAAACGGCACCACGATGACGGGCATTCTGGAAAATGAGATCAACACTAAGGTCTCGCAAAATAACGACCGATTTAGGATGACCGTGCAATCTCCCGACGAATTTCGCGGGGCAACTGTCGAGGGTTATGTGTCGGGCATTAACCGTTCGGGCAAGATAACGGGACGCTCGAATATTACATTTAATTTCGAAAAGATAACGCTTCGAAATGGACAAACGTATGATTTCGCAGCTTCGTTAAGAGGCATAACGGACGTGACCGGCAAAGTCGTACAGGTTGATAACGAGGGAACAGTCAGGGGTGACAACCAAACCAATCAAACAGCTAAACGCGGTGGCATTGGTGCCGGAGTCGGTGCCGTCATTGGTGCCATTGCCGGCGGCGGCAAAGGTGCGGTGATCGGCGCCATTATCGGGGCCGGAGGCGGAGCGGGTTCGGTCGCCATTCAGGGCAGCAGCGATATTCAGTTGATGAAAGGTTCGACGATAACCGTACAAGCGGCGGCCCCGTCCCAACTGAACCCGAGGTAAGATAATTAACCGCAGATAAACGCCGATGAACACAGATTAGAAATTCATTACTTTTAATGGTATGGGAAAGATTCTCTTGACGAGCAATGCCGCATTGCTCGCCTTTTTCTTTTTATCTATCATTTCTTATCCGCGTCCGTCTGCGTTAATCTGCGGTTAACTTCTTATGCGTGAGCTTCCCGATGAGATCGAGCAATACCGCGACCGCAAATGGCGGCGTGAAGAGTCGCTGAAGGTTGATTCAGCCGAAGAGGTCGAGGCAATGGTCGAGGAACTCGGCTTCAGCCTCGGCCTGACCGATGCCCGCAAAGATCTGCCCTCCGTTTACATCGCCGTCTGCGGCCGCCGCGACGCCCATATGCCGCGCAACGTGCAAAAGGATTTCGAAGCAAGCCGCGCGTGGGTCCTAAAAGACGAGGTTATCGCCCGCAGCAAAGTCTATTACGCTAAGTTGGTTAAGGGCAATTCAATGTTTCTCGCTCGGAGAATGATTCCCTTTTTCAACTCGATCTGGGGCTGCTCGCGAAAAGGTGAATCGGGAATACTTTCAACAAACGCCCAACGAGTTCTTAAAGTACTCCGCAAAGAGTGGGAAATGGGCACAAGCGATCTGCGTACCGAATGCGGTTTTGCAAACAAAGCCGACCTGACCAAGGCCATGGACGAACTGCAAAAACGCATGAAGGTCGTCCCACAAGAGGTCGTTTATATTCCGAAATTTACGTACATATGGACGCTGGCCGAGGCCCGCTTTCCCGAAGAAATGGAAATAAAAATGCCGCGTGACGAGGCCATCCACGAACTCGCCCGCTGCTATCTCGAAATGTGCGGCATGACGCTGCTCGGTGGCCTTTCAGGTAAATTTGGGTTTCCCCGTTGGGAATCCGGCAAGGCAAATCACGAATTGGTTGATGAGGGATTTGCGGAGCGCTTGGCAACCGGCGTTTATAAACTAAGATAATTCACCACAGAGTCACAGAGAACACAGAGAACACAAAGCAAATCTAAGATTTATTTATCTGTGCCCTTTTTGTCTCTGTGGTGAATCTCCTATATCAAAGTGCGGGCCGCCGCAGGATCTCAGCCAGGGCTTGGAGTCTGGCTGTGTCTGCTGCATTCTTCGTCAGGCTGGCGCTTTTCTCTAAAGACGGTGCGAGGTTTTTGAGTTTTCCTCGCTCTTTTTCGCTGCTCTCTCCTTTTTTGATCGCCTGCCGCAGGTCTGCTATCTGGTTAGACGGCAAGCCTCCGGAACGCTCTAGCTGATCGATGTACGCCTTGGCCACGACCAATTGTCGGGGCCATTCAATTTTCTGCTGGTTTTGCACGTTTAGCTCAGACACCTGCACCGCTTTCGCGGCATCGATCTCGTTTTGAGAAAGCTTCTCCGTCGGGGTCAGCTCAAAAACGTCAAGCCCGCGTGCGATTTCAGAC
>JAYVER010000027.1:0-45045 GCA_043748725.1 Chloracidobacterium sp. | reverse complement strand
AGGTTGCGAATGTGCATTTACCGACGGCAAAGTTCACGCCGGAGAAACTTAAACACGCGATCAACGGCAATCTCTGGCGCGACATCCGCATTATGAAGGCCGAAAAGGCGCCGGACGAATTTCACGCCCGGTTTTCAGCGAAAATGAAAACGTATGTTTATCGAGTCGTTAATGCCCCGGTCATATCACCGTTTTGGCGGCGATTTGCCCATCATGAGGCTCGTCCGCTGGATGTCGGCAGGATGAACGAGACGGCACGCCTCTTCCTGGGTGAGCATGATTGGACAGGATTTTCTTCGGCACAGGTGGACGGCGATAACCGCGTGCGCAACGTGACCGATTTCTCCGTTGAATCGCATTGGGACGACCGGGCCCGAGGCTCATTGATCGAATTTCGCATCTCGGCTCATGGCTTCCTGCGGTACATGGTGCGGTCAATCGTCGGCACGATGCTCGAGGTTGGGCGGGGCGAAAAAGATTCTGATACAATTCAGACGGCAATCGTCACAGGCAACCGCGACCTGGCCGGTAAAACCGCTCCGGCCCAGGGTTTGACGCTGTTGCGGGTCGATTACGAATGAAAGGAATTTGACCGCGAAATACGCGAAATAAGACAACTTAGCTGCGTCCAATCGAGTATTTTACCGAGTGATGTGGGACTTTCTTTTTTTCGCATATTTTGCGTGTTTAGCGGACAAAGTATCGATGCTTATTTACCACATAGTTTTACCGGATGCGTGGGCGGCTTTCGACAGCGATCTTTACAGGCACGCCAGCCTCGGAACAGAAGGCTTTATTCATTGCAGCTTTGCAGGGCAGCTCGATGCAGTCATCGCGAGATATTACAGCGGAGCGGAACGCGTAATTGTTTTGGAGATCGATACGGACAAGTTAATGTCGCGGACGGTGAACGAACCGTCAACGAATAGCGAGATATATCCGCATATCTACGGACCGGTCAATCGAGACGCGATCGTCTCAGCCAAAGAGAGGAAATTACAGAGATAGAGGGGATAAAATGGATGTTATTGGTTTATTCTTTATCCCATCCATCCCTTTTATCCCTGTAAATTATTAGATGTACGAGAATTTTGCAGGGATAATTAAGCCGAATTCGACCGAAGTCAAGCTTTTGGCCGCTATTGATCCGGCGCGTATTCCCAGTCACATTGCCGTAATAATGGACGGCAACGGTCGCTGGGCAAAACGGCAGGGAAAGCCGCGAATTTTTGGCCACCGGGCCGGAGCCGAATCGGTCCGGGCTATCATTGATACTTGCGCTCGGCTCGAGATCAAGGCTATTACGCTTTATGCATTCTCGACTGAGAATTGGAAGCGGCCAAAGACTGAGGTCTCGGGTCTGATGCAGATGCTGAAACGTGTGCTCCGACGCGAGCTGGCGGAAGTTCACGGCAACAATATTCGCTTTCAGGCGATCGGCAACATCGCGGGCCTCGCACCGGATGTGCAGGCAGAGCTTGCCGCCGCGACCGCTAAAACCGCCGCAAATACAGGCATGGTTATGAGCGTCGCGCTGAATTACGGCGGGCGGGCCGAGATACTTGAGGCGTGCCGACGGGCGGCGGAATTCCGCCAATCAGTTGGTGACAAACCCGAGCAGATAACGGAAGAGGACATCGAGCGAAACCTTTATACACACGGCTTGCCGGAGGTCGATCTGATGATCCGAACGAGCGGCGAATTTCGCATTTCGAACTTTCTGCTTTGGCAGATCGCTTACAGCGAGATATACGTGACGCCGACGTTTTTTCCGGATTTCAGGCGACCGCAGATTTTTGAGGCGATACTGGATTATCAAAAACGTGATAGACGCTTTGGCGGGGTAAAATGAGAAGAAATTTACAGGGATAATTGGGATAAGTTGGATTAAAGCAAATCAAAGATTTCGGCAATCCCTTTCATCCTCTTTATCCCTGTAATATTGTTTTATCAGTAAAGAAAATGCTATGAAAACGAGAATACTTACAGCCGCCGCTGCTCTGCCGCTCATCATTGCGGCGATCATCCTGCCGTCGTGGTATCCGGTGACGGTATGGCTGTTTGTTGCGATCGCGGCGTTTGCTCTAGCGGCGGGGTTGTTTGAATTTTATTCATTGTCAAAAAAACTCACCCTCAAAGCGGATGCGGGCATAGGCTATCTCGGTGCGGCGGCGTTGTTTGTCGGGTTTGTTTTCGACGCACCGGCCAAGGCCCCCGATCTGATAATCGCGACGTTTGCGTTGTTTGTAATTGTCGTTCTCATTTCACAGACGTTTCGTTTCAAACAAGATTTTTCCAAGATGTTGACCGGCGTTGGCGTGACGATATTGGGCGTGATTTATGTTGCGTTTTTGGGCGGATTCCTGGTTGCGACGCGCACCGGATTTGGGAATGTGCCAAATCTGTCTACGCATTTGCTCGCTTACTTTTTCCTTGTAATATTCGGGTCGGATATCGGGGCGTATTTTGCCGGACGTGCGTTTGGCAAGCATAAACTTGCTCCGGTTATTTCGCCCGGCAAGACTGTCGAAGGCCTTATTGGCGGGCTTCTGGCGGCGGCGGCATTAGCAGTGATTGCAACGGCCTGGTTCTTTCACGAGCTGCCTTATCAGATCTCAATACCGCTGGCGATTGTTATTGCGACGTTTGGCGTATTGGGCGACCTAACCGAGAGTGCGATGAAACGCGGCTCGAAAACAAAGGACGCGGCAAGCATACTTCCCGGCCACGGCGGCCTGCTCGACAGATTGGATAGTTTGCTTTTCGGCGCACCGATACTGTATTATTTTGCTCGGTTTTACTTTTAGTTTTTGTGCCGCCTTTCGTTTGTCGCAAACTGGAAGGCGTTTTTTATTTTGAGAATTTATGCCCACGAAATACACGAAACAAACGAAAAAGAAATGCTTATTTTCGTGTTTTTCGTGTATTTAGTGGGTAAGCAATCTTATGTTGGATGTTTTAGGAAATTTGGAACGGACGCACACATGTGGTGAGCTTCGCGATGCCGATGTTGGCAAGCAGGTTGTGCTGATGGGGTGGGTTGCTAAGAAGCGTGATTTTGGCGTCGTTACGTTTATCGATTTGCGTGACCGCGACGGGCTGACGCAGGTGGTTGTGAGCGAAGAGACGGCGCCGAGTGCACACGCTAAGGCGAAAAACTTACGCGGCGAATTTGTCGTTGCCGTTAAAGGCGAGGTTATCGCGCGGGCAGAAGGATCGCATAACGCAAAGCTCGCTACCGGTGATATCGAGGTCAAGGTTTCTGAGATTTTGGTGTTGAACGACGCCAAGGTGCCTCCGTTTCAATTGGAAGTCGCGGGCTCGGAGAATCTGGCGGACGAATCGACGCGGCTCAAATATCGCTATCTCGATCTGCGGCGACCGCAATTGCAGCACAATATCCGTATGCGTGCGAAGGCGGTCGCGAAAATACGTGAATACTTTGATACTCGCGGTTTTATAGAGATAGAGACGCCCATTCTGCTGAAATCGACGCCCGAAGGAGCGCGCGATTTTATTGTGCCGTCGCGTATTCATACGGGCAAATTTTTTGCCCTGCCGCAGTCGCCGCAGATTTTAAAACAGTTGACGATGATCTCCGGTTTTGACAAATATTACCAGATCGCACGCTGCTTTCGCGACGAGGACCTCAGGGCCGACCGCCAGCCCGAATTTACTCAGCTCGACATGGAGATGTCATTTGCGAACCAGGCGATGGCGTACCGCGAGATCGAGGGAATGTTTGGGCATGTGTTCAAGCTGATCGGCGTCGATCTGCCCGCACAGTGGCCTCGGATGACGTGTGCCGAGGCGATACGTCGATACGGTTCGGACAAGCCCGATCTGCGATTTGAGATGGAACTCGTCGATCTGAGCGACAATCTGCGCGACACCAATTTTGCGCCGTTTGTGACGACACTTGAAACTAATGGCGAGATCAAGTGTATTGTCGTTCGCAGCAAAGCCGACTATTCAAGAAAACAGCTCGATGAGCTGCAGGAATTTGTAAAACGTTATGGAGCGGGAGCCTTGGCGTGGATAAAGCTAGGTGCGGACGAGACGACATCGTCGCTGCTCAAGGTTTTAGGCCAAGAAAAAATCGCCGAGCTCGCGTCAACCGCCGGAGCCGAAAAAGGCGATGCTGTTTTGATCATTGCCGGGCGTAAATCGGTTGTCGCGGCTTCTTTAGGAGCATTACGTATCGAGGTCGCAAAACGCGAAGATCTGATCGACCGGAAAGCGTACAAGCCGCTGATCGTAACCGAATTTCCGATGTTCGAGCACGACGAAGAGTCCGACCGTTATGATGCAGCGCATCATCCGTTTACGTCGCCAATGGACGAGGACTTAGAGCTTTTCAAACGAGCGATCGAGAACGAGTCGGAGCATCATCTGCTTGGAAAGGTAAGGGCGAAGGCATACGACGCCGTCATCAACGGATACGAATGCGCCGGTGGTTCGATCCGAATTCATCAGAAAGAAATACAAGCTCTAAACTTCAAAGCTCTCGGCTTGACGGTGGAAAAAGCTCGTGAGCGATTCGGGTTTTTTCTCGATGCGCTCGAATACGGCACGCCGCCGCATGGTGGTTTTGCCGCCGGGATCGAGCGCACCTGCATGATCCTCTGCGGAACCGAAAACATCCGCGACGTAATGGCGTTCCCGAAAACGGCTTCGGCGCAGGATCTGATGATGGATTCGCCGGGCGAAGTGGACGACGCGCAGTTGCACGAATTAGGAATTGAAACTATTCTTGATGCGTAGTAATTTAAAAACCTCTTTTATTTAGATAAATATAGATATTCGATTTCTGCAAATTTGCATTTTCTGGTACTCCGTATAGCTCTACTGAGCATCTTAACAATAGCAAGTGAAGAAATATTATGTTTACTTTCCTGGCCGTTTCAGAAATTATAGTTTGCGCGGGTGCCAGTGCCAGTACCTTTTATTTAGCATGGCGCCGTTCGGCGCCTAAGACGTGGCTTACCATTTACGCTCGGGACGACGAGCGTGACCTCGCTAGTCTGCGAATGCTTTACGGCTACAATGAGCACACATATGTCGCGGTATCGGAGCATAGCCAGGTCTGGCGTGACCGGTGGCTCCGCGGTGCCGTCTCCTACATCGAACGCGGCAACGTTTGGCTGGTCACGGGTGAGCCGTTGGCTGATGACGAAAATCTCTATCAAATAACCGAGAATTTCATTAGCCACGCTCGCGAAAATCGGAAATTGGCGGTTTTTGTGCCCACGAGCGAACGTTTTGCTCGTGCTGTCTCAACCCAGGACGTCAGAATCCATAAGATCGGCACTTCCCCATATTTTGATTTGCAGAATTGGAATCCACGGGGAAACTCGGCCAAAGGCCTGCGTTTGGGGCTGAATCGTGCGAGGCGCGCAGGAATAGTTGTCGAATCCGTGTCGGACATTACGGCAGACTTTCGAGGCGAGGTTGGAGAACTGTGTGAAAACTGGATGGACGGACGGCCTGCCGGGCTCGAGTTTGGCTGGCTTTTTCAGTTAGCTCCGTTTGAAAATGCCAATGCAAAAAGGTATTTTGCCGCGCGCAATACCGAGGGTTTATTGGTTGGTCTACTCGCGGCATGTCCAATCCCGGCACGCGACGGATGGTATCTGGAGGATGTTCTCAAGAGGGCGGATGCTCCCACCGGAACCGCTGATCTTATTGTTTTTGAGGCACTTAGAGGGTTGGCGGCGGAGGGTGCTCTCTTAGCCACTCTCGGAACGATACCTCTGTCGGAAACCGGTGGCGACGATATAACATCTGGTGGATACATATTGGCCCGTGTACTCGATCTGACGAAGCGAAGTTTGAAATCCATATATAATGTTGAGGGACTGAGATGCTTTAAATCGAAATTCGTTCCGTCCTGGTGGGAAAGCGAATACGTGGTCGTTTCAAAAGGCTTTCTAAGAGCGCCGCGTACGGGAATTGCCGTGCTAAGAGTGATTTTCGGCGATGGTTCTTTTGGGCTTTCATGGGTTTATTCTTCAATTAAAAAAGCGATTCGTTCGCGTCGTCGTTCTCCGAGTAATACCGCTCCCGAATTTTCCCCGGCAATAGGCGTCGAAAATTCATTGAACCAAACAAGTAACCATGTCGTAAAATTAGGCTAGAGATGCCGACTAAGTACGATACCAATCCCCTTGATCCGGATTTTCCGGAAAAGGCTAAGGCCGTGGCCGACGCACAAATTACTCAGACGCTTGGATACTCGGGAGCTGAAACGCGCACATTTCCGCAAGTGGATCAAGGCGAGGAGCAGACCCGCAGGTTTGCCGCACCAGATATACCGTCTTATTCCGCACCTTACAACGGCCAGTATGTGCCGTCGACTTATCAACCGGCTGCTTTTGCAAGCGTAGATAACTCGCGGAAGCGTAAGGTTGACAAGATCGGCCTGCCCGAAAATATCATGGTCGCGCTGCCGTATATGCCATTTTTGATCGGCATGGTGGCCGGCGTCGTTGAACTGCTCTTTGTGCCAAAACACGAGACAAAGGTGCGTTTTCACGCCGCACAGGGACTTGCGGCACACATCGGAATCTTCATAATCAGTACAATTCTCGGCATCGTGGGTAATTTTGCGAATGTGGCCCGGATCGGCGGCTTCATCTTTACTGCGGTCACGACCGTGATGCTTATAATCTTTACGATCAAGGCGTGGCGCGGGCGGCCAATTCACGTCGAGGCGATCGACGATCTCACAAATTGGCTTGATGAAAAGATCAAGCTCAAATAATTATGTACTGTCCGACATGCGGAAGAACGGTCAGCGAAGGCCTAAAATACTGCAATAGCTGCGGCCAATGTCTGGCGAAGGGCGTTGATAAGGATGGGACGCCGGACCAGATGCTCAACAATATCCTGAGGACGCTGGCAGTGGTCGTGGTGTTCGGGCTTGGAATCTTGATCGGTCTCGTTGCTGTGCTGCTGGGAAATGGTGTTAAGACGGACGCCGTCACCGCCCTCATTTTTGTCTATCTACTTACGATCTTCGGTATTGGTTTCACGTTGATAAGGCAAGTGCCCAAATTGATCGATGCGAAACTCAAAGGGTGGAACAACCCAGTTAATATCACGGCGCAGCCGCAAATCTCGCCGCAGACGACCGGGCAGCTCGACGAGTACCGCGAGCCGGTGATGAGCGTGATCGATCATACTACAAAGACACTCGACAAGGTTCCGCTCGCCAAACATTAATCTTCCAGCATTTTACCCCGCGTTTCGATCACAAACGGCAGCGTCAAAAGGCCGACGATCGGCACTGCCCCGACCCAAAACAGCACATACATCGCGCTGTCGAGCGCATTTGCACCGGCGGCGGCGATACTGCCGACCATGAAAGGTCCGAACGCCGCGATCAGTCGGCCGATGTTATATGTAAAGCCGGACCCGGTTCCGCGGAGCCGCGTCGGAAAAAGCTCGGGCAGATAGAACGTAAAGGCGCCGAAGATGCCGTAAGTTGTCAATCCGATAGGAAAATACATATAAAGCCGCGTGTGCGGCTCGATATCCAAACCAAAGGCGGCGAGCAGAGATACGGCTGAGCCAAGAAAATATATGAAGAACATCTTCTTACGGCCGAGTAGCTTGGCTGCGGGTATTATCAGCAATGTGCCGATCAGTCCGCCTAGATTAAAGGTGTTTGTCGCCGTTCTGATCCACTGCTGCCCCATTATTTCCATTGACGGCAGGCCTGTGACACCCGCGGCAGTCAACGCGGTCCACTCACGCTGAGCCAGGCCTTTGGCGACCACCGGGATAAATGCGTTGCCACTCCACCATGTGATCAACGCCGTGACCGCGACGCAAAAGCCACTGATCGTCAGGGGGAGGTACTTAGTCGAGAAAAGCTCCGAGATCTTTGCTCGGTGTTCGTGGGCAACCTTCTTCCAACGTTCGGGCTCTTTAATAAACAGCCGAACGAGGAACGCAACGGCAGCCGGGATCAGCCCGAAAAGAAACACATACCGCCACGAGACGCTCGCATCCGTAAAATACACACCTGTAACCTGATATGTGACAAAAGTCGCGAGAAACAGGCCGAACGGTGACGCGGTGTAGAGTAGCGCACCGGCCTCGACACGTCGTTTTTCGGGCACGACCTCGGCGACCATCGCCGCCCCCGCCGCCCATTCGCCGCCGATACCGAGACTGGAAACGATCCGGAAAATTAGCAGCACCCAGATATTCGGCGCGAAAGCGCAAGCCGCCGTGCCAAGCGAATACAACAGCATCGTCAGCAGGAGCGTTTTTGTACGGCCGATGCGGTCGCAGACCTTGCCGAACACGATGCCGCCGACGCACCAGCCGATCAGCAGGACCGAGGTAAGGATACCGGTCCATCGCAGCGTCGCACTTTGCGCCTCCGCAGAGCCGATTGTAATTCCCAGCAAGGTCGGCACGGCGTTCGGCGCAACATAGTTCATCAACAGGCTGTCAAAAATGTCGAAGCCCCAGCCGAGCCAGGCGGCAAGGATAACCGTCCACTGATAGCCGTTCATGTCGAGGAAAGTGCGTTTCGATTGCTGAAAAGCCGAACCCATATTTTTTGGAAAACTTGCGGCGGATTAAATTTATGATATTTTTGCCGAAAAGAGCAAACTTCCGCAGGCATCGCTTGAGTTGATTATTGAAAATACTAATGCGAATCTTGATTTATGAACGAAAAATCCCTACAAGAGAAATATTCCCCCGCGAGCATATGCTTCGGCTGTGGGCCGGCGAATGATAAAGGGCTGCACATCAATAGTTTCCCCAATGGCGACGAGGTGATCGCCGATTGGCACGCCGAGCCGCATCACCAGGCGTTTCCGGGTATGTTGAACGGAGGCATAATCGGTGCTTTGCTCGATTGCCATTCCAATTGGACGGCCGCGTATTTCATGATGAAACGCGACAACAAGGACAAACCGGATTGCACAGTCACAGCGGATTTTCACATCAAACTGCTTCGTCCGACACCGAGCGATGTCACGATCAAATTGCGGGCTCATGTTGTCGAATCGCGTGAAGACCGTGCAACAGTCGAGGCGGAACTTATTGCAAATCACAAGGTTTGTGCGACATGCCGAGGGACGTTTGTAGCTGTCAAAGAAGGTCATCCAGCATATCACCGGTGGTAAATAATTTGTCAGAACCGCCTGCGTGAGCGGCGGCGTGAACTTTCAGAACAAGGCCGTTTTCTGTGTAATGTGCTTGCCGCCCACTTACGCAGGCGGTTCTGACTTATTGGCGACAAATATCTTTTGTAGCTGACGTTCGAACTCACTTGTCAGCCCCAGTTTTTCGAGCCAGGCGTTCTGTTCATCCATAAGCTGCGGCAAGTGAATGACGTCAGAGAGAGCATAGTCAACGAGTTCGTAGGTCCAAATGCCGTTCCATTTTTTATGGAATTTTGTCCGCTGCGATTTGTCGAGGTCAACGGCGAAGTAGCGGTAAAGCGTCTCGGCCAGCGACGCGGATTGGTTGGCACCTCGGGTCAGGACACGTTCGGCGATCATAGTATCGTAGATATTTGCAACACCGTAGCCGTTTTCGCCGAGGAAATCGAGGTCAAATTTTGCGTTATGAAATATCTTGATGATCGCCCGATCTTCGAGGATCGCTGCAAGCTTGCCCAACGGTATCCCTTCGCTAATAGGTACGAGAACGTTGAATTCGCCGTCGGAAAACTGGACGGAAAAAAGCCGGCCGTGACGGACACTGAGGCCGGAGGTTTCGGTGTCGCAACCCACACGAGCCGCGCCCGCGAGGCGCTCGTGAGCGTGTCCGATCTCTTCGTCGGTGCGTGCGACTAGGATATCCATGTTGTAGATTGTAAATTACTATTATTAAACGATAAAACAGACAAAGATTTATGCCCGAAAAATTAAATGAAACGGAAGCACGGATCGTCGGCGCGCTGGTCGAAAAGCAGCTCACGACGCCGGAGTATTACCCGCTGACGCTGAATGCGCTTGTTAACGCCTGCAATCAGAAAAGCAATCGCGACCCCGTAGTCACCTATGACGAAACGACCGTTACGTACGCACTCGAAGTTTTGCGTGACCGCAATCTCGTCTATGTGTTTTACGGCAGCACGAGCCGCGTGCCGAAGTACAAGCATATGCTGCCGAGCGTCTATGAACTTGAGCCGCCGGAAGTAGCGATAATTGCTGTGCTGCTGCTTCGCGGGCCGCAGACGCTAGGCGAGTTGAGGACGCGGACCGAGCGGCTGTATAACTTTTCTGGACTAGGTGAGGTGCAGGAAACGCTCGACGGCCTCGCCCGCCGCGACGAGCCGCTGGTCACGCGTCTTGAGCGGTTAGCGGGTCAAAAAGAGGCTCGGTTTGCACATCTTTTGTCGGGCGAGATCGATGTCGAGGCTTTCGCGGCGGCTCAAGCGGCCTCGCATCCGCGCGGCAGCGTCGGAGCGGAGCGGATCGAAAAACTGGAAGAAGAAGTCGCGACCTTGCGTGGCGAGGTCGAGACGCTCAAAAACACATTCGAAGATTTCCGAAAACAGTTTGAATGATAATTTAGATTTGATTTTATGGAGGAAACGAAACATGACTGTCGAAACGCTCCGTCATTTTTTTGCGTGGTGCGCGGTGATTAATTACGCGATGCTGCTTTTATGGTTCTTTCTCTACGCCGCCGCATACGGCTGGATGGCAGGTCTTAGCCAGCGGTTGTTTGGCATCAGTACTGAGCGGTATGACTCCCTAAGCTTTTCCGGGATGCTTTACTTCAAGCTCGGCATCTTTTTGTTCAATATTGGACCATATATTGCGCTGAGAATAATGGCTTAGATTACAAAAGAGCGAAATCGTGCACTCTGAATTGTGAACAAAAGAACGCGATGAATCGCGCACTCTGAACTCAATTTAGAACGCTAGACGGTCGAACGCGCGACCTACGAATTTGAAATGTCGTTCGTCGTCGTTTCGCGTCGCGCCGTGTTTGAGATAAAAGTTTACGGCAGGTTTATTCCATTCGAGAACCTGAAAATCAATGCGTGTCAAGCCCCGGCGCTGTGCAATTCGCGCGATCTCGCGCAGCATCTTTTCGCCAAGATTCAGGCGGCGGTATTCATCGAGAATGTATATGTCCTCAAGATGTAACCCGCGTTGGCCGCGAAAACTGGAGAAGTTGGGATAAAAGAGAACATACGCAACGGCTCTTGCACCGTCTGTAACGATCAAACCCTCGACAAACGCTTCGGGGCCAAACATCGCCGCATAGAGCTGCTGTTCGGTTATCTCGCAATACAGTGAAAGGTTTTCGTACTCGGCAAAATCACGCATTAGATCAATGACGGCGGCGAGATCGCTTTCAGTGATGTTTTGTATCGAAATTTCCATAAAAAAAGCCGTGCCGGGATTTTATCAGGCACGGCAATCAAGAGTTATTTCGCGAGCATGGTTAAGGCTTTTTCTTGCCTGATGACGGCAATTTTTGCGGGGCCATTTTTTGTGCTTTCAGATAGTCAACGGTTTCCTTCACACTTGCTTTTAACTCTTTTACGCTTTGGGAATCAGTCGATGCAATCGGGGCGATCTCGGTATATTTCTGCATGAAATTGAGCCCTTCCTGTTCCTTTACTTTGTCCTCGGGCACGACGGAGGCGCCTTGGGCAAAAAGCGACAGGCCAAGACCGGCCATTGCCTCCGGATGATCCGGCTTTGTTTCGAGCACCAGCCGGTAGGCCGCGACTGCCTTTTCGAAGTCACCCGTGAGACGCATTATGTCGCCCAAAGTCATTTGAGCGGCAAGCTTTTTCACCGGATCTGTCTCAATCGAAATGTAGTCGGTGATCACTGTACTAGCGTCGGCGGCCTTAGTGGTATCAACACCGCTAACGGCCTTTAACCGATGGATCTCGGTGGCCGCCGCGTATAGATCCGATTTCAGAATGCTGCGCCTTTTTTGCTCGGCGGGGTCGGTCGACGCTTCGGCGTTTTTGATCACCGTCAGGGCGTCCTGAAAAGCGGAAAGCGCGTCATCGTATGATTTATTCGCTTCCTGGTATTTCGCCTTTCTTGCCTCTACGTCCGCCGATGTCGCACCTTCTCTATATGTTTTGAAACCTTTTGACTTAAGGGCTATGATCTTACCATTCAAAAGAATCGGCGTGCTGCCTATAAAGTCAGGCACAGCGGCGACGCCCTCGCTAAATTTGGCGACCGCGAGGTCATAATTTTCCGCCTTTAGTGCGGCATTACCTTCCTCATTAGCCTTTCGAGCGATCTCATCGGCATTTTTTATTTTTTCGTTTTTTACGGTTATTTCAGCATTCTTTTTCTCAAATTCGGCCTGCTGCTTTTTTTGCTCCGCAGTCATTTCGGCAGGAGCGTTGGCCGTAGGCGTTTTTGCAGTTGCGCCTTTGCGTACGTCATCTTCGGTTAATTTACTTCCATCGCCCGGAACAAGCGTGATGACAAGCTTTTCCTGACCGGCCTTTACACCCGGAAAGATTGACGGAGAGCAATTAGGAGCACTTAACGAAAACGCAAAAGTCGCTCCAAACGGTAAACCGGCAAAGCTAAATTCGCCTTTTTTATTAGTCTTTGCCGATGGGAAGCCCGATTTAATATCGATTCGATAAACCTCGATCAACGCCCCGGCAACAGGTTCTCGAGTGCCGTCCGCTTTTACCAGAACGATCGTTCCGTTAACTGGCGCCGTCTGAGCAAAACTTTTAAGCTGCCCGACAAATAAAAAGACTCCAGCCAAAACAAATAAAAAATAAAATTTTCGCAACATTCAAATTCCTCCGAAGATTAACAAACTGCCGGTGTAGGCGTTTCTAAGATGCCAGACTCCAAATAAGAGTTTGATATTTTTAACATATTCTAACTCAATCGGCGGGAAAAATTGAAATAATGCGACCATAACAGAAAAGATACCTGACTGAGCGAGATTCAAAAACTGATTCCGCTATGGTATCTTAACCATTCAAAACGGTCGGAATCCGGCATTTGGAGAATTGATGACGAACAGAATATACAATTTTAGCGCCGGTCCGGCAGTGTTGCCGCTGCCAGTTCTCGAAAGAGCACGGGATGAAATGCTCTCGCTAAACGGTATCGGAATGAGCGTTATGGAGATCAGCCACCGCTCAACACATTTTGAAGCGATCCTTGCTAAGGCCGAAGCAGGAATTCGCGAGCTTTTGCAGGTTCCGGCTAATTACAAGATCCTTTTTTTGCAGGGCGGAGCATCGCTCCAGTTTTCGATGATTCCGATCAATTTTCTCGGAGCTGATCAAACTGCCGATTATGTAACCACCGGTTTCTGGAGCCGCAAGGCTCTCGTTGAGGCCAAACGTTGCGGAAATGTAAACGTTATTTACTCGACGGCGGAAGGTGGATATAGGTCGTTGCCTGAACAGGCCGAACTGAATTTCAGCCCTGACGCGCGATATGTCCATTACGTTGCGAACGAGACAATAGAGGGTGTTGAATTCAAATACGACATCGACGCCGGGGGCATTCCAGTTGTCTGTGACATGTCGTCGAATATTCTCTCAAAACCTATCGACTTCGAGAAATACGCTCTGATTTATACTGGTGCGCAAAAGAATATCGGCCCGAGCGGCATTGCAATCGTGATTATGCGCGAAGATATGCTTGAGCGGATACCCACCGGTCTTCATTCTCTGCTCGACTACCGTGCGATCGCGGAAAACGGATCAATGGTCAATACGCCGAATACCTGGGCGATATATATGACTGGTCTGGTTTGCGATTGGCTCAAAGGCGAGGGCGGCGTTGAGGCGATGGAGCGGCGAAACGCCGAAAAAGCGGTAATTCTATACAAGGCAATCGATTCGAGTGACAGCTACTATACGGGACATGCGAACGGTGACGTTCGCTCGGCGATGAATGTTACATTTCGCTTGGTTTCCGATGAACTTGATGACCAATTTTGCCGCGAAGCAACCGCCATCGGGCTTGACGGCCTAAAAGGCCATCGCTCGGTCGGAGGCATCCGAGCCTCGATCTATAACGCATTCCCGCTGACAGGTGTTGAGACGCTTGTCGATTTCATGCAGGATTTCGCTCAGCGAAACGGCTAATCTTGATCGAAAGATTATGCTGCGGGAGAATCGTATGACAACGCAAGAGATGCTTTTGATGACTGGCCTGTACCTGATCGGTCTAGTCGTTGTCATCTACTACACCCGGGCTACTGCTCGACGCATTGTCGGGGCATTGGTGGGTGGATTAGCTGCATCATTACTGGGTCTTGGGACGATCTCTCTTTGCGAAAGCCTCGGGTGGTGGCACATACCGTTTGCTCCAACACCATACTTTTTGCCCGTTTTTTACCTCGGACTCACCATCTCGCTTACGCCGATATATCTAGTCACCTGGCGGCTGGCCCGCCGGTTCGGGTGGCGTGGTCTGGTTGTATTTATTGGAATTGTAGGCGTAATAGGTCCGCCGCGTGATTATTGGTACGCCGCGACGTTTCCGGAGTGGATGGTCTTCGCTCCCGGCATCGCGCCCATTCTCGCTGACTCCGCGACCTACATTGCGGCTTTGATACTGGGGCACGCGGTGATGCGTCTTGTCGCGGGTCCTGCCAGCAATGACCTGTTGACCAGGCAGACCACCACATAGGCTTTGGCAAATCGAAACATCTAATCAATGCCGCCAAGAATTTCCAATAATTCCGTCTCCTCGTTTTCAGAAACAGTGCGGAGGTCGATGATGACACGGTTGTCTGCTATTCTTGTGATAATAGGTGGGTCTGAGTTTCTGAGAACCTGTTCAAGTCTCGAAACCGGGATTTCTTGATGCGTAAGTGCTAATAGTTTAGTCTGCAACTGAACCGCCGGGGCCGCGCCGCCGCCGATAGCCGATGATCCGTCGATCATCTCAAATTGCAAATTACTATCTTCGCCAAGTTTCTCGCTCAACAATCGGGAAAACTCCGCGACGCGAGACTCAATTTCCTCGCGGTTCGACGAGAGCATTTGCAAGACAGGTATCTCGTTGGTTGCGGTACCACGCCTATAGGCCTTGAGCGTCGCATCGAGAGCCGCGTAGGCGAGTTTATCGACCCGCAAAGCCCGGTATAGAGGATGCGAGCGGAGTTGCTCAATGATCTCCCGCCGACCGGCGATTATTCCCGCTTGCGGGCCGCCGAGGAGTTTGTCACCGCTAAATGAAACAACGTCCGCACCCGCTATAATCGAACGGCTGACCACAGGCTCATCCGCTAATCCAAATTCGCTCAGATCGATCAACGCACCGGAGCCGATGTCCTCGTAAAGCAGAATTCCGTGCTTCTGTGCGAGTGCGGAAAGTTCAGAGACAGTCGGTGTCGCGGTAAAACCGACAATACGATAGTTTGATGGATGCACGCGCAGAATCAGCCGCGTGTTTTTATCTATAGCTTTTTCGTAATCGGCAAGTTTTGTCCGGTTTGTCGTGCCGACCTCGCGCAAAGTCCCGCCGGATTGCGACAACACATCAGGCACGCGAAAATCGCCGCCGATCTCCACCAATTCTCCGCGTGAGATCACTACGTCGCCACCGGATGCGAAAACGGTCAGTATAAAAAATGCCGCTGCGGCACAGTTATTGACGATCAATGCACCTTCCGCGCGGGTCAATTCGACTATCAAATCCTCGGCCCACGAACCCCGACGCCCGCGTTTTCCGGTTTCAAGATCGTATTCCAATGTGCAGTAACCAGAAGCGTTATCAACGGCTCGTCTCGCATTTTCGGACAGTCGCGCGCGGCCAAGATTGGTGTGAATGATCACGCCGGTAGCGTTTATCACGCGGTTAATTCCTGATTTCCAGTCCGCCGTCCTCAGAGATGCAAGCCTGCTTTCCGCGTCGGCCAGCAGTATTTCTTTCGTTGCATCCCGACCCGTCTTTTCACTTATCTCCTGCCTGACTAGCTCGATCGCTTTACGTGCAAGAACCGCCATAAAATGTTCGCCCGCCGCACTGACCATATCGAGCGCGGTCGATGATCGGAGCAGTTCATCAACCGAAGGCAGATTGCGCATGATCGAGTTTTGGGCCTCAGCCTTGGCAGATCGCATGCAAATATCTTAACCGACAAATCAGAAAATAAAATGGAAATATTTTGGCTTTAAGGTTTTATTTAAATTAGCGTCTCCCTCGCGCCAGATTCACCGACGAGGAATCCCTTCAAAATGGCATTCATTGGAAACAAATTATTCAGAGACGTTCAGACCAAACAGGAAGAAACTGCCGATCTTGATCAACAGCTTTCACTGCTTGAGGAGAGTATCCGCAAGCTCAAAATAGATTTCGATATCTACTTTAACGGAGCGACTAAACGGCCACCGTTCGAGGCGAGGGCACGGCTTGATTCGAACATTAAGCGTGTCGCCGACAATCGCAATCTGACCTATGCACAGCGTTATTATTTTAATACTCTTGTCTCCCGATTTACGTCGTACCGCGAATTGTGGCGGCGAACGCTGAAAGCCAAAGGCGAAGAACTTATATAAACGAAAAGCGAACACCACCGAGGATGTTCGCTTTTTATTTAATTAAGGTCTGCAAAGTTCAAGCGACCTTCATCACTTTTTCCGCTTGTGGGCCTTTGGGTCCATCCGTAACCTCAAATTCGACCTCCTGACCCTGGATCAAGGTTTTATAGCCGTCTCCGTCGATCGCACTGTAATGGACGAATATATCCTGCTCACCGGGCTGTTCGATAAAACCGTAACCTTTAGCATTATTAAACCACTTGACCTTGCCGACAGTTTTTGATATCACTTTGTAATTCCTCCTAAAACTTCAATAGCTCAAAATCCTTCTTCCGAACGCGAAAACGCGTATCGATATTCAGAAAACACAACCACCCAAACACCGCAATTTAAACCGCGGACGTTAGAGTAGTCAAAATCTATGTCGCACTCAATCTAACCAAAAGTACACAAATCTTAAACTACAAGATTCTGGGCCTTTAACTCATTTTGTGTTGATAGACGAAGGAGAATTTAACGGAATCTTGCGTCCGTGTCAAGGGATTTTTAGTTGATTTGGCGAATTTAGCTAAAAATTGACATAAATTCGTCAATAACAGAAGATTAAGCCATATTCGCAGGCAAAATTTACGAATTTTATGGCGCAAGAATACGGCAAAAACGCCACGCTTTCATACAACAAATATCTCAAAGTTCCTGAGCTGCTCGAGCTCCAGCGGACGCTTTCGGAGCCGGTGAGCCACGACGAGCTGCTCTTTATTACTATCCATCAGACGTACGAACTTTGGTTCAAACAAATTCTTCACGAAATAGACGCGACCGTCGGCTGGATGAATGAAGGCCGGGCATTTCGCGTTAATCACAGCTTGCGGGCGGTCGTCGCGATCGAAAAGATCATTGTCTCGCAGATACACATACTGGAAACGATGGCGCAGATCGGATTTCTCGAATTTCGCGAAAAGCTCAATCCGGCGAGCGGATTTCAATCTATGCAGTTTCGCGAATTGGAGTTTGTTTCGGGGCAAAAAGACGAAAAGATACTAGAGGTTTTCAAACACGACGAGTTTGCGTATAAGCGTCTAAGTGAAAGATTTACCGCTCCGGGGATTGGTGATTCGTTCTGGGCGATGCTGGGTCGACAAGGTTTTGCGGCGGGAACCCATGAAGAAAAAGTCGCGGCGATCGTCGAAATTCTGACCTATCCCGAAAAACACACCGACCTTTTTATTATGCAGGACCTGCTGATCGAACATGACGCGAGTATCTCGCTGTGGCGGTATCATCACGTGCTGATGGTCGAGCGGATGTTGGGCATGAAACGCGGCACCGGCGGTTCGGAAGGCGTCGGGTATTTGATGACGACGTTGATGAAAAAATTCTTTCCCGAGATCTGGGAGGCTCGGACGCATTTGAAGCTGTCAGAACCGCCTGCGTGAGCGGGCGGCGTGAATGTTAGAGCTATCTTATCCGATCAACGATCAATCTGCCCCCTTTCGAAGGCGGTTCTGACAAACCCGCGAACGTAAGCCTAAACAAACACCGCGAAAACCTCATTTGAGAATAGTTTGCCGCGGCGTGTGAGACGCAGTCGTTCGCCAATATTTTCAGTTAGGCCGGCCTCTTGCAGTCGTTCGAGATCGGCATTGTATTTTAAAACCAGATGGACGCCGAACCGTTTTTCATATTCGGCGAGATCAATTCCGTTTTCCATCCTAAGTCCCAGAAAAACAAACTCTGACGCGAGGTCAATATCCTCGCGCATCGTTTCCGCTGAGCCGTTGCTCTCTATTAGATCGACATATTTTGCAGTGTCGCGTTCGTTCGCGTAACGCTGTCGGCCGTCAAATGAGTGCGCAGAGACACCGAAACCGTAGACGGGATCGAGCAGCCAGTATTTAGAATTATGCCGAGATGCAAGGCCGGGCCGCGAGAAGTTTGAGATCTCGTATTGTTCATACCCGGCAGCGGCGAGGCGATCGAGCATGATTTCGTACATCTCGGCGGCAAGTTCCGGGTCGGGCGACGGCTGGCGAAGGCTTCGCACCTGTTCCGCAAGCGGCGTTCCCTTGTGAATCTCCAACAAGTAAAGCGACAGATGCACGGGCGAGAGACCGATGGCTTCATCAAGATTCTTCCCCCAATCTGCAAGCGTCTGACGCGGCAAACCGGCAATGAGGTCAAAGCTGACGTTATCGAATCCGCTTTTGCGAAGCATTTCAAACGTTCGTCTCGCGTCGTTAGCATCGTGACCGCGAGCGAGCAGTTTTAGCAAGTGATCGTCGAATGTCTGGACGCCAAAGCTTGCTCGATTTACGCCTGCCGACCGAAAGCCACGAAGCGTGTCCGGTGTGACCGTTGCCGGGTTCATCTCCATAGTGATTTCGGCGTCTGTTGAGACGTCAAACTTCTCATTTACGGCATGCAAAATGCGCTCGACCTGTTCAGGGGTCAGCAGCGAAGGCGTGCCGCCGCCGAAATAGATCGTGTCGATGTGTATTGCGTCCTTGTTGACGCCCGGACTTCCGCAGTCTTGTGCAGAAGCCCGCATGGGAGCCACGGCGCCACTTTCGCCGAAACCATAGATCTCCTTGCACAACACATCGACATATTGCTCGACCGCCCCAGAATCGCGATAAACATCGGTCGCAAAATCGCAGTACGAGCATCGCGATTTGCAAAACGGGATGTGGAGATAGATACCGGCGGTCATTAGGTCTATTCTATGGCTATACCGAAGCGGAACAAAACATTACCCGGATCGTAAATTAAACGACGAGGGTTTTAACCGCGATTATTATGGAACAAATATATTATTACACGACATTGTCGGCGTTTGGGACGGTGATCGTGTTGTGGTTGGTTTTCGCGGGAACGTTTTTACTCAGAAAAAAACCGGAAACCTCACCGGACAGAGTTTACGCACCAAAATCGTGGCTCGGCTTTATTTTGCAAGGTGCCGGTTTCGGCACTGTTTGGGCTCTGCGGCGAGATCCATTTTTATCTCCGCTGATCAACGGTCAATATATCTTAAATATTGTGCTGCAAGTGTTTGCGATTGTACTCGCAACCGGTTCGGTTTGGCTGGCGATGTCAGCGATCAAAGAGCTTGGAAAACAATGGAGCCTGCAGGCCAGGCTGATCGAGGATCATAAGCTCGTCACCGGCGGGGTTTATCAGATCGTCCGGCACCCGATCTATACGGCGATGCTCGGAATGCTCGTCGCGACCGGGATCGTCTTCAGCTATTGGCTCGTTTTGTTGATCGCAGTCGTGATTTTCATAATCGGAACCAGGATCAGAACCATGAGCGAAGAAAGGCTGCTGCGGGACGCTTTCGGAGATGAATTTGACGATTTTGCGGCAAAGGTTCCAGGGCTGATACCTTTTGTGAAAATCTAAAAGTTTGATTTTCGATGCAAGCTGTTAGCTGTCAGCTAAGTAAATGCTACCCAACGCTGACTCCAACGAATTTTTCCAGGCATCCTCGAGTGTTGCAACTGAAGAATTTATTAGATTCGTTTCACCTGAGATCGAAAGCATTTCTCCGCCGACCTTACCTATAATTTCAAACGGACAGTCGCCGACAATCGACTTAACTCTCTCCAGATTTTCAGCTTTAAAACTGACCACGATCCGCGACGGCGTTTCGCCGAAAAGCAACGCTTCAACGGATAGTTCAGTGTTCACAATGTTTATCTCGGCTCCAAAGGCATCACGGCCGAGCGATGAAAAACAGCTTTCAGCAATTGCGACGGCGAGGCCGCCGTCCGAGCAGTCGTGGGCCGAGCGGATAAGGTATTCGTCGATCAATCGAAGACATGTGTCCTGCACCCTTTTTTCCAACAGCAGGTCAACGTGCGGGACGATGCCGTTTTCGATGATCTCGGTTGTAGATAGGCCGAGGATCTTTTGAGCATATTCACTTGCGGCTAGGTCGTCGAGTGTCACTCCAAGTACGGCGATGATGTCGCCATCGGCTTTGAAGCCGTGCGTAACGATCTTTCGCGTATCTTCGATCAAGCCGACCATGCCGATGACGGGCGTCGGCAGAATGCCGCTGCCGTCGGTTTCGTTGTAAAACGAGACGTTGCCGGAAACGACCGGCGTTTCAAAGGCCAAGCACGCCTCGGTTATGCCGTCAATGACCTCGGAAAAGCTCCACATCACTTCGGGCCGTTCGGGCGAGGCGAAGTTAAGGCAATTGGTGACGGCAATCGGCTTGGCACCGACGCAGACAACGTTGCGGGCGGCTTCGGCGACGGCGAGGCGGGCCCCTTCGCGCGGATTGATGGCGGTAAATTTACCGCTGCCGTCGAGACACATCGCGATCGCGCGGCGGGTTTCTTTAATGCGAATGACAGCGGCGTCGGCACCCGGCAAAACAGCCGTGTTCGTCCGCACCATAGTGTCGTATTGTTCGTAAACCCAGCGTTTTGAGCAGATGTTGGGCGAACCGAGAAGCGTTAACAACGCTTCCGACGCGGAGATGGCGGGACGCGGTGACGCGGTGATCAAAGACTTCCTCTCGCCGCGTCCCCGCGTCCCCATGTCTCCGTGTCTCAGAGGCCGCATCGGCCGCGTGTATTTCGGCGCTTCGTCGGTCAGAGCCAGAACCGGCAAATCGGCTTCGAGAATACCGTTGTGATGGATCTTGAGCCGGTCGCCCTCGACGACCTTGCCGATGACTACGGCGTCCAAGTCCCATTTGTTGAATATCTCGACGACCTGTTTTTCCTGACCCTTGCGGGCGACGATCAGCATTCGCTCCTGCGACTCAGACAGCAGCATCTCATACGCCGTCATGCCCGTTTCACGCTGCGGGACGAGTGTCAAGTCGATCTCAAGGCCGGTACCGGCACGGGCGGCCATCTCGACCGACGACGATGTCAGGCCGGCGGCGCCCATGTCCTGAATGCCTTCGATCGCACCGCTGCGCATCGCTTCGAGACAGGCTTCGAGCAGGAGCTTTTCGAGAAAAGGGTCGCCAACCTGAACGGTCGGGCGTTTTTCCAGAGCTTCGTCATCAAACTCGGCCGATGCCATCGTCGCTCCGTGGATGCCGTCGCGGCCCGTTTTTGCACCCGCGTAGAGAACCGGATTGCCAATGCCGGAAGCTTTGCCGAAGAATATCTGATCTTTTTTGACGATGCCGAGAGCGAAGGCGTTTACCAGCGGATTGAGGCTGTACGATTCGTCAAAAACAACCTCACCGCCGACAGTCGGCACGCCGAAACAGTTGCCGTAATGACCGATTCCGGCGACGCAGCCCTTGAGGATCGATTTGTTGCGATTGTAAATAAGGGATGAGGGATGAGGGATGAGGGATGAGTCGGAACTCTTATTTTCATCCCTCATCCCTCTGCCCTCATCCCTCGAAAGCGGCCCGAATCGAAGCGAATTCATCGCCGCGATCGGCCTTGCACCCATCGTAAAAACGTCGCGCAGAATGCCGCCGACGCCGGTTGCGGCTCCCTGAAACGGTTCGATAAAGCTTGGGTGATTGTGTGATTCGACCTTAAAGGCGACGCACCAGTCGTCGCCGATATCGACGACTCCGGCATTCTCGCCGGGCGGAACAATGACGCGCCGGCCGGTGGTGGGCAAGCGTTTAAGGTGGACGCGCGAAGATTTGTACGAGCAATGCTCCGACCACATTACGCTGAAAACGCCGAGCTCCGTCAGATTTGGCTCGCGCCCCATTAGCTGTTTTATTTTTTCGTATTCTTCAGGAGCCAGGCCGTGCTGGTCAACAATTTCTGCGGTGATTTTGATCATCGTTTATACCAAAGTGAAAAAGTCACTTGAAATAAACAAATGAGTTTATTCGTTTCGAATGCTATTATCAAATCCGAAGGCGTCAACCCTGAGTAAAATGGTTTCGCACTCAAAGTAAAACTCCCTCACAGTCCGAATAATCCAGTCTGCTCACATGATGCTACAGACGAAGCCAGAGCCGCCGACAGCGAGTAACGGGTCAGCGAAAAAAGGCCGCGATAAGAATTTTGAAAGCCCTGTCAAACAAAGGGCCGCTCTGCTCAAGAAGCGTAAGCAAAAATGAATAAACTCTTTTACGGTGACAATCTTGATGTGATGCGGAAGTTTATCCGCGACGAGACGGTTGATCTTTGCTACATCGATCCGCCGTTCAATTCCAAACGCAACTACAACCAGATATACAACAACATCGGCACCGAAGACCGCGCGCAGGCACAGGCCTTCACCGACACATGGACGTGGGACGACCACGCCAACCAATGTTACGAAGAGATTCTGTCAAACAAGATGGGCGTATTCTAACGTTTAAATGCGCATATTTGGAACTAGCTTTTCACGATAAATGAGGTCGAAAACATGGAGCTTTCATCCCTTAAAGATATCCAGCCATATCTTTCGCTCGTTGCAACGGTTCTTAGCGTCGCAACTTTAGGATTTGTCTTGAAGCTCAGTTTATCTATGAGACAGGCGGCGAGAGATCGTACAGAAGTAATTGAAGAGCGCCATATAAATGTCGTTGCCGACCTAGAACGCACTGAGAAATGGAGTGAAAGAGAAAAAGTCCAACTAGCGAAGGAGAACCAACAACTACAGAAGGATCTTGAAAAAGTACTAGCTGAGTCAGGGATGACTGTTGAAGCACTTGCAATGGGAAAGACCCTCGAGGGGGCTACGGAAACCATTCAGTCTGCCGTACGAGAGCTAATCATACGAATGGAGTCGGTAGGCAAAGGAGCCCCTTTGACCGAGGGTCCAAATTGGCATTTGCAACTCGCCATTGGCTATATGTCACGGAGAGAGTGGGCGAAAGCCGCCGAACACTTTGACAAGTATTGTGGACTGGACCCCCTAAACTCAGACATCCAGTTTTCACGTGGTGTTGCACATGCGAACACCCGCGGCGGACCTGCCGCAAACATTCGTGCGTTGCGTGCTTACAACGAAGCAATTGCTTTCGCGGACGAGAGCCTGAAAACTAATCTTAGGGCACGCAACTTCGCGTATCGAGGTGCGATGCTAAAACGCCTGAGACGATTAGAGGAAGCTCGTGCGGACTTGGACGTGGCTCTTAAATACGCCAACCGTTCTTTTGAGATTAATGACATCACATACAATCTCGCTGGTGTGTACGCGATGTTAGGAAACCGTGAGAAGATGCTAGAGATGGTCAGGCTACTAAGCGGGTGCAAAAAGGAACTAAATGGGATTAGGCATCACTTGAACGACTACTTCCGAGATTTCGCCTCTGATGAAGAATTTCTAAGCATAATAGGTACCGTCTGATAATTTTTCTTAAGCACGATATGTTCCAGCCGTTCGACAAATTGCAGATCGTAACCATCCAACAAATCCTCGACGGCGAACGCATGAATCTCCCCCTAATGGAAGAAGTCACCAAGAAAGCCCAAAAAGCCAAGAAAGACGACCAGCCCGACCTTCTAAACATTAGCTAATAGGCTAAGCAGCGGAATAATATGGATCACTCGTTTCAGGATAACAAATACTTCGTAGACGGTCTGATATATAACTGTCCGTTCTGCAATCGGCGCCACGTTCGATATTCGATAATTGGTGACCATTACTTTCATTGGTCACCCACGAAATCTTGTTATATATATCGGGTTCGCTGCCATTCTTGTCAGAAAATCTCAATGCATCTTTCTTATACGCGACTCCCCATATCGAATTACAACCACGAGAGCGTAATTGAGGGCGTGGGAGCACGCTTCATCCCCCGATGGCCTACCGATAAAACCGAGATCGACCTGTCTAAATTGGACGAGCAGTTCTTCTATTCGGTTCCGACGTCATTCTTTGTTTTAGACGTCCGTATTCCGAAGGTTCTAAGAAAACTTATGAGTGAGGCCGAAGGAAGCCTTAAGAGCAATTTCTTAACTGGAGCGTCGGCATGCGCAAGGAAGGTGGTTTATGAACTCGGCCTTTTGCATAAAGCAGCTGGCGACAGTTACGACGACCGGATCAAATCGTTGAAACTTAGCTTGGCACACGTCGATCCAGCATTTTTCGATACTTTACTCACAATCCAACAAGTAACCAGCGAGAAGGTCCATGAGGAATCGTATGACGGGTGGCAGGCAGTACATTTACGGTTGATTTTGTTGGCGCTTGCAGAGGCGCTCCATGAAATTTATGTTGTACCAAAGCTCCGTGCCGAAAAACGGAAAGCTATCTTGGACTTGAAAAATGAGGTGATCGGCCCGGAAGACCGGGTTCGCACACAGTTACCAGTAATTGGATCATCGGAAGAATAATAAATGAGAAATACAACATCATTCACTCTTGGATTTGTTCTGGCCACAGCGATCTTTTGTTTGCTATTCGGCAAAAGCGGGCAATGATCCGAGAATTGTTGACGACAACGGTTATATTTATGGCGTCGATGTTTTCACCGAAAAGGGTGAGAGGATATGCACCGGCCCGTATTACGACAAATCCGAAAAGACGCTTGAGTGCAAATACTAGCCTAAATACTATTTGCTCTAGAGTATTTTCCAAACTCCGTCGATCTTAACTTCAAATCTTGTGATTGGGTGGATTTCCCAGAGTGTGGCGCGGCGAACGCGGGGTTTATTTGGGTTCGCGGGGTCAAACATTAATTCCCTATGCCCAAAAAGCCAAAGCCGGCAATCAACCAAGTCTGTTAAATTAGTAGTGGGTTTGCGAAGTATATAATCCCCAAAATAATGGAGGTTTTTATTGTGTGCCGCTCAGAACTCGGCAATACGACATCCCGCTATAGTAAGCGGTGAGTGGGTCTTCCAGGGTACCCGCGTGCCTTTGGCCGCTCTCTTTGAAAATCTCAAGGACGGAGTCTCTTTCGATTCCTGTATTGGTTTCCCCGGGTCAAACGTGAACAAATAATGACGTTATTGAATCATGAGCTGGCCGCGAGACTCAAGTCCGGATTGCACCCGATCATAAACTATTCGTTGTTCTTTACTGCTTTTGTAGTGTCAAAAAACCCACACCCACCTGCCTAAACAACCTGGTTTTTTACTCCACTTTCTTACATTCCCTACTCTGAAATAGCAGTGTCAGAATACTAATGTTTATTGACGGTTAATTCTAGGTCCGATTTTGCACCTGAGCGTAGGCCTAAGGCCGAAACACGTTGTGGATTCTGGCGCTTGTACGCCGTTGAATTCCGCCTTAGCCTCTCGGCCTATGGCACCAGGATTCGAAACAGCATCACGGTCAATAAATCGCCTTTTCCATAATCAGATAGTTAATACGACCTAATTGCGAAGTGTTTACCTCGACATAGCCATCCGCTTGCGCCATTTCAATATTCCGTTTTTCAAACGACCGATAGCGATATGCCAAGACCACGTACTTATAAAGTGACGCGCTGGCGTTATTCCCCCCCATTATTGTTATAAACATATTTTGGGGATGCAAAAATCCTAACTCGATCGGTATCGGCGTTTGTTTTAGTATATGAAATCCGTTTTCTCCCGCGGAATTCAGATCTTGCTGAAGGTCCATAGGACTCAATTCTGATAGCGCAGCATGATACTTAAAACTATTCTTTGAATCGGAGCTTTTGAAGGAGATCTGTAGTTTTCCTTTGACGTGAATATCTCTTAGTAAAGAATTGTATGAAATATCTGAGACCTTGTAACCACTTGCTATTTGCTTATCGATCAATGTTTCGATATCGGAAAATTGGTCGCTTGCAATCCATAATTCAGCGCCGTCAGGGTTAGTTTCGATGCTTTTGATCTGCGATGAAACAAGGGCAGTTACGGAGAAAATTGATCCGATAATGATCATTGTCTTAGCCGTTAAGCCATGATATGAGCCATCTGCTGAAAAGCGTCGCAAATGATGTTTGGCTCTTAACGAAAATTGTAGTTGTACATTGAATCGTTTAGATCGACCTTTAACGTATTGCCTAGCACGAGTCGCGTGAGTCATCATATCCAGTCAAGAAATAGCTGTAGATGCTAAAGATAACAAAGCAAAGATGAAGGTTTAAATAAAGCTAAATTAAATAAACTTAATGTGGCAAATTCGAGTGATTTTCAATTTCATCTTTCCCTCAGTTGTTATAAGCTCAAGTGAAATATTGGGATTTTCAGTCTAGTAACATGCGTATTTTGTTGGTTGAGGATGAAGCTAAAGTAGCCAGTTTTATTAAAAACGGGCTGGAACAGGTCAATCATACGGTCGAGGTTGCGACAAATGCGACCGACGGTGATTTCATGGCTTCAGTAAATGATTATGACTTGCTTATCCTTGATTGCTTGTTACCGGACGGCGACGGGCGGCAGTTGTGCCGCAGTTTGCGGGGTGGCGGAAACGCCACTCCAATCCTGCTCCTGACTGCGAAAACAGCTGCCGCCGACAAAGTTTTGGGATTGGACAGCGGTGCGGATGATTATTTAACAAAGCCGTTCGACTTCAGCGAGTTGCTGGCCCGGGTGCGGGCCCTCGGACGCCGCAAAAACACGCCGCTCTTGAATTCGCTAAAGTTGGCCAATCTCCAGATCGAACCGCTGTCGCGGCGAGTTACCCGTGATGGACAGCCGATCTCGCTGACGCCGAACGAATATAAGGTGCTCGAGATACTGCTTCGCAACGCCGGCAAAGTTGTTACAAGAACGGATATGTTGGAACAGGTGTGGGGGATGAATTTCGACCCCGGAAGCAATATTATCGACGTGGTGATCAAACTCTTGCGTGATAAGATCGACCGCTCATTTGAGCCCAAACTGATCCAGACGATGCGCGGTGTCGGATACATAATTCAAGCGGATTCCGATTGATTCAGCATGAGGCTTTCCTTCCGGTCAAGACTGACTTTGTGGTACACGGTGGTGCTGTCCGCGCTGCTCATAGTTTCCGCTGTTGTATTATTCATCACCCTGCAAAATGCCGCCAAGCGAAAACTCGACGCAACGCTGTGGCTTATCGGCTCAACCGAGGCCGAGGGAACGTCAGCCCGTCTGCGGGACCGCGGCGATACGGACCCGGACGACCTGACCGTTCGCGATATTGATATTGCCGATTTGGCCGGTTACGACGTTTTCCGCTTCGAAAGATATGTAACGGTCGTGACCGAAACTCATCGGGTAGCCGATTTTTCGCTCAATTTATCGTCTCAGCCGCTGCCGTTCAACGACGATTACGTCAACCAGGCACTTGCCGGACGGATCAAGTTTGAAACGGTGGTTGTGCCTGCCATTGGCTCGTTGCGTATGGTCTATGTCCCTGTGCTCGGACACGAAACAAAGCCATTTGTTGTGATTGTCGGCGTTCCGACCGAATTCGGGGCCAACGAGCTTTACTCCCTTCGCATAGAGCTAATCGGTATTGTGCTCGTATTTCTGACGCTGGCGGCAATCAGCGGTTGGTTTTTAGCGCGCTGGACAATGCGGCCGATCCGCGAGACGGCGGTTGCCGTGCGCGGGATCAGCGAGCGAAACCTACACGAACGGCTTCCGCAGCCGCAAACTAATGACGAAATAGATAATTTGATTACGGTGTTTAACCAATTACTTGGCCGTTTGGAGGAGTCGTTCGAATTTCAAAAGCGTTTTACGGCCGATGCGTCGCATGAGATCGGAACCCCTCTGACTACCTTGAAGGGGCAAACGGAAGTAGCCCTGCTCGAATACCACACGCCCGAAGAATACGAGACGTTGCTGCGCAGTAATTTAGACGAGATCGAGAATCTGTCGCGGATCATCAATAATCTCCTCATGCTCGCCCGTGCCGACACGGGCGAAGAACAGATATCGTCCGAGGTATTGGAGCTCAATGTTTTAGTAAGAGAAGCAGTTGACCGTATGTGTCCTGCCGCCACGGCAAGCGGCGTCGATTTATCGCTGCACGTCACCGGGCCGGTCTATATTCTTGGTGACCAGACAGCGATCGAGCAGATCATTTCCAACCTTTTTCAAAACTCAGTTCGATACACGTTGGCAGGCGGGACTGTTTCTGTAAAAGTCGGACTCGATAAAGATAATAATGCCTTTGTCGAGGTCGTAGATTCCGGCATCGGAATCGAAGAAGCTGATCTCCCGTACATTTTTGAACGCTTTTACAGGGCGCGCAACGCGCGCCTCCAGCGAAGCGAAGGATCGGGACTTGGGCTTTCTATTAGCAATCTCCTCGCTGAGGCGCTGGGCGGTAATATCACGGCCAGGAGCGAGAGCGGAAAAGGGTCGCAATTTGTTTTCTCTATGCCTGCTCTTGTTTATACACACGAGTGAGTCAAAAAATTAAGAAAACTTAATATTAACTTCATTATCCTCTCATCTACCGTTCGGTAAGATTTTCACAACGCCAATTTAGTGGACGGGCAATGTGAACCTTTTGAATATAAAAACAACTTACCTCACACCGGTTTTGATACTTGTCTCAGCCGGACTTTCGGCATTTTCGTTATTCGGGCAAACGCCGGCAATTAGCGACCCCGCGACTAAATCTCAACCTGCGACACCGGTTGCCAGCCTGATATCCGCAAAAAACGAGCTACAAGATAATTTTGTAAGGCAGATAACGGACAAATCTTTCTCCGCTTTGCTTGCACCTCCGCTAAATCCGAATGACAGCGCCGAACCTAAGGCGATCAATCCGCCAAGGATTCCGTCCCAGGCGCTGCGGCATTTGTCTCTCGACAATGCGATCGATCTGCTTACGCAAAATAATTTGAGTGTTATCGCCGCGCGCTACAACGTCAATTTGGCCGTTGCTCAAAAGCTTGTAGCCGGATTGCGGCCGTCGGCGAGCGTTACCATAACGGTAAATCAACTGGTGATCCCGCGCCTTTTGCTGGCCCCGCGGGAGTTTTTCAAGACTTCTAATAGTTCAAGTGTCGCTGTTAATGCCACGTATACCGTCGAGTATGACCGTTTGATCGAACGCGGAAATAAACGAAATTTGCGAATCACCCAGGCGGAAATAAATAGTCGAGCCGCCGAAACGCAGGTGCGCGACGCTCTGCGTCAGCAAATTTTCCAGCTTAAGCAGTCGTTCCTCGCCGCCCTCCTGGCACGGGAAAATTTGCGCGTCGCTGTCGAAAATTATGGTTCCTTTAATAAGAGCCAAATCATCCTGGCGTCTCAGGTAGCTGAGGGGTACGCAGCGGGAGTTGACCTTAAACGCATCGAACTGCAAAAGCTGTCTTTTCAACGCGACATCAGTAACTCGGAACAAACGTTTCAACAGAGTATACGCGATGTCTATAACCTTATCGGCATTGGCGACAACGTCTCAGTGGTTGATGAGGCAAAAGCTATTAACTATGACAGCACGGCATTTATGCCGCAATTGAAAGAAAGCCTTGAAATTCTCGACGGGAACCTGGACTTCGAACCGGCTTTGCTTTCAATTGCGGAACTGCGGCGACTGGCTCTTGAAAACCGGCCGGATGTAAAGACCTCAGAACTAAATCTCGAAGCCGCGAAAGCCGGATTAAAACTCGCTCAAGCCCAGCAATCACGAGACATTACGGTCGGCGTCCAGTATATGCGTTCCGGCAACGACAATGCGATCGGGGCGGTGACCACGATCCCGCTTTCTATCAAGAAACGTGCGGAATTAGCACAGACAGCAGCTCAAATCAATATCAAAATTGCCGAGTCACAGTTGCGGCAAGTGCAAACTCAGGCATTGACCGATGTGGAAAAAGCTTTTACCGCCTATATGATAAGCCGCGAAAGACTGCGGCTATTTACGGACGGATCGCTGAAAACCGCTTTGGACGTGAGGCATATCGAGGAAATCTCATATCGCGACGGCGTTAAGAGCCTGCTGGATTACCTTGACGCTCAACATATCTACAACCAGACGGTAACCGACTTTAACCAGTCTCGTTACGACTATTTGCTTAGCCTGACACAGCTTGAATCGGGTGTCGGCACAAAATTGCCGGTCAAATAACAGGTATTTGATCCGGACTTATTGCGAGGGAACAATGATCAAATTAGACGACGAAATCGCTCTCGAAACTACGTTTGAGCCCACAAAACCAGCGGAGTCGGAACATTTCGAAAATTCCGAAAATGGATCCGAAAAAATCGTGGAAGATGGTGGGGAGATTGCGGCGTCAAAAAGGTTCCGCACCCGCCGAATCTTGAGTTGGACAATTATTCTGATTACTCTATCGACCACGACCCTTTTTGCGTATCGCTTGCTCTATGGTTCCCGGACCGCGACCGACGAACTTGTGGCCCGGAACGACCGACCTGCCGGCACTGGATTTAACCTGTCGCCTGAACAGGCTGAAAACATCGCTGTCGAGATCGTCCAGAAACGTCTCGTCGCCGGTGAGGTTAAATCCCCCGGCAAGGTTGGTTTTAATACAAACCGGATATCACCGGTGCTGTCACAATTTGCGGGCCGTCTGACCAAACTGTCGGCTGAGTTAGGCGATAAGGTCCGGGCCGGACAGGTTCTGGGCACAATCGAAACACCAGACATCATTCAGCCCCAATCGGACTACCAACAGGCCCTTGCCAATGAGCGAACAGCCCGGACCTCGCTCGAACACGCAACCCGGACCCGAGAACGTGATGAACGTCTCGCGAAGATCGAGGCCATTCCGATTCGTGAGCTACAGCAGTCCCAGACGGACGAAAAACACGCCCGCGAAGACATCGAGCGCACGCAACAAGCGATAACGGCATCGAAAGGACGGCTGCAAGCTCTCGGTTTTGGAGAAACTGAGGTTAAAACGCTTCAGGCCGGCGGCCAGATCCTCAAGCGTCAGGTTCAGCTCCTGGCTCCTATCAGCGGGACAATTATCGAACGAAAGGCGGGCCTTGGGCAGGCGCTACAACCGGGCGGTGATCCGCTCTTTCAAATCGCCGATCTCTCAAGTGTTTGGGTAAATGCTGAGGTTTACGAGGACGCCTTGGCCCGTTTGCGGTTGCGGCTGCCCGCGACCATCGAAACACCGGCCTATCCGGGTGAACATTTCTCGGCGCGAATCGACCAGATCGGCAGCGTTGTTGACCCGGAAAAGCGAACCGTCGCGGTCCGCTGTATTATGCTGAATCCCGGCGGGAAATTTAAGCCCGGCATGTTTGTCAACGTTTCGTTGGGTGGCGTGTCGAATCTCGATGCGATAACGGTTCCGGTCACGGCGGTAGTCACCGAAGGTGAAAAACGAGTTGTTTTCGTCGAGACCGAGCAAGGCCGCTATAGCAAGCGAGAGATCACAATCGGTGACGAACAGGCTGGCACGGTGATCGTCAAAACGGGCCTCAAAGAGGGCGAGAAAGTTGTCACTAAAGGCAGCTTACTGGTCGCCGCCGCAGGTTAACCACGCTGGAATCTTACGAGAAAGGAAATCTTATTACGTGATTCAAAAATTTGTAGCATGGGCACTGGCGAATAAATTCATTGTCCTTGCCAGCTTTGTTTTACTGGCGGTAGGCGGTTCAATCGCGTTCCGAATGCTCCCGATCGAGGCCTTTCCCGATGTTATCGATACGCAGGTGCAGGTCATTACCCAATGGCCGGGACATGCGGCTGAGGAGATCGAAAAGCAGATCACTACTCCGATCGAAAACGAGGTGAACGGCACTCCTCGTTTATCGGTCCTGCGTTCGATCTCCTTATTTGGATTGTCGATCGTGACCGTCACGTTTGAGGACGGGACAAACGACTACTTTGCCCGTTCACAGATCAGCGAGCGGCTGCAAAATCTTAGTCTGCCAAACGGCGTACAACCGCAGTTGGGTTCGCTGTCCAGTGCGAGCGGCGAGATCTACCGTTACACACTCGAGGCCCCGCCCGATATGCCGCTTGTTGAGGTCAAGGCACTAGAGGATTGGTCGATCGAACGGGCGTATCGCTCGATTCCCGGCGTGGCCGACGTAGTCGGTTTTGGTGGCGGCACAAAACAATTCCAGGTGTTGGTCAACCCAGAGAAACTACGCGATTACAACGTCACACTCGATCAGGTTTTTACCGCCGTCCAAAACGGCAATCAAAACGCGGGCGGCAATTTCATCCAGCACGGATCAGAGGAGTATGTAGTTCGCGGTATCGGGCTCGTCAAGACACCGGAGGACATTGGAAACATTGTTTTGGCTTCGCGCGGTGGAACACCGATCCTGCTAAAGCAGGTAGCCGAGATCAAGATCGACACAAACGTGCGTCGCGGCATTGTCGGAAAGGACGATAAGCCCGATGTTGTCGAGGGCATTGTAATTCTGCGGCGTGGCGAAAATGCGCTCGAAACCCTCAAGCACATCGAGGAAAAAACTGAGGAGCTAAACCGCTCGCTCGCAAACGGCGTAAAGATCATACCGCACTACGACCGGACCGATCTCATAGGCCGCACGGTCCACACCGTTGAACGCAACCTGACCGAAGGCGCGATCCTGGCGGTTGGCGTACTCCTGTTTTTTCTCTTCAATTTCCGGGCCTCCCTACTGGTTGCCCTCGTTATCCCACTTGCTCTATTGACGGCTTTTGCATGTTCGTATCTGCTCGATATTCCGGCAAATCTGATCAGTCTGGGTGCGATCGATTTCGGTATTATCGTCGATGGCGCGGTGATAATGGTCGAGTCGATCTTTGCCAAGATCGCCCTCGAGGGCCACGTCCGCGACATTGACGAGCTGATCACCGAGGCAGCCGGCGAAGTTGGGACACCGATCCTGTTCTCACAAGCGATCATAATTCTTGCCCTCGTGCCGATCTTCACATTGCAGCGGGTCGAGGGCAGGCTGTTTCGCCCGCTTGCCTTTACTCTTACGTTCGCGATGGTCGGCGCGCTTGTCTGCTCATTGACTCTTATCCCCGTCCTGTCATCGCTGGCGTTCAAGAAATTAAGAGAACGCGAAAATCCGATCCTGCATTGGATACAAGGCCTCTATCGCCCCGTGCTGGATTTCTTCCTCGAAAACGGCATGGCGACGCTGACGATAGCAGTTTGTGCGGTGACGCTCGGTGGTTTGGTTTTCAGCAAGCTTGGTACCGACTTTTTGCCAAAGCTCGACGAGGGATCGCTCTGGGTGCGGGCAACAATGCCGAATTCGATCAGCCTACAGGACGCGGCTGAGATAACGCCAAAGATACGTCAGATACTGCTGTCCTTCCCTGAGGTCAAAACGACCGTCACCCAGCTCGGACGGCCCGATGACGGAACGGACCCGGCGGGCGTTAACAATGCCGAGACGTTTGTGGACCTGAAATCAACCGAAGAGTGGCCGAAAGGCCTATCAAAGGCCGAACTGATCGACCAAATGGAGACAAAACTGAAAACGATACCCGGCATCGATTTCGACTTTTCGCAGCCCATCACGGACAACATCGACGAAGCCGTTTCGGGAGTAAAGGGCGCTCCAAATTCGATCAAGATATTCGGCGATGATCTGGTCGAACTCCAAAAGCTTTCCGACCAGATCAAAGACACGATCGCAAATGTACCCGGCATTGCACAGCTTTCGGACGATCAACTTGGTGGCCAGTCGCAGTTGCAAATCGAGATCGATCGCGACCGCGCAGGGCGCTATGGGCTAAACGCCTCGGACATTCAAACCGTTGTCGAGACAGCTATCGGCGGTAAAACGGCCTCGCGAGTGGTCGAGGGCGAACGCACGTTCGACCTGGTTGTTCGCCTCGCCGAACAGAATCGAACGGATGTCGGGACCATCGGCGACATCCCTGTAAACACGCCAGACGGACAGAAAATACCGCTCCGTGATATCGCCAACCTAAATGTCACGCAGGGCTACACCTACATCAACCGCGAAGCCAATCAACGCCGTGTTGTGGTGCGATTCGACGTTCGAGACCGGGATCTCGGCAGCTCGATAGCCGAAGCAAAGAAGGTTGTCGCTGAGAAGATTCATCTGCCCGCCGGATATCGCATGGTCTGGTCAGGACAATTTGAGAATCAACAGCGCGCCGTCGCCCGGCTCCAGATCATAGTGCCCGTCGTGGTGCTAATGATCTTTATTTTACTTTACACAGCGTTCGGTTCTGTTACAGACGCTCTTGTCATCCTGCTCTGCGTACCCTTTGGGGCGGTGGGCGGCGCGTTTGCTCTGCTGGTCACCGGTGAAACACTTTCGGTTTCGGCAATCATCGGTTTTGTCGCCCTGTTTGGCTTTTCGGTGCTCAACGGCGTCCTGCTTGTGGCAGCATTTCGAAAATTCCGCTCAGACGGACTGTCTCTCGAAGAAGCCATCAAAGCCGGGGCCAAACAGCAATTGCGCCCCGTGCTAATGACCGCAATGCTGGCGATGCTCGGACTGGTGCCCGCCGCGATCTCCACCGAAGCCGGTTCCGAGGTCCAAAAACCGTTGGCAATCGTTATTATCGGCGGACTGCTGACCGCAACCGTTTTAACGCTGATATGTCTGCCGATGATCTACAGCAAGCTTACCTATTCAAAACCTTCATAGATGTTATTCAGATCAATTGCACTGAGTGAAACTTTAAACACGCAGGGAATACCGAAGCCATCGCATTCGGTCTAAAATGATAATCGCCTCGCTGATAAGGGTAGTTGTATGTTTTCCCTGTCCATTTGTTATTTGCCCTATGGGTAACACAAGCTTTGCTGTCAAAAAACTGTAGTTTTTTGAGGCTTATCTATTTCAACGGATCGCCGAGTCCAATTAGTCGAGTAGTAAGTCCATTTCGTTCACAAAAAGCCTGGAATCAGCCAACTAAAGTTGGAACTCCAAACACGATCCACTGATGAGCAAGCCCGCGCGTGGGCAAGGGCCGAGCACGGATGTTGAATGTTACGCCCTTGCTCACGCGCGGGCTTCTGCAAATACGGGGTGATGTTATTGTTTGTAAATCACTCCATTTTTCATCACGAACGTCGCGTTTTCCATCTTTCGAATATCGGTAAGCGGGTCGCCGGAAACTGCGACGATGTCGGCCATTTTACCGGCTTCGAGCGAGCCGACCTTCTTTTCCCAACCCAATAGTCTTGCTCCGCTCATCGTCCCGGCGACGATGGATTCCATAGGCGTCAATCCGCCCCACTCGACCATCAACGTGAATTCGTGGCCGTTCGTACCGTGCGGGATGACGCCGGAATCCGTACCTAACGCGATCTTGACTTTATTTTTTACAGCGATTCTTATCCCATTGCGCATCGCGGCCGCTGCGGCGAGTGCCTTTTCAGCGATCAAACCTTTGAGGACGCCGCTTTTTGCCAATTTTTCAACCGCCTCGCCGGCCATCAGCGTCGGGACAAGGAACGTTCCTTTCTCGAACATCATCCTCGCCCCCTCCTCGTCAAGGAACGAGCCGTGCTCGATCGACGTAACGCCTGCACGGACGGCGATCTTGATGCCTTCGGTGCCGTGCGCATGGGCGGCAACCCTTCTGTCGAGCTTTGTCGCTTCGTCAACGAGAGCTTTTACTTCTTCGTAGGTGTATTGCGTGGCGCCAACCGCATCGCCTTCGCTCAACACGCCGCCGGTCATGCAGGTTTTAATAACATCAGCGCCGTATTTGACCTGATAACGCACCGCCGCCCGAACCTCTTCGGGGCCGTTTGCAATGCCGTCTTTGATGCCGCCCTCCATCAAACCGGGCCGAAAGCCGTTCTCGTCACAATGTCCGCCGGTGATCCCGATCGCGTGTCCGGCAGCCACAATTCGCGGCCCCGGAACCCAGCCTTCGTTGATCGCTTTTCGCAGGGCCATATCGTCAAAATTAGGCGCCCCGACATTGCGGATCGTGGTAAAACCCGCGAGCAGGAGATTTTTCGCATTTCTTGTCCCAAGTATCGCCCGGAACGCCGCATAGTCCTTCACGGTCGCGCTCGGGCCGTCAGGATCGCCGAGTATGCGCCCGATGACATGGGTATGAGCGTCGATAAAGCCCGGCATCAGCGTCGCATCGCCCAGATCGATGACTTTCGCTCCGTTCGGTATCTGCACCGAGCTGCTCGCGCCGACGGCGGTGATCTTATCGTCTGTCACGACGATCACCGCGTTGTTGATGGCCGGGCCGCCCGTACCATCGATAAGACGGGCTGCCTTTAGCACCACAACGCCTTTTCCAGCGGGTAGATCAGGCCTGATCGACGTATCTTGTCCTAGGACGCAAAGCGACGCGGCCGACCCTAAAAGAAACGCGCAAATTGCCACCATAATGGCGGCCAAAAATCTTGACTTAAACATCTCAAAACTCTCCTGTATTTTTAAGAATTAAACTGCGTTAGTGAGACGCAATTCTACCGCAAACCGGACAGAATTTCGAACTACCCGACTCCCAGACATGAAAAAATTATTGAGACCAGATTAGTTTCCTGGCAGAGCAGGAACCGTGAGCACTTTATTGATCTCGGCGCGCAACGGCTCAAGCCGGATCTTTCCGTTACGGGTGTAAATCGCTTTGCCGTCAGCGTCAAAGAGGATCGTCATCGGCAGATTACCCGCCCAATCCTTTGAGACCAGCGTGATCGCCGCGCTTTCGTCCGGCGTATGGAGCAGGTACGCGGGCATTTCGGCCTTCATTTGAGCGAGAAATTTCGGGACATCGCCGTTGATATCGGCAAGATCGTCGAGCGAGATGGTAAGAAAATTGATCTTGCCGCGATAGGCGGCATCGAGTTTTACGAGGTCGGGAAACTCTTCGCGACAAGGGTCGCACCACGTTGCCCAAAAATTGATGAGCAGGGGCTTGCCGTTCGGCTTGATGAGTTTTTTCAGACCTTCGATGTCGATCTGCGTGACTCGGGAGCCAAGAGCGGCCGTTTGCGCATCGCTGCTTTTTGTCGCAGTGCCCTGGGCGAAACTAACCTGAAACATGAGAAGGGCGAAAGCGACGGAAATCGCCGCTTTCGTCATTAATCTAAAAAATAGCAGCATATTATTCAATTTATTCGACCGTTTTCCTGATCCCGCAGCCAAAGGCGTTTGAGGTCGTCCGTGTTATCTTTTTACCCGCCAATGAATCGTCGAACGCGATCCGCAAAAACTGCTCGGTGCCGGCAGCGTTGTTGCCCGCACGGTCATTGTCGATCGCGCCGTGATAAAGCAGGACATTCTTTGCATCTATGTAAAAAACTTCGGGCGTCACATTGGCGCCGAGCCTGGTCGCGATGACGCTGCCTTTGTCTATCAGGACAGGGAATTTGTAGGTCGTCTCCGCGTGGGCCTTGATCAAGGCCGGGGCTTCGGTAGCGTTCGCATTGATGCCGATGACGTTGATTCCCTTTGCCGCGTAGTCCAATGCAATCTGATTCATGCGGGCATTATACCCGCGCACGACCGGGCACTGCGCCGAGACAAAGATGATAACCGCGCCGTTCTTGCCCTTCATGTCGGCCAGCGTCTGGGTTTTTCCGTTAGTGTCCGGCAGCGAAAAATTGTCCATCGCCGCTCCGACCGCAAGCCCCTGCGCATTTGCCGCCATCACAAGAGCAAAAAAGGCAGTTAATAAAAATATTGCTCGTTTCATAAAGAAATACCTCCGATAATAAATAATTTCGTATTCCAAATCTTATCAATCCAAGTCTAAAGAGACAAGTCCTTATTGTATTGTTACGCCCGTCACGGACACAAGGTTTCCTGCCGAACTTCCGATTTAAAGGTTATGATGCAACAAAGGCAAGAAAAGGCTGAATTTTAACTTAACGATGCTATAATTTCGGAAATTCTCTGAAATCGAATATTTATGAAACGATGCCCTGAGTGCAGGCGGGATTATTACGACGACACGCTGCTGTACTGTCTCGATGACGGAACGCCGCTGCTCGACGGCCCGGCGACGATTCGCTCATCTGACGACGAACCGGCGACCGCCATCCTGTCAGAACCGGGAGCGATAGCGACTGGGTTCCGGGGCGGTGAGGAGCAGACCCGCCAGCAAATACCCACGACCGATCAAACTGCTATCTTCCCACGAGGAGCGGAGGCAGAGCCTCAAAGGAATTTAGGTGACTTGTCGGAAAGGCCGAGCCTTTCCGCTCATCGGGCGGCGAAGCCACTGGTGATTATTGGTGTTGCGGTCACACTTTTAGTCGGCGGCTTTTTTGGCTATCGATATTTCGGATCGAATACCAAGCAGATCGAATCGATAGCTGTCATGCCGTTTGTAAACGAAAGTGGTAATGCCAATGTCGAGTATCTTTCAGACGGAATGACGGAAACGCTGATCGGCAGTCTTTTGCAAATTCCAAACTTGAATGTCAAAGCGCGCTCGTCGGTGTTTCGTTACAAAGGCAAAGAGACGAACCCGCAGACGATTGGCAAAGAGCTAAACGTACAGACTATCCTCAATGGGCGCGTCGTCATGCGCGGCGATGATTTAACTTTGTATGTCGAGTTGGTCAATACGACGACGGAAAATGTTTTGTGGAAGGCTGAGTATAACCGTTCGATGGCGAATCTTGTTTCGCTGCAAGGAGAGATTGCGCGAGATATCTCCAACAAATTGCGGACGCGGCTGTCGGGCGCGGAGCAAGCCCGCGTGAACAAGAGTTACACGGAGAACCCGGAGGCTTATCAGCTTTATTTGAAAGGGCGTTACTTCTGGAACAAACGGACGGGTGAGGCACTCACGCAGTCAATCGGGTATTTCAATCAGGCGATAGAACGTGACCCGAACTACGCGCTGGCTTATGCCGGCCTCGCAGACGCTTACGTCTTGATTCCCGTTTATTCTGACGGCTCACCACGTGAGTTTCTCCCGAAAGCGAAAGCTGCGGCGCAGAAGGCACTGGAGATCGATGACACGCTCGCCGAAGCGCACACCTCGTTGGCTAACGCACTCTATTTCGATTGGAGCTTCGCCGAAGCTGACAGAGAATTCAGGCGAGCCATCGAGTTGAATCCGAACTACCCCACCGCTCATCACTGGTATGGCGAATATTTAAGGACTGCGGGACGCTTCGATGAAGCCATCGCGGAGGTGAAGCGGGCGCAGGAGCTTGATCCGCTCTCGTTGATTATCAACTCTGATTTAGGGAGTGGCTACATTACCGCGCGTCAGTACGACAAAGCCATCGAGCAATTGCGAAAGACGATAGAGATGGATCAGAGTTTTCCCATCGCACATGGCACTTTAGGCGATGCTTATGCGCTGAAAGGTTTATTCCCGGAAGCTATTGCCGAATACAAGCGGGCGCAACAGTTACGTGGCGGCGTGCCGAAACAGGTGACTGTCGGATACGCATTAGCCGCGTTGGGTCAGAGAGCGGAGGCGTTGAAAATGCTCGACCAATTGAAGGAGACCGCCAAAACACAATATGTTTCGCCATACGACTTTGCGCTTCTCTATACAGGACTCGGCGACAAGGAGCAGGCATTTCAATGGCTCGAACGCGGCTATCAAGACCACTCTACGGACATGACCGAGCTTAAAACTGACCCGTTCTTCGACCCGCTCCGCTCCGACCCGCGCTTTGCAGACCTCGTGCGGAGAGTCGGGCTGCCGCAATAGATCAGTCGAATGCAAAGAGGACTATGAAACGATGCCCTGAATGTAGGCGGGATTATTACGACGACAGTTTGCTATACTGTCTGGATGATGGTTCATTGTTATTGGAGGGGCCAGCGTCTGAGGACAAGACGGTCATCTTGTCTGGCGCCGAGTTTGAACGGGGATCTGCGGCGGGGAGCTTGACGTCGCCACCCTCTTTTATTCAGACCGGTTTGCCGAAACTCTCGCAGATAACATTTACCGAAGCCATAGAGCAATATCCCGCCTGGTCGCCAAGCAGTGACGAGTTTGCCTTCAGTCGGGACGACGCGGGCATTAGAAGCATCCTTGTCAAGAACCTCGCTTCGGGTGACGAGCGGCGCCTGACGAGTGGAAATTATGATGACATTCAGCCGGTATGGTCATCCGACGGAAAGACGATCCTTTTTGTCAGATCGCGACAGCCAGACGTCAAGCTCGAACCCGGCGATGTTTTTGGCTTGTTTTTTGACGGCGATATTTGGTCGGTAGATATGGAAACACAGAAAGAGACCAAACTCGTCGAGAATGCTTTTAATCCGGACTTTTCGCCGGACGGCAACCGGATCGCGTTCGACGCCTCCTGGACGGGGTCCCGTCGTATCTGGGCTGTCGATAGACTCGGTCACAATCCGCAGCAGCTAACATCCGATAGTTCCGAAGGGATCAGTCACGTTCGTCCCCGTTGGTCTCCTGACGGCAGGATGATCGTCTTTCAAAACATCGAGCGTACAAAGTTTGATATTCGGGTTTTCGATCTGGCCCACGGAAGATCGATTTGGGTAACGAATGATGCAGTTCAGGACCTCAATCCGGTATGGTCTCCAACCGGAAAGTTTATCTATTTTTCGTCGTATCGCGGGGGCGGCATAAACATTTGGCGCGCTTCAATGTTACAGGATGGAAGCCCGGCCGGACCACTGCAGCAGATGACGATCGGAGCTGGACAGGACGTTGAGATAGCAATTTCACCCGACGGGAAACGCTTGGCATTTTCAATACTTAGGCAGAATGCCGACATCTGGCGTTTGCCGGTATCCCCGGATACGGGCCAAGTGATCGGGCCGCCGCAGGAAGTGATCACCACAACTCGCGAAGATAGCCGCGGAGCATGGTCGCCTGACGGCAGAATGATCGCCTTTAACTCTGACCGCACCGGCGAGATGAATATTTGGCTGCATTCGCTCGATGATCGGCAATCGCGCCAGTTAACAAAAGGCGGGGGCGGCGACTTTCAGGCCAATTGGTCGCCGAACGGGAAACGGATCGCTTTCTTTTCTTCACGCTCAGGTACGGCCGATATCTGGTGCGTCGATATCGAGTCCCGAGAGCTTGAGCAACTTACCTCGACCGATTGCGTTGACGTGAATCCATTCTTTTCGCCTGACGGAACCATGATCGCCTATAACTCGGACCAAACCGGCAGACCTGAAGTCTGGCTCATGAGATCGGACGGGCATCAGCCGCGACAGTTGAGCGATGCTGATGTAATGGGACATTTCATGCGCTGGAGTCAAAACGGTGATGCGATCATCTTCCGATGTCCCGGCAGCGGCAGTCCGAAAACCGTAAGTGTTCTTTTGGACGGTAGCGCCGCCGAGGCCTTGCCGGAGGTAGTAGGCGGAGCGCACATGTCTCTCTCTCCCGACCACTCGCGAATAATGGACGTGGTTGGCCATAAGGTTCTTTGGGTATCGCCGCTCTACGGAGGCAGGCCGGAAAAAGTGTTTGAGTTTGATGATCCGGACGTGCGGATCGATTATCCAGTTTGGTCGTCGGATGGTAACTGGGTACTATTCGACCGTTTCAGACCTCGGGGCGGTGACGTTTGGATGATGGAGCATTTCGAGTGACAAGACACTATTTTCTTATAAATTCATGAAACCATGCCCTGAATGCAGACGCGACTATACTGACGATACGCTGCTGTATTGTCTCGATGACGGCACGCCCCTGCTCGACGGTCCATGCAACTATGTAACGTAACGAATGAGCCGAAGACCGCGATCTTTGTCAGAACCGGGAGCGGCAGCGACAGATTTCCTCCAATGGGGAAGGGGATCATCGAATACTCCGGCTTGCTCGCGATGCCGCTGTGGTGAAAAATTTTCTTCTTCTGCGGCAAAAGCGGTGTTATAATCGCCGCACCTCTTTTTGTGCTAACAGTTGGCGAAAAATTTCTTCGTTACAAGGTTCTGTCTTTCATTGGCGGCGGCGGAATGGGCGAGGTCTATCTCGCAAAGGACCAGCAACTTGAACGCAAGATCGCTATCAAGGTCCTTGGGAAGAAATTTGGTCATCTTAATGACAACAGTCTCGATCGTTTTGTCCAGGAGGCGCGTGCGGCCTCAGCCTTGAATCACCCAAACATCATCACGATCTACGAGATTGGCGAACATGATGGGTCGCCTTATATAGCCAGCGAGTTTATCGAGGGAATTACGCTCCACGATAAACTCGCCCGGAGGGCGTTGACTGTGGCGGAGATCTTAAATATCGCAATACAGATTGCCGAAGCCTTAACGGCGGCCCACACCGCCGGGATCATTCATCGCGATATCAAACCGGAAAACGTAATGATCCGCGAAGACGGCTACGTCAAGGTTCTGGATTTCGGCCTTGCGAAGCTCACCGAAGATCCTCGCCGGTCTGTGGAGACCGAAGCCGACACTAAGCAGATGATGGCCACAGATCCGGGGATCATTCTGGGTACCGTTTCATACATGTCCCCCGAGCAGACCCGTGGAAAAAGCATCGATGCAAGAACCGATATTTGGAGTCTGGGAGTTGTGATCTACGAGATGCTCAGCGGACGCCGCCCGTTTACGGGAGAAAGCAGCAGCGATGTTATTGCTGCAATTCTTAAATCGGACCCGCCGCCGATAAACACGGGTGACACCAATGGCATCCCGGGATCCCTCGAGCGTATCGTCAACCGGACCCTGAGAAAGGACCGCGAGGAGAGATACCAGCACATAAAGGACCTCTTGATCGACCTCAAGGATTTTCGCCGAGATCATGATTCTTCGAAGTTTACTGACAGCGGAATGTCACACCAAACCGATGGTAACGCTGGCGGCGGCTCGACAGGCGACACTGCCCCGCCCGGAAAAACGACCGACCCTTTGAGGGCAACAACGAGCTCGATCAAAGAGAGTCTCGTGACCCAGTTCAGGCTCCGTCCGCTTTTGTCAGGTCTCCTTTTGGCCGCAACACTTGCCGCCGTGGTTGTCGGTGGCGTCGCTTTAGCACGTATGATACGTGGAATTGGCGGGGCAGGCGCTTTTCAGTCAATGCGGTTTACGCGATTGACGTCTAGCGGCAACCTGGAGGGGGGACTCGTTGCAATTTCGAAGGATGGGCGTTACGTGGCCTATGTCGTCAACGACGGCGGCAAACAGGCGCTGTGGGTAAGACAGACGATGAGCGACGGCACCGCCCAAGTCGTCCCGTCCGGGGATACAAGTTATTCGGGAATAACCTTTTCCAACGATGGAAATAACATATACTACACGGCTTCGGTAAACAAGGACGAGTCAAGCGCCTACAGCGTAGGCACGCTTGGCGGAACACCGCGAAAGGTTATTGAGAATGCTTCCGACCCGGTCTCGATTTCGGCAGATGGCTCTCAGATCGCGTTCGTTCGCGGGGGCCGTGAAATAATCGTGGCCAGTATGAACGGCAGCAATAGCAGGACGGTCTCTACAGCCACAGGCAGCGACGCTTACAATTTCGCGGTCTGGTCGTCCGACGGCAAATCGATCATTACGGCAGCTTACTCTGCTGCCGATAGCCGGTTCCATCTCCTTGTGATCTCTGCCTCGGACGGAACCAGCGCAGAACCGGTCGGACGCAGTTGGCTCTCAATAAACGGTATTTCGCTGTTGCCGGAGAGCGTCGGTATTCTGCTCGCTGCCCGTGATTTGGAGGCACTTTATTCTCAGATCTGGCTTGTCAGACCGTCATCAGGGCAGGTCTCGCTCATTACGAACGATCTTTCAAATTATATGGGCATGAGTGTCCAGAACGACGGTAAGACGCTCGTGACTATTCAGGAAAATAAATTGATCAACATATGGATGGCCGACGAATCGGCACGGGCGAATGCGCGAAAGATCACGACCGGGCTCGGTCGGGAAGAAGGATTTTCCGGAATTTCCTTTACGCCTTCGGGCAAGATCCTCTATACGGCGCGTGTGCCCGCAATGCAGGATATTTGGATGGTGGATCCCGCGGATGGTACAAACCGACAACTCACCTTTAAGGTCGGCTCAAATTTTAATCAAACTGTATCACCCGATGGGCGTTACATAGCTTTTGTGTCCGACCGCAGCGGAAATTTCAATCTTTGGAAGATGGGAATCGACGGCCAAAATCCGGTCCAATTGACTGATACTCTAGGCATCGAGGGGCAGCCAGCATTCACTCCAGATGGCCGATGGATACTCTATCACTACCTCGACGAAAAAAGACAAGTATCAATTTGGAAGGTACCGATCGAGGGCGGCGAACCAAAACGATTGACTGACGTTGGTTTTTCGCGACCAAATGTGTCCCCGGACGGAAACACCTTTGCTTGTAGATACATTGTAGGCGGTGAATCTGCAACAAAGATAGCGTTGTTTCCGATCGATGGAGGCCAGCCCCTTAAGATGCTCGATCTACCGGAGGTTGCAGGATCCCATATGTTCCGGTGGTCAAGGGACGGAACGTCATTTATATATATCGACACCAAAAGTGGATTCGACCTGTATAGCCAAGCCATTGATGGCGGTCCTGCAAGGTTGTTTGTCCCCTCCGACACAGATCGGATCTATACATTTGACGTTTCCAGAAATAGTAAGGCCATTTCACTCGCGCGCGGTACTGAGACCTCAGACGCGGTGATGATAAAGAATTTTCAGCAGTAGCTTTGTTAAGGGGAAACTGCGACGTGCGTCCCGGAGTTTCGGCCACCTCGCAACGTCATTAAATCAGAAAAGTTGGAGGAAAACGTTATGATGGCTAATTTTAATCTTGGATGTGGAGACGGTTGTCGCGATGGAGTGCTTTTCGACCTGGTTGATGGTTGGGGAACGATATGCGGGAATGGCGGCGGCGGCTGCTACCTTGCTAATGTGCTCTCGCCGCTTTATACGGAGGAG
>JAYVER010000026.1:0-17215 GCA_043748725.1 Chloracidobacterium sp. | reverse complement strand
CTTGGCGGAGTGGCGGCGGGCCAGTATGTATTGACTGGCGATGCAAGATTATCGGATGCCAGAAATCCGCTTCCTGGGAGTCCAAATTACGTACAGCCGAACGATCCCCGCTTGACCGACGCCAGAAATCCATCGCCGAACAGTACGAATTACGTTCAAAACACAACGGCGCAACAGACAAGCTCAAACTTCAACATCACAGGCTCAGGCACGGCGGGCGGCACTCTGACGGGAAACATCGTCAACGCCACGACGCAATACAACATTGGCGGGTCCCGCGTATTGTTGAGCAATGCGGGAACCAACAACAACACATTCGTTGGAATCAACTCGGGCCAGAACAACGCCGGCCTCAGTAATACCTTTGTCGGAACCGGTGCGGGCGTCACTAACACGACGGGCGGTGGCAATGCTTTCCTCGGAACAAGCGCGGGCCTGTTGAACACCAGCGGGCCTAACAATGCATTCTTCGGCGCTCAAGCCGGACAATCCAACACGACAGGCGCTTCCAATTCGTTCGTCGGCTATCAATCGGGCATCTCAAACTCGACAGCCAATAACAACTCATTCTTTGGAACCTTCGCGGGGTTGTTTAATTCGACCGGAATAGACAACACCTTCGTCGGCATGAATGCGGGCAGAGCTAACACGATTAGTTGTTGCAACGCTTTCTTTGGCAGCAGTGCCGGACAGGCGAACACTGGCGCCCAGAACTCATTCTTTGGACGCAGCGCCGGGCAGGCGAACACGGCCGGGGCCAGCAATTCATTCTTCGGATTCAACGCTGGTCTCGTCAACACGACGGGTCTTCACAACTCATTCTTTGGCGACAGCGCGGGCGCAGCGAACACAGCAAGCTTCAACGCTTTCTTCGGAGACAGAGCCGGGTTAAACAACACTACGGGCAACGCCAATGCCTTTTTCGGACGGGGCGCAGGCCTATCGAACACGGCTGGCAGCGACAATTCGTTCTTTGGATTCGACGCCGGCCTGTCGAATACCGGCAACCAAAACTCATTCTTCGGACGCAGTGCGGGCGCCGCCAACACATCCGGCGCAAGTAACTCGTTCTTCGGATACAACGCGGGAGCATCCAACACGACCGGTGTCGACAACAGCTTCTTCGGTTGGGGTGCCGGCAACTCAAGCACGTCGGGCCACGACAACACTTTCTTCGGTCTACTGGCTGGCGACGCCAACACTACGGGCAACAACAACACCTTCGTCGGTGTCTCTGTCGGCCGGTCCAACACGACGGGTGGCGACAACAGCTTCTTCGGCGAGAATGCCGGCCTCTCCAACACGACTGGGATCCGCAACAGTTTCTTCGGTGAAGAAGCCGGTAGAGCCAACCTTGGAGGCGACGACAATATTTTCATCGGTTTTCAGGCTGGCGTCTTCAACTCCGTTGGCTCTAGAAACACCATTATCGGCAGCGGAGCCAATGTCGCCTTCTTCGACTACACCAATGCCACAGCGATCGGTGCCGGTGCATTAGTCACCACCAGCAACAGGGTGCAAATCGGTCGCAACGGGTTGGATACAGTGGCGATCGGCAAGTTCGATCAACCCGGCAGTTCCACCCCGGTGTGCATTTCCACCCAGAGTGTTTTTGTGGGTTGCTTCTCATCCAGTCTTCGGTACAAAGAAAACGTGCAGCCGTGGCGCCAGGGGTTGAGCCTCATTCAACGCTTACGCCCGGTGTCGTTTAGCTGGAAGAAGGACCACGCTCCAGACATCGGTTTGGTCGCTGAGGAAGTGGCGGCAGCCGAGCCGTTGTTCACCTTCACCAACACGAAAGGCGAGGTCGAAGGTGTGAAGTATCCTCAACTGAGCGTCGTTTTCATCAATGCCATCAAAGAACAGCAGGAGCAGATTAGCATTCAGCAGTCAGCAATCAGCGGTCAGCAAAGGCAAATCAACGCTCTGCTGAATGCAAACGCCGCGATAACCACACGCCTGCAAGCGGTCGAGAAGCGTTTGCCGAAGAAGCGCGGTTCGGCTCGCCGGCGCCATTGACGACTGCGGTGGCTCCGGCCGCTCGATGTGCGGGTGAGGCTGGAGTCGGCGAAGCGGACGACATATTTGTAGCCCACAGTGCAAACTGTGGGAATATGTCAACCAATCGAAGGAACCGTCAACGACGGTGGCATAATCAGACGCAATTGGATTTTCTTTCAATGGCTGCTCAATATATGCCGCCGCCTTCGACGGCTAGGGTTTGATCTTCGACCTTCCCACATCTGGCGATGTGGGCTACAGATATTACACCGTCTTCGACGGTTTATGGAAAATAATTTGAGGTGAAGCAATGAAAAAAATCAATCGGGTCGTTTGTTTATTTATTTTGGCGTTTTCAGCGTCGCTCGCCGGAACGACTCCGGCGCAATCCGTCGGCACATTTGTGATCGAAAAGAGCGTCATCGCCGGCGGCGGCGGTCAAACGACCGGTGGGCAATTTGTACTCGACGCTACACTTGGCGAGTCCGTTGCGGGAACCAAGTCAACGGGTGGGACTTTCGAAGTAGGCAGCGGCTTCTGGGGCGGCGGAGCGACACCCGTCGCCAATGTTACGGTATCAGGACGCGTGCTGACCTCCGACGGCCGGGGCCTGCGAAACGCGACTGTTTCAATTACTGATTCAAACGGCGTAAGTCGAATAGCAACGACCAGCTCGTTCGGGTTTTTCTCGTTTGATAATGTAAGTGCGGGTCAGGCATATACATTCAGGATATTTTCAAGATTCTTTCGCTTCCAACCGCGAACCGTGCAAGTCGATGACAATCTGACGCTCGCGGATTTTGTTGGACTCGAATAACACCAGTCCGAAAAGCTTGCTGGACAAAATGAAAAAGAGACTGTCTGAAAAGGCCGCTTCAGCCTCTTTTTTCCGGTTACTCGATCCTTACGAAGTCCGTGCCCGTTCTTCCAAACGTCTCGGGGTGATACATTTCCTCAGCCTTGGCCGGTGGAACGACGAACTGGCCCGGTGTCGTGGCACGCGTGACGTAAGAATAGTTATAAACACCTTCCCACAGCAGCGAACAGAACGCTTCGGCACGCTCGTCGCGGAAATTTTGATGCTCAAACCAGTTTTGCCGCCACCACCATGAGTTGTAACCGTACGAACGGCTTCCCATTTCGACGACCGACGTATTCGGCTGCGAATCAGCCGGTATCGCCTCGGTCGTTGCGAGTTCAGGATTAAGTATCTCGAGCCCGGCAGGCAGCGGATCGACCAGGGCGACGTGATAACGCCGTGCCTGTGCGACCATCGTCAGCCGAATACGAACTCTCGCTCCAGCCTTGATCGCCCATGAGCCGTCGGCGTTTTGTTTGACGTCTTCCTTGTCATCAACTGCTTCGTATTTACGCAAGACGGTGAAGCCGTAATCGGCCGGATCGAGTTTCAGATTCTTCGGCGCGTACTTCATGCCGATTCGGTAATACAGGCGTCCGGCACCCTCGCGGTCTATGATAAGCGGACTGCCGACACTCTTGTCGGCATCGCCGGTTCCTCCGGCGAGATTTTCTTCGTGCTTCGCACTCATGCGGACAGGAGTGTCCGCGCTCCCAAAGAGATACGACATCGGAATGTTTAACTGTTTCGAATCCACCGAACGTCCTTTAAATACCTCTTCGCCCGCATAAGTATTCCCAAGCCATATCCGAGTTACAAAATCAGGCGTGACCTTTTCAAAGGCATTGAAATACTTGTCGAGAGCGAGCAGGATAAAGACGTTTTCCTGCGTGTTCGACCAGGCACCTTTTGTACGATGATCGAGCAGACCGCGAACGAGCTTTGGAATAAGATCGTTCTTGGGGTCGGCCTTGATCATCGCTTCGAGCAGCACGCCGTCGGCGCGGCGGTTCGAGTACATGATGAGCCATGCGCCGTCGCCGTAATTCGTGACGAAGTTTGCTGTCGCAGCGGTTTCGGTGGTGCGATTATTGAGGAAATGCAATATTGCCTGAACCTCAGTCTGCGAATTTGGGTCGTTCGCCAGCACCGACAGCACCCATCCCAGAGCCTCGAAAGGCATCTTTTCGATAGTCGCTTCCGATAGCAGTTTCTTGGTCTTAGCAACGTCCTTATCACCCATCATGTCGCGAATATAAAGGGCATAAGCCGAGATCGTCCAGCGCACCTCGGGCGAATGCACATACCAAGAGTCGTAATGCGTTTCGACGTTCTTGAGATACGGCTTAACCTTTGTGATCATTTCGTCAGGCACCTTGTAGCCTTTGGCCTTGGCTAGAGCCAAAGCGTGAGCCACATGGACAGTCAGAAACGGGTATTCGTACCGCTCACGGTCGCGTTTCCATAGGCCAAAGCTGCCGTCGGCCCGCTGTCGCGATTGTAATATCTCCATATCCCGCGCAAAGTAGCCCTCAATCTGCTTCGGAGTCGGCATATCCTTGGCCTTAAAGGCTGAAAGCACGTCACGCATAGCGGCGATCGAGATCATCCGCGACGATATCTGCTCGGAGCAGGCATACGGATAATTTGTCAGATAAAGGAAAGCATCCGTCAACTCCTGCAATTGCGTCGACGATGTCGTAACCTCAAGCCCGCCAAATTGCGGGAACACATCGCCCGGCGTTTGTACCGGCTGCACTATCGCCCCGTTCTGGTCAGTCGTGCCGTAGGTTGCAAATGCCTCGGTCGTTGCTGGTGTCCAGACTGGTAAACTTATTTCCGCAGCATCATTGAATTTGCCGGATGTGACAGCGATCTGGAAGCGAGCGGTACCGGCTTTGTTAGCCGAAACCGGGAACCGCACCTCGGCACGGTCGTTTGCTTTGACGATTACGCGTTTGCCCAGACTGCTTGTGTCAGTAGCCCAACCGTTAGGAAGGGCCTCCGCGACAGCCGGATCGAGGCCCTTACTTACGTGCGGGCTACTGACACCGAGGACCGCGTTAGTCGCTCGTATCGCCACATCGACGGCCATGTCTTTGTCGGTCTGATTTTGAACGACGACCGGCAGTTCGACACGATCGCCAAAGTTCATAAACCTCGGAGCCGACGGGCGAACCATCAGCGGCTGTTTGGCCGTGATATTCGATTCGGCCTTGCCAAACCGCTTGCCCGCATCGACCGAGACCGCCGTGATACGATACCGCGTCAGATTGTCCGGCAACTTAATATCTATTACCGCGTGACCGCTCGAATCGGTTTTCACCGTCGGCGAGAACAGAGCCAGAGCGTTGAAATTCTGCCTCAAGTTTATCGGCGTTTCGAGGGATTCAGTTCTCTGTTCTTCGACGGATACGGCTTCATTCGCAACCATATCATCTCGTTCCCCAGCCTTTCTCATTGCTGACTTCGGAGAAGACACCGCCAAGGAACCCGTCGCTCTACCCGCTCCACCGACATCATATAGCCCGAAGGACACACCCTCTTTTGCCGGTGGCGACGGTGGCGGTTTCTTAACATCATCGGGATTCGCAAGTAAAATATCTTTGCGCAGATGATAATCCGTCGTTCCGGGTCCGCGGGCCGTGTAAAAAGTATCCATTGGATCACCTATCGTATACCGCGACAGCGCGAGAACACTCTCATCGACGACGACGATGGCGACTTCGCTATTGGCGACCGGTTCGCCTCGGTAATCTTTAACTGCAACATCAACTTTCGTCTTGCCGCCGGGAGCAAGCGTCTTGTCGCGAGGATCGGCTGATACCGTAAGTTTTCGCGAAGCAGTCGAGATCGGGAGACTTATGTTTCCGCTTGCAAAAGCCGGACGTTTGGCGAGTTTGGCGTCAACCTCGCCTTTGTCGTTGGTGCGCGATTCGACACCGACGAGATCAACCTGGACTGTAATATTGGGCAAATATTTCTCGTCGAGCGGAACCTTTAGCGTTATGGACGAATCCTTCATCGTAAACCGCTCGGTGCTCACAATGCCGTCACGTCGAAGCGTCAGCACTCCCTCGGCCGGAGTGAAGGGCGAGATTACGAGCAGCTCAGCTACGTCGCCCGGCGCAAAATCCTTTTTGCTTGGGATGATCTGAACCTCTTCCTGCTCAACGTTGCGTTTCGGAGGCGTTTTGCCGCCTGGAACCCACACAGTCAAGGTGCTCTCATTAAAACGCTCTTTGTCGTCCATCACGGTAGCGGAGACCGTATACTGACCGCCCTGTTTAGCGATAAAGGAGCAATGGGCGGACCCAGTCGCTACCGCTCCCGGTTCTGACACGCTCGTCGACTTGACCGTGCAGGTCTGCTCATCGAGGGTTACTTCCTTCCAAGCGCCTTTATCAAATGCCCAGTCTTTTAAAACTGCTTTGATCTCCGTGTCTTTGCCGGCAACGAGATTGCCGTCGATGTCGCTGACTATTGACTCGACCTCGATCTTTTCACCTTTTTGAACAAAAGTACGCGGCGTCTTTATCCCGACATACAATGACGACGGATGCACCAGCAGCGAAGTCGAACTCGACCACGTCTGCCGGTTCACGTCCATCACCGATGCCGAAGCCGAGATCGTGTATGGGCGGGCCGGATTAACCGATTCGAAATCGATCTTGAGCAAATGCTTGCCGCTCGCGTCGGTCACGCCTTTAAAAGTTTGGGACGATCCGCCATAATTGCCGCCGCGACCGCCATATGCGTACTCACCGTAATCATAAACCCTCCACCACGGCACCCACGTCCCGAATGTGTAATCACCTCGATTTGGCGGCGTGTAATTGGTTGGATTTGCCGTAACTGTCCAATTCGCATCGGCATTGGCGAGGCCGCCGCCGGCGTAATATTTAGCCTCGACTGACAAATTGGCCTTGCCGCCAACAAAGAATGGTGCCTCAGACTCGACCTTTGTCGAGACCTCGAATTCCGGGCGCCGAAATTCTTGGACCTGGAATTGATGCTGGTATTGGACGCCGCCATCGCCCGGGAACGTAAAATCAATATGCGAATATCCGAGATTAGCGTTGTCGGGGATCGTAAATTTAAGATCGAACGCACCAAACGGGTTCGTCGTGATCGTGCCTTTGGCGATCTCATTATTTCTCGGGTCTTTGGCCGACCATGCATACGTCAAAGCCTTGCCGCCGAGGCCCTCGACATCGCCAAGTTTGCCACCGCCGATCGTGCGGATATAGCCTTTTACCGCGACTTCCTCTTTAGGCTTGTACATCTTGCGGTCGTCAAATACGAACCATCTCAGCGTGTTCGGCTGGGCCTTTTTATACCAACTTCCATAATCCTGCCAGTAATATTCAGTGTTTTCGGGCAAAAATGCGACATCTTTCCCGCGTTTTGCGCTCAGCATATTCGGACCTTTGACGGAAACCGTTTCCGGCAACTGCAGCCGCAAAATGCCATTGTCGCCGGTACGATTTGTCTGAGCTTCGGCAATCGGTTCGGTCGTCGCTTTGCTGCCGTCGGTGTCGATCGATTCGATCTCGCCCGCACTCGGTCCGCCTGAACCCCAGCTCGTTATCCAGTTCCAGGCTTGAGCTAAGTAACCCTTTTCTTCCCCGCTAACTGCCGACTGCTGACTGCTGACTGCTTTCCCATTGGGATAGATTGATAATTCGACACCCGACAGCGGTTTTCCCGTTTTCAATTCGGTTGCAAATCCGACAAGCTCAGTGCTGTCAACGAAAGCATCGAGCCCGATCTGCGTCGCCTGTGCCCACGTGAATATTCGCGTGCGGTCGTATTTGTCTTTGCGAATAGTCGGTTCGATGTCGATAACAACATTGCCAAATCCGCCGTTCAGAGCCTTTGCGAGATCAATACGGGTTTCGACCATCTCATCGGGCTTGCTTGCGATCGCGACGACATCGTCATAGACCAGTCGGCCCGGTATTGCCGGCCGTTTGTTATCGTCATAATTCAAATGTCGAACATAATCCTGAAACTGCTGCCAATCCTTCGGTTCGACCGAGTAAAGACGCACCTTCACAGCACTATGATTGGTCGAATATATCGAAAATGTCGGCTTCGAATTCGGATCGATGACGGTCATAAAACCGCCCTCGGCATAGAGGCTCTGCTCCGCCGAACCAACTCTGATCGTTGTCGTCGCAGATTGGCCGAGCGACTGGCCGAACATATCGGAGATCGCCCCGTCCATCGTTATCTTGTAAGTCGTTCTGCCTTTTTTATAGCCCTCGATATAAACGTAATTGCCTGAAGGATATATCTTTAGCCCCTCAACCGCAGGCTCGATCTTTACCATATCCCTGGTAAATTTGGCGGCGTCGATCGAGTTGTTAAATTCGAGCATCCAGCCTTCAAACGGCGAACATGTCCTGTTTTCCCGCCATCCGCAAAAGCCGCGGACAAAGGCGAGTGGGCTGTAGGTCTGAAAGCTAAAACTCTGCGGATTTACAGTCGTAAGAGGACCTTCGGCGGACGGCGATCCCTTTTGAACCGTGACGGTAATGGAGGATGCCGGAGGCAGAGCATTCTCAGTCAAGCCCTCGGAATTTACCGCGCGGAATGCCAGCCATCTATGCGGTTGCGCTTGTTTCGCATAATAAGCAATGCTGCCGTCCTTATCGATTTCTTCCTGCGTCGCGAGGCGCGTCGCAAGCCGTTTGCCCTGACCGGAAACATTGATCATTTTCAACACCGCTTCTGGATTTACCTCCTGATCGAACGAAATAAACATCAGCGCGTCGCGGCGGACGATCTGATTTTGCGGGATCATCGTCTCGACCTTTGGCGGCGGGGTCGTAAATGTCCATGTAACATCTTTTTGCAGAGTCTGACCGGTTGCGGATTTTGTTCCGGCGGGTACGCGGGCGGTGAATTTAGTCGCCATTGGGAAACGCTTTGTCGTGTCGAACATCAATGTCTTTGTCCCAAGCCAGCGCCAGCGTCCCTCGACTTGCGGCGTTAGCTCGACAGGAGCGAATTTTGACGCCTCTTCCTGAGAGGTTACGGCGACCATCGGCTGCGAAAATGTCACGCTTAGATCAGGTGCGAGCGGAACTTCGCCCTCCGGCGAATATCGGAGAACCTGCAATGTGCGGCCGCTCATATCGACATTAAGCGGATTTCGCATCTCATCCGACGGGAATTTTACCGGGATCTTATTGCCGGTTTTTGGCGCCGGAAGCGAGCCGATGCGCTTTGCAAAGTCGGTCTGATCCGATGTGTCGGGCTTGATCTCTGGAATACGTTTCAAAAGGCTGTTCGCATCACCCTCGGTCAGCGGGTCGCTCGCTGCCAGTGTCTGTTTTTGTCTCGTTTCAGCACCCTCGACGCCTTCGCTGAGCCGGAATTTCAACCCCGGTGGCACGTCCTTCAACTTTTGTTCCATAGCTTTGCCTATGATCTGTGCGTTCACAGGCACGGCGGCCTGCGAGATGAAACTGATATAAACGCAAAATAATAAAAATGCCGAAATCGCTTTTCTCATGGTATTTTTCAATCCGTTTTTAGTGTTTGCGAAGCTGAAGGTAAGGCCGTGACTTAATCATACTTCAAGCCTTCCCGATTGAGCTAAATCTTAGGATGCACGACGCATCTCATACGGTTTCTGAACGCATGCGAAAGCGATTTCTTGCACCGTACTGTTTCTCGCCGCCGATGCGCAGCATTTCGCTATTTAATAATTTATTTTTCCTGTTATACTGATTTCGGAAAATGCAACTTCTGGGAATGGCCTGTCGTTAAGGATTTTGGCTAAAAGTTCTCTTAACTTAAATTTTGAGGAGCAGATAGAAAAAATGGGAATGTGGGCGAGAATAAAGAGAGTATTTATGGCGAATACGGGTGCCGCGCTCGACAGGATCGAGAACCCCGAATTGGTGCTGCAGCAGACGATCCGCGATATGCGCGACCGCGTGCCGGAATTGAACAATTCCGTCGCCCAGGTGATGGCTACCGAACGGCTGCTCGCGAAAAATCACGAAAATCTCGAAACGCAGGTCGTTGATCTCGATTCCAAGATCAAGGCGTCTGTCAAAATGGGACGTGACGATATCGCAACTGCTTATATTGGCCAGCTTCAGCAGGCACAGCTTGATCTGCAGCGCACCGGCGCGCAGCGCGAACACGCCGAGCTTGCCTCTAAACAAGCTCTGAAAGCGCGCGACAACTACGTCCTCAACATGAAAAAGCGCACCGCCGAGGCGATGCAGCTTATCAGCGCTGCCAAACAAGCGAAATTACAGGAGCAGCTTGCGCAGACGATGGATACGTTCAACATCGGCGACGATTCATCGACCTTTAACGAAATGCGCGAAAAGATCGACCGCCGCGTTGCCGCCGCCGAAGCCAAATTGCAGCTTGGATCGAGCACTGTTGACGCCCAAATGCAGGACATTGAACGCGAAGCGATGGATATTCAACTTCAGGACAAACTGCTCGATTACAAAAAGCAGATGGGCATGCTCGGACCCGGTACGCCGCCGGAGAGCAAGCAGATCGAGGCTGGAACAGACGTAAAGGAGACGGAAGTTCTTGATGTCGCGAACGAAACAAGCCATTCGAACTAGGAGAAAAAACACTAGGACGAACGCACGACGCTCAATGTGCATCTAGTTAGTTTGATATGGCTGATATAGCAAAATACCGGCAGGACATCGATAAGTTTAATTCGAGTTACGCCAAAGCGGCTCTCAAAGAACCAGTGAATTTCTGGGGTCTAGCCGGGTTTGCGGTCGCTGCGGCATACACGGGGAGCGTTATTCCGCTGCTAATCGCTTTAATTTGTGAGGCCATTTATTTGATTGTTATACCCGTCCTTCCCGCCTACCGCCAGATGGTAAATGCGCGAGAAAAACAGCGTCTCCTCAAAGCACACATCGCCAGTCGCGAGGCCCTGATCAAATCGTTCACCCCGCGCGAGCGCGAGGCCGTCGAATATCTCCGCTGGCTAAAGGACAAGATCCAGGACAATTATTATAAATTTACCGGCGCTGGCCAATTGCCTTCGAATCTGAAGGCACTCGATCAACGCTGGGAAGATTTTGTCGATCTTCTGGACGTCTATCGCCGCCGTAAACAGCATCTGAAATCGATCAACCGTCAGGCTGTGCACAATCAACTCTCGCAGGCTTTTCGTGCGATGGAAAACTCGACCGACGAAAAGACTAAGCGCATCCAGCAGACCAATGTCGAGATCCTCAAACGCCGTGTCGCGTCGTTCGACGAGATCGAGCGCAGCGTCAAACTCGTCGAGGGCCAGCTGCAGTCGATCGAAAATTTCTTCAGCTACCTCAACGACGAGATCGTCACGATCTCGACACCAGAAAAATTCTCGCTTCTCGATTTCGAACAGCTCTCCGATTCGATCGCGATGACCAAACAAATGCTCGACGCCACCGCCGAAGAGGTCGGAGCACTCGATATGTATAATCGCGAGATGGGCAACCTCGAGCTGCTGCCCGGAGCAAAGTAAGATATATTCAACGCAAAGTCGCTAAGACGCAAAGCAAAACTTTTATTGCGGGGAGGTCTGTTCTTGATTCTTCACTTTGCGGTCTTTGCGCCTTTGCGTTAAAAATTCTTCCGATTCTTGCGCCTCTGGCCGTCATATCTTAAAATCAACCATTTCAGACTGAACCAAAATTATGAAACGAGTAGGAATTTTAGTGGGACGCGAACAGACGTTTCCCAAATCCATAATAAACAGTATTAACGAAAAAGGCGGTGGAGAGGTGACTGCCGAGATGATCACGGTCGGCGTTATTCGGCTGGACGAGCCAAAAAAGTACGACGTTATTATCGACCGTATCTCACACGAGATACCGTACTATCGCGCGACGCTCAAGCGATTCGCGCTCGAAGGGACGTATATCATCAACAACCCATTCTGGTGGTCGGCGGATGACAAATTTTTCAACTTCGCACTCGCCGCAAAGCTCGGCGTCGCCATCCCGAAAACGGTTCTGCTGCCGCAGCACGATTACATCAAAGATATTACAAGCGAGAGCCTCCGCAACCTCGAATTCCCGATCGATTGGGAAGGCGTGATCGATCATGTCGGCTTCCCCGCTTTCCTCAAACCATTCGACGGCGGCGGTTGGAAAAATGTATCGAAGATCCACTCGATCGAAGAGCTTTGGAGCGAATACAACCAATCCGGGACGCTCTGCATGACCTTGCAGGAAGGCATCGACTGGGACCATTTCGTCCGATGCTACTGCGTCGGCAAGGAAAAGGTGCTCATCATGCCCTACGACCCGTCAAAACCGTATCTTTCCGGCATGCAGTACGTCGATGTCGATAATTACCTGACACCCGAACTTCATGCCCGCGTCGAGCAGGATGTCAAAACGATCTGCACCGCTCTCGGCTACGACCTCAACACCGTCGAATTCGCGATCAAGGACGGCGTTCCCTACGCCATCGACTTCATGAATCCGGCACCCGACGCCGAGCTCGCCTCTGTCGGCGAATACAACCACCGTTGGATCGTCGATAACATGACGGAATTTATCCTGAAAAAACTCGAGGACGGTTGGGAAACACCCGAATATCGATGGTCGGCTCTGCTCAACCCGCCGGAAACGGCAGCGAAAAAGACAACGGCTAAACCAAAAACTACGGCCAAGCAGGCGTAGGAATGGTTTTCAAGCGGAAAAAACTAAATGACTGGCATTGTGGCAAGTTTAAGATCTTCCTAGCCATCAACGATGGCGTCAGCATAAAGCCCCGTGCGTAAGCGCTCCGGTAAGAACGTAAAATGTATCTGAGCTATCGAAGATAGCGACAGGGCGAAAATGTGAATTGTTTGCGGTCTGTCACTCGCATACGCGAGCTAAGATAATGTTCGTCTTTGGAGTTGACCCCGTGCTTGCACACGGGACTTTATGCTATTGCCGTCTTCGACGGCTAGGAACAATGCTATTCGTCGTCGGCAACCAGATCATAAGGCAAACGCTGCGAAAGAAAACGAACACTGACGATCATGCCTGTCCAGATTAGGAGTGAAACTGTCGTAACGGCCCAGCCGATGTTTGTGATCAGGTCGTCTTCGAGCAGGAGGCCGGCGATGACGGCGGGAAATGCCAGAGATGCGATCCTAAGGGCGGTTTTTTGTGAGCTTTCGAGCGTTTCGAGTAGGTTAACTCGGCCGACCTCTAATTCCATATATTCGTCGTCCGCGTTGAGGCGTGAGAAATATTCGGTCTCGCCTTTTGTCCAACGCCGCAGAGCAGGTGTTTCGGCGATTCGGTTGGCGGTTGAGAAATGATGGATGACGTGGGCGATCTTGCCTTCGCGAAGAGCCATTTCCGCAAGGCCGCGCGCGGCTCGGAAATTCTCGCCGAGTTTGTCGATCACATTTTGGAAGACATTCCCGGCACGCCGCCATTCGCCTATCTGGAAATAGCATTCGCCGAGACGAGCCAGCAGGTCGCTGTCACCTGCGGCACGACGTTCGGACAGACGCAGAGCGGCGATCGCTTTACGCTCAAGTTTGGTATCGCGTTCGACACCGGCAAATGAATGGAGGCATCTGGCAAATTCGAACAACAGCCTTGCGTCGAACGGACGCAGAACCAATGCCCGTCGAAACGCTTCGAGAGCCTGCAGCAAATAGCCGGATAAGCGAAGCTCATTGGCCAGCGACTGCAGCTCTTCGGCTTTTTCTTCATCTCCAGGGAATAAATCGTGGATCGCATGATTTTTAGTTTTACGCGAACCGGTAGTCTTGAAAGTACCTTCCAAAACTTCTGCCGAAGGGATCCTTGAAATTTTGGCCCGCATCAGCATTTCTTTCGGTTCTGCCAGATGTTCCCGCAATTCGATGGAGCGGACGTCCAGAACATTGTCAGCCAGCCGGGGCAGGATGCCCTTTATCATTCGACGAAAATCCTCGCCGCCCGACGCGATAGTAACGCTCAGACCTTTGCCGCGAACGACCGTTCGATAACGATAATGGACATTGCCGCCGCGTTTAAGGGCTCTGACGGCCTGGGTTTCGACCTGCTCGATGTCGGACAGCTTAAGGCGGCGGCGCGAGGCGTTGAACCACGCCCAGACGCGCGGAACGATCCCGGTTCTTGTCAAACTCTTGCCGTCATACATGATCCGGTCGTTTAGAGCGAAAAACGGCAGGAATATCCACGATAGGCCGAAGAGAATGAATCCCGCGACATCTTTCTCAAGATAAAAAAGTAATGCAGAAAAAAATGTGCCCAGCAGAAGAGCGGTGAAATAACTGTGAGGAGAAACGCGGATCGTGATCGGCTGTTCGGAATGGAGAACGGCGTTCGATCCGACATTCGCCTGAACACTGCTGATATTTGTTCGGTTAAGATTGCTCAAAAATATTAAAAATACCCCAATGGCCTCCCAGATATAGAAAGAACGATTGAGGGCGTGTTCCTTGAAACCGACCGTATTCCACTCTGTCAGCTGCCGAACGGCGATTCCGGTGCCGGCTCCGGGATTTCTTTTGCTTTTTCCGGGGCAAGCTGCTTCAGCTTATCCTTTGCGTTCGTTGCCGTTTCGGTCATTTTAACAGGTTTGCCGTCTAGGTCTTTAGCTTCGCTCGCCGTTTTGGCGATGTTGTAGTAGATGTCGGTCGCTTCCTGCTTTTTGCCCTGTTTTTCGTATATCTTGGCCAACTCGAAATTGATCGTGGCTTTTGCTACGATCGGATCGCTCATCGCGGCAAGTTCCTGATAAATTGCAACAGCATCGTCGAGCCGATTATCGTCCACGCGTGTTTGAGCAAGTGCGAACTTCGCCAGTTTGGCGGTGTCGGAACTTCCGCTCGCCAAACTTTCCAGTTCCTGAATGCCTGTCGGACGATCTACAGTTAGATGGTTGACAGCAATAAAATAGCGAGCTTTTTCGCCGACAGCACCGCCAAATTTATCGGCGACAGCTTGAAATTCAGCGATAGCGGCTTCGCTGCGTTCTTTCTCGGTTTTATATGATTTTTGTGTCGCGCCGGCCGGCGTTCCGGTTTCAGATATCTGTGCCTGCGTTATTTCGATCGCTTTGCCAAGCGCTGTTTGTGCAGCTCCGTTCGAGCGGCTGCTCCATTTCATAAACAGCATAATCAAGATCAGCAAAACGGCGAGAGCACCGATGGCGTAGAGTATCGTCCGGCCCTTGCCTTCGAATTTTTTGCTTACATCATCGAGACGTTCGTCAACTTGCTTCTGGAGCGGATTGACGTAAATCTTCTTTTCCTGAGGTGTGGCAGCGGCCGCCTCTAACTGTTCAAATCGTCGCTTTTTTCTCGCCATTGTTAAAAAATTGCAAATTCTATTGATTCGCTCGTTATATAATTGCCTTAACCGGACTCTTTCCAAAAGAGTTAATTTAACTTAAATCGGTGATTAGAGCAAACAACGGGCGTAGCGAATAGTTAATAGTGAATAGTGAATAGTAAAAAACATCTCTAAAACTCAGTAACTTTTCACTTTTCACTTTTAGTTTTTAACTTTTTTTAGACATCCGGGAACAAAATTTGATGGGCGGTGTCTAATATAAATAGTTCGTGTGAAAGCGAACGGGCAAATTGACAGCCTCTCATGGGTAGAGGGGCAAAAAGGCGGGCGATGCTCTTGGTCAAGTCAATTACTTTTGACGACGAAGAAATTGGGCGGGCTGTGGTTCCGACTACGATGATCCCTGCACGCGCGACGGACGATCCCGCGTTCATTGACAAACTAAGAGAGGGCGACGAAGCCGCCTACGAAACGCTGATCGACCGTTATTCCGGTGATATTTACGCCTTGCTTTACAGGCTGACAGGAAACCCGGAGGAAGCGGACGATCTCACCCAGGACACATTTTTGCGTGTGCTGCGGTCGATAAAAACGTTTCGCGGCGAATCAGAACTCAGAACGTGGCTCTTCTCCATTGCGATCAACGAGTCGCGAAACCGGTTTCGCTGGTGGAAACGTCGAAAACGCGATCTGACGATCTCGCTCGATGCAAACATTGGCGATTCGGAAACGCGATTCTCTGACACGCTGGCCGCGTCTTCGGTAAGCCCGGAAGAAGCGGCGCTTCTACATGAACGCGAAGATGCTCTGATTGCCGCGTTGTTTGATATCCAAACCGTCTATCGCGATGCAATAATCCTGTGCGACATCGAGGGGATGAGTTATGAGGAAACGGCCGACGCACTCGACATAGGTATTGGAACGGTGAAATCGCGTATATCACGCGGCCGCGAAGAGTTGCGACGACGATTGAAGGATTTTTGACAATTGAATGAATAGTTGACTCGCCCCGGTCTCATTTTTGAAGACTAAACAAATCGGTGCCAAACGATAGGTCAAAAGAGAGCAAGAGTTGGGATTTGGAGCCGATGAAAAAACGGTTTTAGACAGTTATTTGAATCGACCAGCAACATCGAAACACGTACCGCCTGAACTCCGCCGAATCAGAGAAGCCGGATCACAACGTTTGCGTTGTTGTCTGACAGCAGAAAACAGCCGGGGTCAGTCAGCCATTCATTCAACCTAAGGTTTAAGGCAATGAAATGCTCGGAAATACAATCTGATCTCTCGCTCTACTCGGATGGCCGTCTATCCAAAAGCCAAAATATCTTAGTGAAAGGCCACGTGGAAATCTGTCCGCTGTGCCGTCAAAAATACGCCAATTTTCACGAGATCAAAACCGGCTTGCGACAAATGTCACGGCCCGGTATTTCTTTCAAATTACAAGATCAATTGAAAAGATCGGTGCGTGCCGAAATTCAAAACAGTAAAACGGCGTGGCTGCCGATTTCCCTTGACGCGCGGCAATGGCTCCAGACACGCGTGATGCCGTACGGCGTCGGCGTTCTTGCTTCGCTTGTCATGGGATTTACATTTTTAACGCTGATGTCTTCGGGAATTCGCGATGCTCAGACAATTTCGACGTCAACGCTTAGTCCGCAACGCACCGACACCTCGATAATGCTCGCAGACAACTCAAATCCTTTCCGGGATAATAACTCCGCTGAATTGTCGGCCTCAGATTACGCCCGGACACGTCTCGACATATCGAGCGAATCGCCGAGCGTTAATCCAAAAGGAGCATTGATCGCATTAACGAAATCGTTTGTTCGCGGAGGAATGAAAGATGACGAGGTCGTTGTCGTCGCTGATGTATTCGGCAATGGTCTGGCCCAGATCGCCGAGGTTGTCGAGCCGTCGCGCGACCGCCAGGCTGTTAGCAAATTGGAGAAGGCCTTGGATTCCGATCCCGCGTATGCGCCGTTTGTCGCGGCGAATCTCGACAATCGATCTGAAGTTGTGAGAGTTGTTCTGAAATTTCAGAGCGTAAATGTCA
>JAYVER010000025.1:0-2521 GCA_043748725.1 Chloracidobacterium sp. | reverse complement strand
AACCCGGACCGCGAACATGATCGGTAATGTCCGCGATTACTCGCGGAAAAAAGCGGACGAGGCGTATGACAAGCAGGATGCAAAGCACCGCGTAAGCGGCGATGTTGAGGAACGCGAGCGCCCAGGAGGTCCAACCAAATCCCAGGAGATGGGCAGCAATAGAAACGATGCCGGTCGCCATTACAACCGCAAAATAGCCGGGAAATAGGTTGGCGATTGCTGCGCCTATGCGGGCGCTCAGGTTGATGTTTTTTTCCACAATATTCAGCGCCGGACGGTCATCGTGATCCAATTATTTAGAAATCTGGCAATGACCGCTCGTCACATTTCTTACATTCCAGCTCTTGTCCGATCCTCGAAGCGCGCCCCGCTTCGGTGAGGGTCCACTCGCGAACTATCAACGGCGGATCGTGCCGCACGTGTTGGTAATGGCGGCAATCGAGCTTCGCCCGCCAATGGCCGTCGTCGTCCTGATCAAAGCCGGTTATTTTTCGCTTCATTCATCCTATTCCTTGCTCTTGCGGCGAGCGGCGGCGGGCTTCCACCAAATGAAGATTGACAGAGCGATCAGCCAGCACGCTCCCGACGCAATTACAAGAGGAATAAGCTGCTTGTAGTGCGAGGCAAGCGCGGCTTCAACCGTCGCCGAGAGTATCCATAGCTGGGCGATGTTTATCATAACGAGCAAAACGAGGCGGGCCTGCCACACGGCCGAGCGGCCCGGCCCGATCGGACGGCGGCTCGACGGCGGTTGACCTGGTCGCGGCCCTGGCACCTTATCGTTAAACTGCTTCATCGCCGCCCCCTTTTGTCACGCTGACAGCCCACACTTCGCTACCGCGAATCTCAATGTCTATCCGGTCCAGCGGTCGCGGCGGCGGCCCGTAAAGAACGTTGCCGGTGTGTACGTCGAAGCCGCCCTCGTGACACGGGCATTCGAGCCGGTCACGCTCTATCGCAAAATAAACGGGGCATGTCAGATGAGTGCATTTCTGCTCATAGGCATAATATTGCCCGTTGGCCGCGCGAATCAGAATTGCCGTATCATTTTCGCGCGGATAGCTAAAATTTAGCGATGTTCCCGGCGCCAGCTCTTCGGCACCCTCGATCTTTACAGGTGAATATTGCTTTGCGTTTCGGGATTCGTATATCGATTTACCGGCAAAAGCGGCCGATCCGAGGAATAAGGCACCGGAGGTAAGAAACAGGAAATTGCAAAACTCGCGGCGTGTCACCTGAGCCTCCTCATCGCGCTCATATGGGAACTCGGCTTGATAAGATGCCGTCGCTGACTGCACATTGCCCTCGCCGGAGATCTCGTTGGTTGATTCCTGGTCGGCCGCCAGCGTGTCCGCGACTGTCTTTTCGCTCAAATATTTAGAATTCATTGCTTTTGTCGGAGTCCTCGACCTGTGTGTCGATCCACGATTCTGTCGTCGCGGTTTCTTTCGAGCTGACCGCGACACGACCCTCAAAAACGCCGCAGCCGTCCACTCTTACCTCGTCCGCGTCGGTCGGCAGCATTAAATAAACCTTGGTTTCGACGTGCTGATTGCCAAAAACGTGAGCATTGACCGGCTTTGTGCGGCGAAGCGGAACTATCTGTTCGTAAGTCCCGAAGGCAATCGCCCCGGTCGGGCAAACACTTGCGCACATTGGCATTAATCCTTCGGAGGTACGGTCAAAACACATATCGCATTTCATCTGCAAATGCATCGCGGTGTTATATTTGGGCACGCCAAACGGACATGCATTCACACAATTGCGACAGTCGAGACACCGCGGCTTCAATGCCGACATGACAATGCCGTCTTCGTTTTGCTTGATCGCATCCGCCGGGCAAACCAAGGCGCACGTGGGCTCGGTGCAGTGCATGCACACAGTGGGCATCGTCGCGGTCGTTTCGCTCCGGTCGATGTAATCGACAAATATCATTGAGTAACCTTTGTGAGTATCGCACTCGCGGCAGGCCGAAACGCATGAGCGGCAGCCGATGCAGCGCTGCGGGTCAATGAACATTGTTTCTTTCATCTTGTGCTCCTTACTTCCCTCTTTGAACTTCACTCAGTGAGGTGCCCTTGCGTCCCTTTCCGAGGATCGGAAGTTCTCGCGAATGTATCTTCTCGATTTTGGCGGCGCATGCCTTGAATTCCGGTATCTTCGATGTCGGGTCAAGTTTTGGATTGGTCAATTGATTGACGGCAAGCTGTTCACCCCAATGATAGGGGATAAAGATAGTATCCGGCCTGATTGTCCGCACGACCAATGCAGGAAATATCCCTTCACCGCGGCGTGAGATCACCTTGACACGCTCGCCGTCATTAATGCGGAGCTTTCGTGCTGTTTCCGGGTGGATCTCGACATATGGCTCAGGGCATTGCTGGACCAAAAATCCAATCCGCCTTGTTTGATTACCTGACAAGTATTGATAAACCACGCGGCCGCTCGTCAGGATTAAGGGAAATTCGTCGTCCGGTTTTTCATCGGCGCCGAAATATTCGATCGGGTGAAACCTTGCCTT
>JAYVER010000024.1:0-6733 GCA_043748725.1 Chloracidobacterium sp. | reverse complement strand
TCTCAATCCCGGACGAAGAACATAGTCAATCTGAGGAGCGATGGATTACAATTGGTTTGGATGAGAATGGAGTTATACTCGTCCTTTCACACAAATTTATGAGTCTGGATGCCGAAGGCTCGCGGATCAGAATTATTTCGGCTAGAAAAGCTACCAAAGCAGAAACAAAACAATATGAAAAAGGAATATGATTTTTCAAAAGGAGTTAGAGGTAAATTTCACAACCCGGATGGCGAGTTTAATTTACCCATCTATCTGGAACCTGAGATTGCTGAATTCGTTGATAAATTGTCGGCGGAGAAGAATATCGACAGGAGCAAAATAGTTAATCGTCTCCTGAAAAAAGACATGGAAATCATCCGGCTATAATCGCGTTCGCGACCGCAGCCGCCAGTCGCGACAACGAAGTCGCCGCTCAATGGGCGTTTCATGATTTCATCCTCGGTGCCAAAGCCCAAGTCAAAGGCCAATTTGGCGACAGCTCAAACGAAATACAGGCTCTCGGCCTCAAGAAAAAGAGCGAGTACAGGAGTCCCGCAAAGAGAAAACGCCTCAGTCGCGTTGCTTAATACGACGACCGATACGGTGGATAGAATGGTCGAGGCACTCGATAAGGGCTTGGCTCTTTTGCTAGTTTTGGGGATGTATCGTGCTGTTGAGTTAAACCATGGGAGAAAAGACGAAAAGAGCAGGCAAAGAATTTGAAGAATTAGTCGCTAGGTTGGAGAGAATCCTAGCGCCGGTTGGTGCGACAATAACGTCCCCTGATCGTGGTGTGTGTGACCTTGTGACTGGGAGCCTGCGTGAAATCGATGTTTCTATCAGGTTTACCGAAAACGACGTTGATCGGCTGATTGCCGTTGAGTGTAGGGATCGAATCGATGACGAAGATACCACTTGGATCGAGCAACTCGTAACAAAGCAAAGAGATATTGGCGCTTGGAAGACTTACGCAGTTTCTTCCGCCCGATTTTCAGCTCCTGCCATCGCAAAAGCGAAACATTATGGAATTGAGATACGGCTATACAGTGAGATTACCGACGCTGCGATCGCGCAAGAATGGGCGACCGATTCTTCAAAGCTAAAAATTGACGTCTTGATGCCGGACATATACTTGGTCAATCTAAGAGTTAACTCTGACACCGACCTACCCGAAGGATTTCACGAGAGCCTGCAAGACTTTCTCACAGAGGTGGTCGATCTAAAAGAGTTCTTCACACCATCTGATCTTCAAACGCTTAACGCGTGGCTCGTCGACCCGCACGATTCCACCGACTCGTTCCATTTCAGCCTATCGAGCCGCTATGTTTTTGAGCCGACGCCCGAGCAATCAATCGAGGCAGATTTCACTGCGCATTATCTGGCAGAAAGACGAGTTGTAAACGTTCCTGTTCGGTCAGTCCAACAATACAGCTCAGCCGACGAAACACTTTTTCAGATACTCGAAGGTTCGGCAGTTGACGAAGATCGGACCTTCAAAATCAAAGTAAGAGGGCGTTTCAAACCGCTTCCGCCAAAGGCAAAACGTGCAAAGGCGGCAGCGGAGAAAGGAATTACGTGATGGCAAGCTGTTAGCGACTCACTTCGAGAGAGCGCCGAATAATATTGAGATGAAACAGGCAGATGATATATCGAAGATCGCGCTAGCCCGACTATTTCTATTCGTGGCAATGGCACTTTCTCCGTTATCCCATGCTGCGCAGAATCTCCCTGATCTAATCGAGCGCGTTCGACCATCGGTCGTTTACGTTGCTTCTTACGACGCATCAGGAAAACGCATCTCTTCCGGGACGGGCTTCGCTGTCAGTCCAACCGATATTTTGACGAACTACCATGTGATAGCTGGTGCATCGCGCGTGGAAGTTCGTACAGTGGATCGAACTGTTTTTACGGTAAGTTCGATCAGCCCCGCGAACAAGGATGCCGATCTTGCCCGACTTCAACTGCCTGATGGCTCCCGTTTGAAACCATTACGTTTTAGCACAACCCCGCCTCGTGTCGGAACGAAGATATTTGTTGTCGGCAATCCTCTAGGGCTAACAGGAACGGTTTCTGACGGAATCGTGTCGGCACTTAGGAGCCTTCCAAAACTCGGAAACTTGATCCAAATAACTGCGCCAATTTCTGCTGGAAGTAGCGGAAGCCCTGTCGTGAACCTTGATGGTGAAGTCGTAGGACTTGTCACGATGGACATTGAGGGCGGACAGAATCTCAATTTTGCAATTGCTTCGGAAAGCCTTCTAACCTTCTGGCCTCAAAGCGAAGTCGCAGAAAACAACAAGTCGTTACCGAGAAGTGGCAAATCTGGTCGTTGGAGGTTGCTTGACACCCACACATCCTACGACACGGAAACCCTTACGAAGACCCAAACTGTCGTATCCGTCTGGATCAAATATGACAATACCGATGGCTCGTACACGAAAGTATTCACTGAGGTTAATTGTCCAACTAACCTACTTCGAGAGTCACGTTCGCTTTCTTACAGCAGCTCAGGAGATTACGCGCGCGAAAACACGATAGACACAAAATGGAAAAGCCCGGTACCCGAATCAAATGGAGAGCAGATGTATCAGATTTTCTGCAAGGAAAAGCCTGATTACCAATCTAGTGTAGATTACAGCCGCTATAGCGAGTTATACCGACAAGGACTGGACTTTCAGGGTAAACAAAAATACGACGAAGCTATTGCTACCTACAGTCAAATGATATCGGAATTGCCCGACTATGCGGGTTGGGCCTTCAATGTAATAGCAGGGATGAAGCTAAGTCAGGGAAAGGTGCGTGAGGCTAAGAATGCGGTGCTTGAGGCTATCAAACTAGAACCCAAACAAGCAGATTATTACTCGACATTAGGCGACGTATATAAGGAAGAGAAGGATATACCGCAAGCCATCGCAAATTATTGGAAGTCTCTTCGCCTTGTTGACGAATTTGCAGTTTTCCTTGGGCGAGAATCGTTTCCGGACGCGGCGGTGAGAGGCCTAGCCGAAATCTATGAGACTCGGAAAGATTTTGTCGAGCTGACGAAGCTATATGTTTTCGCCACCAGCAACGGCGGAATATATTTTGAGGAACTTGCCGACACCTACGACAAAAGAAAGATGCCCGTTCAGGCTAAGGCCAGTAGGTTGAAGGGCATCAAGCACTACGAAGACGAAATCAAAAACCAAACTGGAAAACCTTTCATTCTTAATTATTGGAATCTAACGGAGTTGCTAGACGCAGCGGGCGAGGACATTAAGCTTCAAACTACAGTAGTCGGCGCGATTGAATTATTTCCAAATGACTGGATCATGGTGGACAGACTCGCAAAAAATTACAATAAACATAAGAACTGGTCCAAGGCGATTCAACTCCTTAACGAATCACTGCCGAGAATGAAGAAGGATTCAGAAAAACGTCTTTTACTTTACACTCTTAAAGCATCCTTCCTCGGCCTCGGACAGAAGGATGAAGCAACGAGAATTGAAGCACAGATTTCCCAAATTCCTTATCAATGATTTTGTAATTCACTTTACGCACGGAACGTCGCAACCATGCTTCACTCAACGCTAGACTAGGACAACGACATTCCATTAACGCTAAAAGAAGGGCATTAAGACGATGAAAACACTAATCAAAAACGGGCGGGTTGTTACTGCGGTTGACGACTATCGGGCGGATATTTTTATTGACGGCGAGACGGTGACGACTATCGGCAAGCGGCTGGATATGGAGGCGGATGTTGTGTTGGACGCGTCGGGCAAGCTGGTGATTCCCGGCGGGATCGATCCGCGTGACAAATATGGAGCTGCCGTTTGGCGGGACGCATTCGGAGGACGATTTTTTACGGATGCAGCAACGGATTATCGGTTGTAAAACCCTCGGCGATTGCGGCGTTGAGGAGTTTGTTGTCGGAGGCTAAAAATATCGGCTCTCGCAGTCCGGCATTCAGCAGCGACGTGCGGACGACAACTGCTGATGCCAGTTGGACGGCATCGCCCGCTCGTAACGGATGTTTTTCGAGAAGGTGTTGTGATTCGGAGATTATAGATTGTTCAAGCTTGATGAAACGATATTCACTGCTTGAACCCGTGAAGGCTGCTGAAATCTGGTTGTAATCAAATACGCTTATTGAGGCTTCACGACGTTGTCGGTTAAACGCACTCAGAACTTCCACTTTACTTAATAGTGAAGTGAAAACAATATTATTTTCTGACGGCTGCATTAGAATAAGCACCCAGGAAGTGCCAACCTCACTTATATGACGCTTTACGAGAACGCTGCTGTCGGCGTAATAAGTTTGGTTCATATTGAATCATCTCTGGAATCTCTATCCTCCCGGATATAGCTGCTTACAGGCGGATCGCCAGAGAACAACTCGGCAAGTTGGGCTCGCCGTTCATCACTGATTGGTTCGACATCGTTATCGAATTTCATAATAAGCGAACCTAAAGCTTTATCGATTCTATTGCGTATCGAATTAGAATCTTCTATCGTGATCTCGACCTCCGAGTGCTCGGGCAAGTCAAGAGAAGCCAGCGGACGCAGGACTCCATTCTCGTAGATTGCCGTTGTGGTTTGAACCATAATACGCTTATATTAACATAATCTATTATGAAAACACTCATAAAATCCGGTCGCATCGTAACGGCGGTTGACGACTATCGCGCGGATATTTTTATTGACGGCGAGGCCGTTACGACTATCGGCAAGACGCTGGATATGGATGCGGATGTTGTTATTGATGCGTCGGGCAAGCTGGTGATTCCGGGCGGGATCGATCCGCATACGCATATGGAGCTGCCGTTTGGCGGGACGTTTGCATCGGACGATTTCTTTACCGGGACGCGGGCGGCGGCGTTTGGGGGGACGACGACGATCATTGATTTTGCGGTGCAGACCAAGGGCGAATCGATGACTTCGGGCGTCGATGCGTGGCACAAAAAGGCCGAGGGCAAGACGTGCATCGACTACGGTTTTCATCTCATCACGACCGAGTTTGAAGACGGCGATGAGAAAGAGATGTATAAATTGATGGACGAAGGCATCACTTCGTTCAAGCTGTTTATGGCGTACCCGGGCGTATTTTTAGCGGACGACGCGACGATCTTTCGTGCGATGTCTGCTGCGGGTGCAAGAGGCGGGCTGATCTGCATGCACGCCGAGAACGGCATCGTCATCAACGAGATCATCAAGCGTTTCCTCGCCGAAGGACGGACCGCTCCCAAATATCACGCGCTCACACGCCCAACCATCGCCGAGGCCGAGGGCGTTCACCGAGCCATTGCCATCGCCGAGATGGCCGAGTCGCCGGTTTACATCGTGCACCTTAGCTGCACCGACGCTCTCAATCAGGTTCGCCAAGCGAGAGATCGCGGCATTCCGGCTTTTGCCGAGACCTGCCCGCAATATCTCTTCCATTCGATCGAAGATTACGGCGACGGTTGGGACGGGGCGAAATACGTGATGACGCCTCCGCTGCGGGAGAAACACAACCACGCGGAGCTTTGGAAAGGCCTGAAAATGGACGATCTCCAAGTGATTTCGACCGACCATTGTCCGTTCTGCATGAAGGAGCAAAAGGAATTGGGTAAAGACGATTTTTCCAAAATTCCGAACGGAGCGCCCGGCGTCGAGAACCGCATGAACCTCATCTACAACGGCGGCGTGGCTGAGGGCCGTATCTCGCTCAACCGCTTTGTCGAACTGACCTCGACCGCCGCGGCCAAAATGTTCGGCCTTTTCCCAAAAAAAGGAACGATCGCCGTCGGGTCGGATGCCGACATTGTGATCTTCAATCCTGACACTGAGCACACGTTCGGCGTTTCGAACGAGCACATGAACGTCGATTATTCCTCTTACGAAGGATGGAAGATGAAAGGCAAAGTTGAGACCGTTCTATCTCGCGGCAACGTCATCATCGAAAACGGCGAACACACCGGCAAGCAGGGCGACGGGCAATTCCTCAAACGCGGCGAGTGCGTAAGGGTTTAATGCTGAAGAAATGGCAGACAAAAATGCGGACAATATAGAAATTGGGCATTCATTCGGTCATTACCGAATTTTGAAAAAAATCGGAGCTGGCGGAATGGGTGAAGTATATTTAGCGGAAGATTCACGCTTGCGGCGTAAAGTCGCGCTCAAAGTTTTGCCCGACAACATAGCTTCCGATAAAGACCGTCTGCGTCGGTTTGAACAGGAAGCATTTGCCGCTTCGGGCTTAAATCATCCGAACATTTTGACGATTTACGAGTTTGGCGTGAGGGGCGAAACGCAATTCATAGCCGCCGAATTAGTCGAAGGCGAAACTTTGCGCGAGCGTATGCGGAGCGAAGGCTTGACGATTGACGAGGCGTTGGAGATTGCCATACAATCGGCAGCCGCTTTGTCAGCCGCTCACGAAGCCAACATAATTCACCGCGACATAAAGCCGGAAAATATCATGATCCGGCGGGATCATTTGGTGAAAGTCCTGGATTTTGGGCTTGCAAAATTGACCGAAAAGAAAACCGAATCATCGAACCCAGAAGCAGAAACCAGAGCGCAGTTGAATACTGCGCCGGGCGTGATTATGGGAACCGTCTCCTATATGCCGCCCGAACAGGCGCGCGGCAAAAAGACGGACGAGCGTTCGGATATATGGAGCTTGGGTGTCGTCGTTTATGAAATGATTGCCGGAGGAACGCCGTTTGCGGGCGAGACGACCGCCGACTGTATAGCCGCCATCATCCACAAAAACCCGGCGTCGCTT
>JAYVER010000023.1:0-6734 GCA_043748725.1 Chloracidobacterium sp. | reverse complement strand
ATAACGGTCGAGCAGTTTCGACCCCTGCAGATCGTTTATGCCTATCCGCTGCGGCGTTTCTCGCCGGTGCGAATGTGCGACGACGAGTATCGACAGCGCGAGCCGGTCCCTGAGCCGCTTGAGGAGCTTAATTATCGGCAGCGTTTCGCGTGCGCCGTAATAGGTTCGTCTGAGACACGTTATGTTGTCGATTATCAGCACTGTGGCCTGTCTTTCGGTGACTATCTTTTCGAGACGAGTCACAAAATATCGGGCAAAGGCGTCGATCTCCTCAGGTGCGCCGGTCAGATCGGTCTCGACACGGTCAAACCCGTCGGCAAAATCATAGTGGCCGTGCAGGTATTTTGCCTTACCGCCCGCGTGGTCCTCGGCGTATCGCATCTCAAACTGTTTTTCGTTCATTTCGAGATCGACATAGACGACATTTCGCCGCCCGGCCTCGTTGCGAAGGGGGCCAATATGCCGCCCGCGAGCGATCGATTCGGCGATCTGCACCGCCAGCACGCTTTTGCCCCTGCCCGTGTCGCCAAACAGTATCGCCAGCTCGCCCTCGAGCCAAAATTCGCCAATCAGGAACCGCGGCACCGGGCTTTTCCTGGCCCTCAGCGACCATTCGCTCGCCGGTCTGACCCAAAATCCCCCGTCCCCATCCCCGCTTAAAACCGTTGACTTATCTGTCGTCATTCGCATCTCCTCACGATGTCGTGATTTTCGCAATCGTAACACAATTGTTGCATGAATGCAACAATTGACATTAGATGCAACAAAATGGTAGGATCAATCTGGATTTCAGATCGGTTCTTTGAAAAGATGATTTGGGACACGTGGGACACCCGGGACAGGTGGGACACGTGGGACGGTTGGGACAGCGGCCGTCCGGCACCAAAGAACCCCCCGGACGGTTCCGGCCTTATAAAGGGTGTTGCAGAAGGCCCGCAACGACCGCTCGCGGTTCGGACTTCACTTAGGTGTGACGGTGCCGTCGTCGGCGATGTTTGGGGCGTTTGGGCCGAAGTCGGCGATGGATAGTTCGCGGATCTTGCGGGCAGATTCGCCGGACGAGTCAAGCACCGGGCCGCCTCGACCGAATTGGTGGCCGCCGTTGATCTTGCCGCTGATAAATTTGCCATCGGCTCCGATCTTGATTTCGAGAATTTCGGTCAGAGCGGTTTCGGCGGCGAGGCCGAACCAGCCGTAGGTGCAGAAATTTCCGAGGCTGTATTCGATCAGACGGCCTTTGTAGATTTCCATCCCGCGCATAACGTGCGGGCCGTGGCCGAGCACCAGGTCGGCACCGGCGTCGATAACTGTATGGGTAAACGCCGGCAGATTTCCGCGGTTTTCGCCGAGAAAGATCTCGGACTGGTTGCGGACGTGTTGGTGGTCGGTGCCCTCGCCGCCGCCATGAAACGAGACAATGACGATGTCGGCCTTTTTCTTAGCGGCCAGGACGTATTCGCGTGCGGCGGCGAGGTCGTTGACGCTCGGCATGCCGTTGTTGTGCCCAAAGCCGATGACGGCAACGCGCTTGCCACGCACTTCGAGGTAGGCGGTCGTGGCCGGCGGCTGAAGGCTGCCCGCATATTTGATGCCTTGTTCATCGAGCACTTTTTGCGTGCTTGCGCGTCCTACTTCGCCAAAATCGCCTGCGTGATTGTTGGCGACGCTCATGACGTCAAATCCCGCTAGTTTTAGGTACTTGCCGTAACGAGTCGGCACACGGAATGCGAAACATTTTGTCGATCCAGGCGAGCATTTACCGGACGTACCAACGTCGACGATCGGGCCTTCGAGATTGCCGAAAGCGATATCGGCGGCGGAAAGTATCGGCGTAACGCCTTTGAGCAGGTCGGAGCCGTCGTTCGGCGGCATCCGCGAATCGTTCGGGTACGGCGAGCCGAGCATCACGTCGCCAACCGCAGCGATCGTTAGCGGCTCTTTGTTCTTTGGCGTGGCTTCCGTTTTGGGACGCTCCGCGTTAGTCGGCTCTTCGCTGCTGACAGTCTTAGGCTGGCAGGCTAACATAACAAAAAGCGCAAATACGGCGATAAATGTGACGGAAATATTTGCTCGTTGTTTCATAGGTTTCAAGGCGGAAACCCAAGCGGTAGCGAGGGTGTTTTCCGGGTACGTTGGTGATAGTCTAGCCGGACACACTCCCTACTGGTCGTGTTTCTGCCTTTGATATCGTCAGCGAATCCATTACCAACTGATTTTGCTCAAGATTGTGGATCGCATACGAACCGGTCGCTGGCGACGCCGACGCTGTACGGCCGATGTATTGCAGCGATGTCTTTTCGGGTGCGATAGCCCGCAGACGCGGCTCGACGAATGTCCATCCGCCCATATTTTGCGGCTCTTCCTGAGTCCAGACGATCTCGACGGCGTTGGAATATGAAGAGAAAATTTCACGCAATTTCGCGGATGGGAACGGGTAAAATTGTTCGAGGCGTACAACGGCGACATCCGTGTTCGCGGCCTCTTCGCTGGCAGCGTGAAGGTCGTAATAGACTTTGCCGCTGCACACGACAATGCGTTTTACCTTTGTGCGATCGGTGATTTTTGTGTTGTCAATCACAGGTTGAAATCCGCCGTTTTCGAGCTCGGCCATGGTCGAACTTGCGGCGGGGAGCCGCAAAAGGCTCTTTGGCGTCATGACGATCAGCGGGCGGACGATGTCCTGTTTGGCCTGGCGTCGAAGCAGATGAAAATACTGCGCCGGCGTTGTTGGATAGCATACCTGGAGGTTATTTTCGGCGCAGAGCTGCAAATAGCGTTCAAGCCGGGCAGATGAATGCTCCGGCCCCTGGCCCTCGTAGCCGTGCGGGAGCAGCATCACGAGGCGACATTTTTGCTGCCATTTGTCCTCTGACGACGAAATATACTGGTCGATGACGATCTGCCCGCCGTTCGAGAAATCGCCGAATTGGGCTTCCCAGGCAACAAGTTCGTCTTGCGAGATGACCGAGTAGCCGTATTCAAAACCAAGCACCGCATACTCCGACAGCGAGCTGTCAAAGACATAGAATCGGGCCGCCGGATTTGCAGTGTTGCTAAGTTCCGTGAGCGGCGTCCAACGCTCGCCGGTCATCGTGTCGTACATCGATGCGTGACGCTGTGAAAACGTCCCACGGCCGGAATCCTGACCGCTCAAGCGAGCCGGATAGCCATCCAGCACAAGCGAACCGAATGACATCGCTTCGGCAAATCCCCAATCCATCGGCACTTCCCCGTCGCCCATCTTGGCCCGCCGTGCAAGCTGACCGACCATTTTCGGATTGATGTGAAAGCTTTCGGGAACAAGAGATATTTTGTCTGCAATCTGCTTTAGTTCGGCCCGCGCGACGCCGGTTTCCAAAATGCCCGAGCCGTCTTCATCAAGTGCGGGTGCAGACAGCTTGGCCTTTGCCGGTTTGTTGGCAGCGATATCTTTTGCACGAGCGAGTATGCCTTCGTATTTATCCACGACCGCGTCCGTCATTGCGGTCAGATCGGTTTCTGAGATGACACTTTCGCGGATCAATTGCTCAGCGTAAAGGTGGCGTGTGCCGGGATGTGCCTTGACGCGGGCGTACATGACTGGTTGCGTGTAGCTCGGCTCGTCGCCTTCGTTATGGCCGAGCCGCCGGAAGCCGACCAGGTCGAGGACGACATCTTTGTTAAATTTGCCGCGATAATCGAGTGCGATCTGAACGACGCGGTAAGCAGCTTCGGGGTCATCACCGTTGATGTGAAAGATCGGCGTCTGCGTAATATGCGCCGCGTCGGTCGAATATATCGACGAGCGGCCGAGTTCCGGCGAGGTTGTAAAACCGATCTGATTATTGATGATCAGGTGGATCGAGCCGCCGGTTCTATAGCCGGGCAGACTGGCGAGTTGCAGTGTTTCCATAACAACACCCTGACCCGCAAACGCCGCGTCGCCGTGCAGCAGCAAAGGTAATATTTTACCGTAAACGTCTTCGCGCGATTTTTGCTCACCATTTCGAAGCTGATCCTGGCGGGCACGAGCCATGCCCTCGACCACAGGATCGACGGCTTCGAGATGGCTCGGATTGCAGGAAAGCTGGATGCGTAACTCCTTGCCTGATTTTGTTTTACGTGTTCCGACTGCTCCCTGATGGTATTTTACATCGCCCTCGTCGGCGGGAAAACTTGGATGCGATGTGCCCTCAAAAACTGTGAAGATCCGCTCGGCCATTTCGCTCGTTTCAGGGTCGCCGATGATATTCGAAAGCACATTTAGCCGTCCGCGGTGGGCCATGCCCATGTAAATCTCGTCAACGCCGCGAGCGGAGGCGCCTTCGACCAATTGATCGAGCATCGGGATGACAGTCTCGCAGCCCTCAAGCGAAAACCGCTTTTGACCGAGATATTTCTTATGTAAAAACTGCTCAAACTGCTCCGCTTCGATCAGTTTTTGCAGCAGTTCTTTTTTTGTCTCAACGGCGAGCGGCTGTGTGTCGACAAACTGCTCGCGTACCTGGCGGCGTATCCAGTCTTTTTCCTCGTTGCTTTGAATGTGGCGATATTCGATACCGACCGTTCCGCAATATGCTTTGCGGAGGATCTCAAGAATGCGGCGGAGCGTCGCCGTCTTTTCGCCATGCAGACCACCGGTGATGAATTCGCGGTCGAGATCCCAGACGGTGAGGCCGAAATTTTCGAGATCGAGCTCGGCGGTGTAATGGGAGGTCATATTCAGCGGATCAATATCCGCCAGCAGATGCCCCCGGACGCGGTAGGCGTTGATGAGCTGCAGCACATTGGCCTGTTTCTCGATCTGCTCGGAGCTGCGGTCGCTGCCAAAGAGCGCCGGATTGTGATCTTCGGCCCAACGGAGCGGCGGATAATTGATCTCGAGATCGGCAAAGATCGAGTCGTAAAAAAAATGTTGGCCGATCAAAAATTCGGAAATTTTGGCGAGAAATAGGCCGCTTTCTGCTCCCTGTATAACGCGATGGTCGTATGTGCTCGTTACGGTCAGCGTCTTGCTGATGCCGAGCTGCGACAAAGCGGCGGCTGTCATCGCCTGATATTCTGCCGGGTAATCGATGGCTCCGGTTGCGATAATAAGACTCTGACCGGACATTAGCCGAGGATTGGATGCCGCAGTGCCGATCGTGCCCGGATTGGTGAGCGAAATGGTTGTTCCCTGAAAATCGGCGATCTCGAGCTTGCCATCACGTGCCTTTTTGACCTGCTCGTTATAGCCGGCAAAAAACTGGGCGAAATTCATGTGATTTGCCCCTTTGATATTCGGTACGAGCAGATTTCGCGAACCGTCTTTTTTCTCAATGTCGATGGCGATGCCTAAGTTTACATTCTCGTGTTCGAGCCGCGACGGAACGCCATTCACCATGCCGAAGCCAAAATTCATCTGCGGATAAATGGTCGCGGCACGAATAATTGACCACGCGATAATGTGCGTGAACGAAACCTTGCCGTGGCCCTGCGCCGCCAGATGTTCGTTGATGATGCGGCGATTTTCTTCGAGAACCTTGACAGGAATATTACGAAAACTAGTCGCGGTGGGAACCGTCAGGCTCTGCTCCATATTTTCGACGATCTTTTTGGCGACGCCGGTTATTGGCTTTGGCTCAGTGTCGGCGGCAAGCGGGACGGCAACCGGAGCTTTTGCCGGTGCGGCTTCGGCGACAGTCTGAGTAACCGCAACTGCCGCAGTTTGCCCATTCGAAGACGCTTCGGCGGGAACCGTGCCATTCAGCAGATCGCCGAAATATGTCTGCCACGATTCATCGACAAGTTTCGGATCGGTCTTATATCGCTCAAGTAGACCCTCAACGTACGTCGCGTTCGAGCCGAAATTTTCGTTAATAAATGCCGTTAAATTTGTAATATTGTCGCTCACTTTCAATAGCCTCTCGGTAAATTTCGATTTTAACGCAAAATGCGCAAAAACCGTAGTTATCGAGGATCGAGCGCGGGTGAGTTGAGTGGATTCTTGATCGTGAGGCCGATCTTTATCGGAACGACGCGTTTGAAGTTGAAGCCGAATTTTTTGAATTTGCCGAATACGAAAACCGTGCCGGTAACGATCCAATCCTTTTTCGAATCGACCAATTCTTTGTACGCCGCTTTGGCAATGTTCGCGATGTTTATGGTGATTTTAGCGGGTGTTGGCAGCATGGTCATTTGGCCTTCTTTGAAAGCGAAAGGATAGTTGTATTCTTCAGTTTCGATGGTGACGCCGTTAACGCGCAGATTATGGCAGGTAATAAAATCTACGCTGCCGGATTGTTTGAGCGCTGTGATCTCAGCTCCGATCTCAAGAGTCGCACCAAAAAGGCTGACGCCGGTGATCTTCGGGTCTAATACTCTCACGGTCGCATCAGGGCGGGTGTTTGGAACGGACGCGTCGGCTGCAATTATGACAAGGACTCTTGCGTTGTAAACCTTATATCCGCGAATTTTCGATGGTAACGATTGCGCCGCGGTAAAATGCGTGAGCATCAAAATCAAAACGCACCCGCTGATCGCTCCAAATCTCATTGTTAAAGTTATCTAGTTAAATCAGATCGACGAGGCTTGCAATTTTTCTTCCGGTTTTGCGGATTCCGAGTCGAGATCCTGCTTGATTCCATCTAGAATCCCATTTATAAATTGGGTCGCTTCGTAGGTCGAAAACCGCCGGGTGATTTCTAGTGCCTCATTTATAGCTACGGCGTTTGGCGTGTCGTCCTGGTGCAGGAATTCGTAAACCGCGAGGCGGA
>JAYVER010000022.1:0-17331 GCA_043748725.1 Chloracidobacterium sp. | reverse complement strand
TCAAGTGTCCTCCCATCCAACAAGGCCAATCTTGCTGCTGACCTTGATTCATCATCGGAATCTTCACAGCATTCTTCTCAGCAAAATCTATCGCCATTTCGTAGCTGCTCCGCCGTGGCGGATGACTCCCATGCCTGTGTCGGTGGTTAGGGCTTGGCAATAAATACCGCTCCGACGAATGTTATTAGCAAGATCACGCTCACGAACGCATTGGTCGTAAAGAAAGCCGCGTTCATTCTACTACTTGAGGAATTTCGTATCGAAAGCCCGTGGCAGGAGGTCTTTCATCTGGACGGTCTCTGTTTTGCCGTTTAGATTGGCGAGAACTACCGGTATATCGCCGCCGAATTCCCAGATTATCTGGCGGCAGACACCGCATGGCGGGGTTAGGTCTTCGGTATCCGCGACCACGGCGATCTTTGTGATCTTTCGTTTGCCCTGCGAGATCGCATTCCAAACGGCGACGCGTTCGGCGCAGACGGTCAGGCCGTAGCTCGCCGATTCGACGTTGCTGCCGACGATGATCTCGCCATCGCCGGTCTCGAGTGCTGAGCCTACCCTAAATTCCGAAAACGGCGCGTAGGCGTTTTCTCTGACGGCCATTGCCGCCGCAATTAGTTCTTTGTCCGTGTGTTCCATCAATTATTTTGCTGCTTTCTGTTCCTGATTGAGTTTCTCACGCACGAGGCCGCAAAGGAAATCGACGCTGACGCCCATCTGCCCGCCCTCGGGAATTATGATGTCAGCGTGGCGTTTAGATGGTTCGACGAATTCAAAATGCATAGGGCGGATCGTCCGTTCGTATTGATCCAACGTGCGTTCAAACGTCCGTCCGCGTTCATTGATATCGCGCCGCAGCCGCCGGATCAGCCGAATATCGTCGGGCGTATCCACATAAACTCTCACATCTAAAAGGTTCAGTACCCGGGGCTCGGCAAATATCAGAATCCCCTCAACAATAACAACCGGTCGCGGCTCGATGACCTCAATCTTGTCGCTGCGGGTGTGCGTTTTGAAATCATAAAGCGGCATTTCGACCGCGAGACCCTGCTTCAAACGCAGCAGATGATTGACAAGCATGTCGCTGTCGAGCGAATCAGGATGGTCAAAATTTGCCTGCTTACGCTCGTCGAGCGGCATGTCCGCAAGGTTACGGTAATACGAATCCTGCTCGACGAGCACCACTTTTCGAGCACCGACAGATTCAACAATAGCTTTGGCTATCGTCGTTTTCCCGGACCCTGTTCCACCGCAGATACCTATTATCATAAAATATTCTAACCGCAGAGACGCAGAAACGAAGAGGAGAAAAAGGCAAAAGAAAATTTACAAAGATGAAGGGGGTAAATGGGATAATTTAAGTTCAGAAAAAAAACCTTTCCTCAATCTTCTTGATCCTTTTCATCTCCTTCATCCTGTAAATTAACTTTCTCAGCGTCTCTGCGGTTCAGTTCATTTTTGAGACTACGCGCCGCAGTAATTCCTTAAAAATCTCAGCAACTTTCTCCCCGGTTTCCATTACTTCTTCGTGATTAATAGGCTCGTCGCTCATTCCGGCGGCGAGGTTTGTAATGCATGAAATACCGAGTACACGCATTCCCTGATGATGGGCCGCAATTGCCTCTGGCACTGTTGACATTCCTATCGCGTCCGCACCAAGCAGCCGATACATCCGTATCTCGGCGGGCGTTTCATATGTCGGACCAGAAAGGCCGCAGTAGATACCGCGATTCAAAAAGTCTGTCGGTGTTTGATCGATCCCCTTCTCAAATCTCTCGTGTGCGATCGCCGCAGCCTCGGACTCGGCGATTTTCTGAAATTCGCGGTCATAGACCTGGCTCATATCCGGAAATCGCGTGCCAAATCTATTGTCATTCGCTCCGCGCAACGGGTTTATGCCCATGCAGTTGAGGTGATCGGAGAGCAGCATCAGGCTGCCCGGCAGCATGTCGGAATTGAGGCTGCCGGCGGCGTTGGTCAGGATCAAATTTTTGACGCCCATCACGCCAAACGTCCGAACAGGCAGCATCACCTGCTCCATGTCGCAGCCTTCGTAATAGTGAAACCGTCCCTGTTGAACAGCCACTGCAACACCGTCGATCTCACCCAACACGAGTTGCCCGGCGTGTCCTTCGACGGTCGAGCGGGCAAATCCGGGAATTTCCTCATAGGGAATTCTCACCGCATTCACGAGTTCATCTGCAAATGCTCCCAAGCCGCTGCCAAGCACGATCGCCGTGCGAATTTCGCCCGCGTATTTCGATCTGATTAGTTCGGTCGCCTCAAGGGCTTTTACGTACGACATAAAATAAGGAACCACAGATTAACACAGACAAACACAGATTTTTTAATTCTATCCGCGCAAATCTGTGATTATTCGTTGTTAGATTAATTCTCTTTTCTGTAAGGAATACCCAACGCCTTCGGTGCCCGGGACAGGCCGATAAATCCGGCAAGGACGATTATTGTTAGAACATACGGGATCATTTGGATAAACTGGACAGGAACGTCTTCGCCCGATGGCATTTTGATCACGCCCTGCATTTGTATCGCTAGGGCCTCGGTAAGGCCGAAAAAGAGACACGCAAACAGGACCGGAATGGGCCTCCATTTTGCCAGAATAAGTGCGGCAAGAGCTATATAGCCGCGTCCGGCAGTCATGCCGCGTGTGAACAGCGACGATTGGCCAATTGAGAGATACGCTCCGCCTGCTGCGGCCAAAACCCCGGACAAAATGACCGCTATGTACCGCAGACGAATTACGTTTACGCCAGCCGCATCGGTCGCCTCAGGATTTTCGCCGGCGGCGCGGATACGAAGGCCAAACGGTGTTTTATAAAGCACGTACCAACAGATCGGAACTAAAATAAAGGCCAGTATCGAGGCGATTGAAATACGATTGTAGAAATTCGGCAGCAAAAAATCCTTCGCGATCTGCTGTGTCGAACCCGCCGAATCGTACAAACGGCTGCTTATAACTGCGGGCAGACCGAGCATCAGCATACTGATCGCAAATCCGGCTACGACCTGATCCGCCTCAAATTTGATCACGGCGACGGCAAAAACAAACGCCACGAGAGCTCCGGCTACCATACCGGAAAGAAAACCAAGATAGGGATTTTGCAATTCGTAGGTCGCAACAGCCGCAGTGAAGGCCCCAGTGAGCATCAAGCCCTCAAGCGCGATATTGATCACGCCGGCCCGCTCGGAAAACATTCCGCCCAATGCGGCAAATATCAGCGGCGTCGCCAATCGGATCGACGAAAAGAGCAAAATCAGTAGAAAAGTCGGTGTTAAAACGTCGCCCATCTTATTTCCTCGAAAACCTCTGAAGTGATGCTACGAAAAGTATAATGATCGCTTGCAGGACATCGACCAGGTCCTTGGATACGTACTTGGTCTCAATATCTACAAAGATCGCGCCTCGCTGCAAGACTGCAAAGAAAATGGCGGCGATAAAAATGCCAAGCGGATGATTTCTGCCAAGCAGGGCAACCGCAATGCCGAGATATCCCCAGCCATTTGAAAAACCATCATAATAGTTGTAGCGATAACCCAAAACCTCGCCGATCGCAACCATTCCGGCCAAACCGCCGGAGATCGTCATCGCAATGATGATCTGTTTTTTCGGTGAAATGCCACCGTATTCGGCCGCAGACGCATTCTCGCCGACCGCCCGAAGTTCGTAACCCCATTTTGTTTTCCACAAAAAGATATATACAAGCACGCACATCAGGATCGCAAGCAAAAAGGCGACGCTGAGAGGCACAAAATCGGGCATTCCCGGGATAAACTGGCTGATGCGCGGGATATGTGCTCCCTTGCCGATCTCGGCGGTCTCCATGATGGCATCGCCGGGGATCTTATAAAAATATTGCGTAAAGTAACTGACCAATGAAATGCCCACAAAATTCAGCATGATCGTATTGATCACTTCGTGCGAGCCAAATTTTGCTTTCAAAATTCCCGGTATCGCTCCCCAAATGCCGCCGGCTACCACCGCAGTAATCATGCAAACCAACACCAGCAGAACCGATGGCAAACTATACCAGGACCAATCTTCCTGCTTGCCAAAGATGGTGACGATAGTCCCGCCAAACTTGATGCCGACCCACGCGGTCGCAAACGCTGCGACGTAGAGTTGACCTTCGGCGCCGATGTTTAGTAAGCCGCAACGGAATGCGACCGCAACGGCAAGACCTGTAAAAATCAGAGGCGTCGCGATGAAAAGAGTGTAGCCAAGATCGTTGAGCGAACCAAAAGAATTTCCGATTAATTGGTAAAATGTGAGAAACGGATTGTCACCTATCAGCAGGACAATGATCCCGCCAACGATAAACGCCGCAAATACCGCGACCAGCGGCCAGAGAACTTCACGAAAAAGATTTTTCATTTCTTCGGTCGCGTTTATTTTGAAGCCGGAGCCTGCGACATCTTGTTTACGGTTCGCCCAGATTTATGAAAGGTGCGTCAATAAATATAACCGACAAGTGCGGAAGTGTCACCTAAAAACGAACCAAAACCTCAACTTTGACAGCAAAAACTTTTTACGTGAATACTTGACAACATTACACTCATATTTTATTATGCATATAGACTAAATAAGAGGTCGGAATGATATGCGATTTGACAAATTTACCATCCGGGGCCAGGAAGCAGTTCAGGAAGCCATCGGCGTCGCTGAAAAGAATCAAAATCAGCAGGTCGAGCCGGAACATTTGCTCGCCGCGATGCTTGAGCAGAAAGAGGGTGTCGTTAAGCCTATTTTGGGCAAGATCGGTGCAAATGCGCAAAGCGTTGTGACTGAGCTAGAGGCGGCGATCGAAAAATTTCCAAAGGTGTCGGGCGGGCAGCAGTATTTCAGCTCTCGGACGAACACCATCTTTCAGGACACACAGAAAGAGGCTGAAAAGATGCAGGACGAATATATGTCGACCGAGCATCTGCTTATCGCTATCGCCGCCGAAAAAGAAGGCGACGCGGGCCGCATTTTGCGTTCGAACGGCATCACCAGCGACGACCTCGAAAAGGTCGTCACGGATATGCGCGGCGGTTCGCGGATCACCGATCAGAATGCCGAAGAGAATTTTCGGGCGCTCGAAAAGTATGCTCAGGATCTGACCGAACGCGCCCGCAAGGGCAAGCTTGACCCCGTCATTGGCCGCGACGATGAGATCCGACGAACTATACAAATACTTTCGCGCCGCACGAAAAATAATCCTGTCCTGATCGGCGAACCGGGCGTGGGCAAAACGGCGATTGTCGAAGGTTTGGCACAGCGTATCGTTTCCGGCGACGTGCCGGAAACGCTCAAGAACAAAAAGCTCGTTTCGCTTGACCTCGGCGCTATGCTTGCCGGTGCGAAATACCGCGGCGAATTCGAGGACAGATTGAAGGCTGTCCTCAAAGAGATCGAAAAGGCCGAGGGGCAGATAATCTTATTTATCGACGAGTTGCACACGCTGGTCGGAGCCGGTGCTTCGGAAGGAGCGATAGATGCCTCGAACATGCTCAAACCGACCCTGGCACGCGGCACTTTGCGGGCGGTCGGTGCAACAACACTCGCCGAATATCAGAAATACATCGAAAAAGATAAGGCTCTCGAACGCAGGTTCCAACAGGTTTATGTGGGCGAACCGACGGTCGAAGATACTATCGCGATTCTTCGCGGTTTGAAAGAGCGGTATGAAGTGCATCACGGTGTTCGAATAAAGGACGCTGCGATAGTCGCTGCGGCAACTCTCTCAAACCGATACATTACAGACCGATTTTTGCCGGATAAGGCAATCGATCTGATAGACGAAGCCGCTTCGCGCATTCGGATCGAGATCGATAGTCTGCCGCAGGAGATCGATGTTCTCGAACGAGAAATTTTGCAGCTCGAGATCGAGCGACAAGCTTTGACGCGAGAAACGGATGACAAATCGAAATCACGGCTCGATGACATCGAGAAACGCATCGCCGATCTCAACGAAAAATCTTCGGCTATGAAAGCCAAATGGCAATCGGAAAAAGAAGAGATCGAAAAGATGCGCACCGCCAAGGAGCAACTCGAACAAGCCAAACTTGAGCTTGAACAGGCTCGCCAAGCCGGCGATCTGACCAAGGCGGCCGAAATACAATACGGGCGCATACCGGAACTTGAAAAGCTGCTCGAATCCGAGCAGCAGCATCTCGCCGAACTCCAGCAAGACGGCGTTTTCCTAAAGGAAGAGGTCGATGAAGAGGACGTAGCCGAGATCGTCGCAAAATGGACCGGCGTACCGGTGACAAAGATGCTCGAAGGCGAGATGCAAAAGCTTGTCGCAATGGAGGAAAACCTTGGCAAGCGAGTGATCGGCCAGGACGAGGCTCTTGAGGCGGTTGCTAATGCGGTTCGTCGCGCACGTGCCGGGTTGCAGGATCCAAATCGCCCGGTTGGCTCGTTTATATTTTTGGGGCCGACCGGCGTTGGCAAAACCGAGACGGCTCGAGCGCTCGCCGAGTTTCTATTCGACGACGAGCGTGCAATGGTGCGGCTCGATATGTCCGAGTATATGGAAAAACACGCCGTCGCCCGCATGATCGGTGCCCCGCCGGGATATATCGGCTACGAAGAAGGCGGACAGTTGACCGAAGCGGTAAGGCGACGTCCATATTCGGTAGTCTTGTTTGATGAGATCGAAAAGGCTCATCCGGACGTTTTCAACGTGCTGCTGCAAATTTTGGATGACGGACGTCTTACAGATTCGAAAGGGCGCGTTGTCGATTTCAAAAACACGGTTTTGATAATGACTTCAAATCTCGGTTCGCGCGAAATACAGTCGGCTCAGGAAAACCCGCTCGCCGATAGGAATATCAAAAATGATGTATTACAGGTGTTGCGCGATCATTTTAAGCCGGAGTTTCTCAACCGCGTCGACGATATCGTCGTTTTCGAGCAATTGAGCAAGGATGAGATCGCACAGATCATCGACGTGCAGCTCGAAAAGCTTCGCAAGAATCTTGAGGAACGCGGGATCGCGATCGAGCTTGATGCATCGGCAAAGGAATTGTTGGTTCAGGAAGGCTACGATCCGGTTTATGGTGCGCGTCCATTGAAGCGAGCGATCCAGACGTTGATTCAAAATCCGTTGGCAGTGAGTTTGCTGAAAAGCGAAATCGTGAGCGGCCAGACGATCCGTGTCACGGCCGAAAATGGCGAGATGAAATTTACGCCTGCGAAAGACGGCAAGAAAGCTGTGAGCAACTAACTTGGCTTTCATAATCGTCGCCGGAGATTTACTATTTACTTATAGTGTTTAAGAGAAGAAAGATGAACGAAGTAGAGATAATGATCGACGAATCGGGCGAGGAGAAAATTCCCGTCAATGACAAGCGTCGATTTAACGCCGATGGCGAGATGGTTATTGAGGACGAAAAGCCGGCTGAGCCGGTGAGGTCGGCGATTGAGATCGCGCTCGAAGCAAAGCTCAAGACCGAAACAGAGCGGCGCGAAGCCGCCGAATCAAAGCTGGTCGGCGTACAGGCAAAATTTGAGGAGGCCAAAGCCAACCTCGAAAGAGAGACCTCAGAGATGCGAGCGCGGCTGATGAAAACGCTTGAGGATCGGGGAAAGCAGGCTCAATTTAATTTTTTGACGACACTGCTTCCCGTCTTGGACAATCTCAACCTCGCTGTTGCCGCCAGCGAAACCGATCCGTCCGTCGAACACCTTCGCGACGGCGTGATCGGCACTGCCAGGAGTTTTGAGCGGGCGTTGATCGACGTTGGCGTCGAGCCTGTCGATTCGGTTGGAGCGGATTTCGATCCTGAGGTACACGAAGCGGTGGACATGGTTGCGGCCGAGCCGGAGAATGATGGCAAGATAATTGCCGAATACGCCCGCGGTTACAGGTTCGCGGGCAAGCTGCTTCGCCCGGCTCGCGTTCAGGTAGGCAAGGCAATGGCCGATTCGGCCGCTGAATAAACCCAACCGGGATCACCGGGAACTGACCAAACGGCACAATACCTGACCGAAACGCGTCCCAAACGGAACAAAAAAGGCTTTAAAACTGACCACATCGTCACGGATCCGGGCCCGACGGGACGCTCCGTGCAAATCTCAGGACTGCATATCGCGTTCGTCCTGCCGGTCTCGCAGTGCTCGCCGTAAACCTCGGGCGGCTTGTGCTATGCTAAGGAGCAAAATAACAGGTGCATTGTCTTCGCTTTTGTTGCATACTTAGGATATATATCCATTACTAGCACAGGAGGCATGAGAGCGGATGGAATTCGACTGGGAAGATTTTGAAGAGGGCGAGGCATATACCACAAAGCAGCGCATACACGTGACGCTAAACAAGGAGTGCAAAATGTTTTTCAACCGTCGGGCGCTCGAGGCGCTGGGCGCGCCCGACGGCGTGTCCCTGATGTATGACCGCCGCCGGAGCGTGATCGGCGTAAAGGCGACACCGCTAAACCGGACAAGCGTATACAGGCTGCGGCCAAAACAGCGCAAATACAGCGGCCACGTGATCACCGCCAAAAACTTTTGCCGGCGTTTCTCGATCTGCCCCGACGAGACCCTCGCCTTTACCACCGCCGAGGTCCGCGACGGCATACTCATCCTCGACCTCAATAAAGTCCGGTCGGTCAAAAAAGGATGAAGCGACAAAGTGCTTAATAATGCGGTGTGATATCCGGGTCAGAACCGGGAGCGATAGCGACTGGGTTCCTGCTCCCAACACTACAAGACGCACCGCCACATCCAAGTCAGAACCGGGAGCCATAGCGCTGGGTTCTTTCAACATTTTGCTGCGAGGAAATAAGTCGCTATAATTTTCGTGAATCCAAGAATAGTCCGTATCTTCCGCAGTTAGAGTCGACGGAATAGATTATTATCGATAGCTCGGCAGGAAGCGCCGTCCTTTCGACGCGGAAGTGGCTTACTTATGAATCCAAAGGAAATCCCAGAAGCCGCAATCGCCGAAGTTGCTCAGGCTATAAATCGGAAGCTTAATAAGACGCCGAATTTGAGTAGCCCTTCTACAGTTGTCGACGATGTTCGCACACCGCAATATTTCGAGATAATACCATTCGAAGAAATCGACAAATCAGATCGCACTTTTTATGCAATCGACGGTAGCACTAATCAGCAGGAATTTTATAACGGGGTATGCATAGGAATGTACGCGGCCGGGTATATCGGCTATAACAACGGGAAACAGATAAGGCTAAATGATTTCGATGACCCGGTTATTAATGGCAAAACATATTTTCCATCGACATTGCTAATTTCCAGTGATCTTGACAAGGAAGCTATCTTCGACGAATTGCTGAATTTACCGCCGGTAAAAGAGTTGTTTTCGTTTCTTGGCAATCCGACGGATTGGAGCGGTTGGGCGAATGACATCGAAACAACAAAAAAGACGATATGCAAAAACACAACAACTCTATATTCGTTTTGTCAGAATATTTTGGAGTGGGCACTTGTTTATGAGATTGCAAATCTGTCTTGCACCAAAACTGGCGACTTTATTCTCCGTGACGGGAATTTGCGCCCGCTTGATATAAAACAGAAATATATTCAGCGTTTAGGTAAATATCTGAACGAAAACGGCATCATTCTATTAGCAATAACAAAGAATTCGCCGATTAAACTTCAGTTATCGTCAACCTTTCGAGCAATAGACATTTACCTGCAAGGCGATCTGAAATATAAATTCCGAGAACCCAGTCGCTACCGCTCCCGGTTCTGACAGGCTGGATCGCGACGACGGTTGAAGAACGCAGTCGCTATCGCTCTCGGTTATGGACACTGGTTTAGACCTGAATCGAAACTCCTTTTCGCAGGTTGGCGTAAAATGCTATGATGGTATTTAGGCAAAGTCCCTCCCATCCGTCGGCATCTAAGAGTCGGGTTTTATACAACGTATTATGGCAGATATAGACGCATACAAAGATAAATTTAGCGAGAGTGGGCAGCGGATTTTGCAAACGGCATTGGGCGAATCCAAGAAGCGTGATCAGAATTATGTCTCGATCGAGCATATTCTGCATGCGATCGCTTTTGAGGAAGACGATCTATTTACGTCGACGATGCGCGATCTGGCCGTTGACCCGCGTTCGGTCAAATTGCTGATCGAAAAGCGGATGGAAAATGGCCGCCAGCATTCAGGCAAAGGCTATCGTATTGCGCCGGAGACGACCGAGCTTTTCAAACGAGCAATGGATCGGGCCCGCTCGCAGGGGCGCCGCGTGATCGACGCCGCCGATATCTTTTACGTTCTGTCTAATGACGAACGCAGCGTCCTGAACGACGTCTTGCAAAATCTGGGAGTGCCGTCCGACGAGGTTGCTCAGAGCGCCCGTACTCGCATCCGAACGCGTGAAAAAGAAGAGGAACGGGTACGACAGAAATACGAGTTACCCTCGTTCCTGCGTCATTTTGGCATTTCGTTGAATAAACTGGCACGGCAGGACAAGATTCCGCCGACGATCGGTCGAGAACTTGAGATTCGTCAAATGATCGAGATCCTTTCGCATCGAGAGCGATCTAATTCGCCGATGCTCGTCGGTGAACCAGGCGTCGGTAAAACCGCCGTTGTTGAGGGTCTCGCCCGCCTTATCGAACTCGAACCTGAAAAGCTGCCTGCGCGTCTGCGCGATTCGCATATTGTGCAATTGCAGATGGGCGGCCTCGTTGCCGGAACGATGCTCCGCGGCATGTTTGAGGAACGCATAAAAGGCATCATCGACGAGGTCAAAGAAAAGGACAATCTCATTCTCTTCATCGACGAAGCTCATACTATCATCGGCGCCGGGGCCGCTATGGGCACTACATCGGATGCGGCAAATATGTTCAAATCGGCTCTTGCGAGAGGCGAACTGAGGATTATCGGTGCGACGACGATCACCGAATATAAAGAATATATCAGCGACGATGAGGCGCTGGCGAGACGATTCCGGCTCGTAAAGGTTGACGAGCCGACCATCGACGAAACTAAGGCGATCCTTTTGGGTCTGCGACCTCGATTAGAGAAAAATTACTCGGTCACTATCTCGGACGAGGCGATCAATACCGCGCTTGAGATGTCGCCGAAATACATCCGCAATCTGCACCTGCCGGATAAAGCCATTGGGTGGCTCGACACCGCTTCGGTCAAGGTAGAGATCAGCGAGCAGGCAGAGCTTGTTGTCCGGCCCGAGCATATTATCGATGTCATTTCGCAGGAATCGCGCATTCCGAAGGACATGATCTATCGCGACACGTCTGACAGGTTTTCGGCGATGGAAGCCGAACTTGGAAAGCGTGTGGTTGGACAGCTTGACGCAGTTCGTGCGGTTGCCGAGCGGCTGCGTCTGAATAAAGGCCCGCTCAAGGAAAATCATTACGCACCTGACGGCGTGCTGCTTTTCCTTGGCCCAACCGGCGTCGGTAAAACCGAGCTTGCCAAGGCCGTTGCCGAATTTATGTTCGGCGACGAGAGCAAGATGGTTCGCATCGACATGAGCGAATACGGTGACGGCACCATCGGCATCGAAAAGCTTATCGGTATGCCGCGCGGCATCGTCGGCTCCGAACGCGGCGGCATTTTGACAGAACAGCTTCGCGACAATCCTTACACAGTTTTGCTGCTCGATGAGGTTGAAAAAGCTTCGCCGTATTTGATGAACATCTTCCTTCAGGCTTTTGACGAAGGTTGGATCACTGACGGCCGCGGCAAGAAAGTTTATCTATCGGATGCAATCGTCATTATGACGTCAAATCTAGGTTCGGAGAACTTCAAGAAATATGAATCGCCGCTCGGTTTTGGGCAGCAAGCCTTGGGCAGCGTCAAGCAAATAAAAGGCGATGTGATGAAAGCGGCCGAGACGCGGTTTACGCCTGAGTTTCGTAACCGTATCGACGAGATCATTATCTTTTCGCCGCTGACAAAGGAAGAGGTTCGCGAGATCGCGAAACTTTACTTGGCCAAAATTCAGCGAAATATGGAGCGTCAAGGCAAGGTCGTCGAAATTACCGACGCAGCTCTCGATCTGCTGACCGAGAAAGGGTTTAGCCCGACATATGGCGCCCGATTCTTGAAACGACACATCGACCAAAAGGTAAAGCTGCCGATCACCAACGAGTGGAAAGTTGCTATGAAATTCAACGTGGACGCGGAAGACGGTGAGATCACCGTCAAAACGGGCGAAGTTTTCAGCCTGAACTAAACCTAATTACTAATTCACGCATCCTAGACCTTGTTGAGCAGATCATCAAGGTCTTTTTTTGGAGGAGTCGCTATGAAGTTATTGATATTATTTTTTGGATTTTTTGCCATCGCTGGCATGACCGGATTGTCTTTCCTCGTTGATAACACACCCGATGCAAAAACGTCCATTGATCTCGCGACGGAAGTCGTCCGGTATGACATAGATGCATCGAAAAGCAAGTTTTTCGTTCATGCCTATCGCGGTGGACCGGCATATTTTAAGGGACACGACCATCTGATCGCCGTCCGCGATTTCAGCGGCCAGGCCGCATTGACGCTCGACGCACTCAACCCCGCATCGCTGAGCTTGAACATTCGAGCCGCGTCTCTGGAAGAAACCAGCGATGTTTTCACGCCGCAGCAGAAAGGTATCATCAATAAAGAACTGGAAGAGATCGTACTTGAGACCGCCAAATATCCGGAGATCACGTTTAAGAGCAGCGAGGTTAAAGGCGGCTTGAAAAACGGCCAATTTGATATAAAGATAGGCGGCGATATCACGCTGCACGGCGTGACTAAACACATCGTCATCCCGGCGACCGTCACGGTCGAAGGCGATGCTCTGCATGCAAAAGGCGAGTTCGAACTTGATCGAACAAAATTTAACGTAAAGGCAACGAGCGCTTTTCATGGTCTTGTACGCATAAAAAATAAATTGAAATTTATATTTGATATAGTTGGCCGTCGAACTTAATAAGCAATCTGTTAGCTTTCGTCCACCGAATCGAAAACTTTCGGCATCGAAGGCTTTGGTGTAACATATCCTCAAGACCTTTATATTCTTATTATGCTGAAAAGTTACCGTGCCATGATAACTGGAAATAGAATTCAATGGAATGATGAGATTCCGCCGGAGATTCTTGGAGGAAAACCAGTCAAGGTCTTGGTTACAATCCTGGAACAATTAACGCCAAATCCGGAACGATCGAGCGGGTCGACAATTGCTGACTATTGAATTAGATGAATCATTGGCTGAATAAATGCCTACAATTACCATGAAGTCAGACAACGGAATCAAACTTTTTTTTCAGTTCCACTTGATAAGTATATTATTGGTAGTATTAGCCTCTGTCTCATACACACAGATCGATGTAAATGATACAAAAGCCGATACGATCATCGCGAAAGCGATTCAAAATCTCGGCGGTAACAATTATCTTCAGATAAAATCCCAAATCGGACGCGGCACGTTTAGTGTCATCAAGGAAGGCGGCGTTGTCTCATTTCAAACATTCGTCGATGTGCTCGTCTTTCCCGACAAGGAGCGCACCGAATTCAAAGGCGGCGGGTCACGCACGGTTCAGGCCAATACGGGCAATACCGGCTGGGTTTTTGACGGCGATCAGGGTTTGATCAAGGTACAGAACGAAAAGCAGGTCGCAAATTTCAAGCAGGGAATAAGAACCAGCCTTGATAACCTCCTTCGTGGAAATTGGAAAGGCGAGGCCGATCTGAGCTATGTCGGCAAACGCATGGCTACGTTGGGGAAGCGAAATGACGTCATAAAATTAACGTACAAAGACGGCTTTTCGGTCGAATTCGAGTTTGCAGCCGATGACGGCTTGCCGCAAAAGGCGCTTTACAAACGCAAAAGCTCCGACGGCGAAGAGATCAAGGAAGAAGACCATTACGCCCAGTTCATCGAAGTTAGCGGAGTCAAGACGCCATTTATCGTCGACCGATTTACCGGCGGTAAACCGTCGTCACGGATCAATTACGAATCGATCGAATACAACAAAAACATCTCCGACTCGATCTTCACAAAACCCGCTAATATAAAAGATTTGAAAAAGGATTTGAAATGGTAGGTGGTAACGGGAACGCCCATACGCAGGGATTAACCCTTTATGAAACCGGCAAGCGACGGACGCGAATTTGAAAATCATTCACGGAAACCATTGCTCCGGCAGTCAAATCTTCTGAGCATTGGTTCAAGACATTTTCTACCAATAGGCTGAACTCCTCGGCCCGCAATCCTTCAATTCGAATTCTGATCACCGATGGCTTGTGGGCTTGTTCCAATGCCAGGAGCATGTGAAAATCCGCGTCGAGTGTCACAACGACCCGGTCTTCAAGAGTAGCTCGGCGAATAATTTCAGAATCCTCCGCCTCGGCCAGACCGGTTTCACCCGTGTGAACCGCATCATAACCCGCTTCGCGAAGAATAGTTGCCGCCGAGCGGGGCGTTCCCTGGTCAAGCAGCAATTTCATCTGGTTATGGCCAGTTCGATCACCCGGTCATCCAGATTGGCCGCCGCGTAGGCAAGCGCCTCGCGGATGTCGTCAGGTTCCAGTTCGGGAAACTCACGATACAAATCCCGGCGGTCGGGATAGGTCGCGACCGCCTCCACCACGCGGCGCACCGTCAAACGAAGCTGCCGAACGCACGGCTGCCCGTTCATCCGTTTGGGATCGACTGTGATTCGCTCAAACATCATGAAACTATTTTGCCCGAAACGGCCGTAAAATAATACCCGTGTCAACAATTATTTTCACTTGATAAAGCGGCGGCGATTCTTTTTCCACCAGCCCTTCTTAACCTCTTTAGCAAGTTTGTCCACATCGGATTGCCTGGCTTTGGATTTTGCCGTCGCCTCTTTGGAGCTCAAATAGTCCACAAGGCGTTGCAACCCCTCGGTGTCCACATACGATGGCAGCCGGATTATCACTTCTTTATTTGTTCTCTCTATTAGCATCGCATCTCGATTATGCCACAGAACGCATCGATTTTGCTGAGTTTTTGAAACCAATTGAAAGCGGGTTTTTCATCTGGAACATGCCAGCCGCAAACTGACAAGTGACTACTAACAAGTAAACGCAACGACCGCGTTGTCGGCGGCCAACCAAAGACCGGACCCGAAGGCACTGTTACCGGACCACAGGGCTGTCTTTCCGGACCGCTTTTTTCGTTTTTTCTACGGCATGACCGGAATGGAAGGAATCACAGATACCGCCGGGGAATTACAGGAATTCCGCGCCCGCCGGAAGTGCGATTCTTCTTGACAGATGTGCAACAATGTGCTATCTATGATACATGCACGCCAGAGATCTTGAAAAATTTTGCGGCGGCCCTAACACACCGGCCCAATTCCGGATGCGGGTCACGCTCAATAAAAGTAACGTTTTGTCCTTTAACCAGAGAACCTTTGACGAGCTCGGCCGTCCGCCAGCCGTCTATCTTTATTTCAGCCGCGTCCGCGACCTGATCGTGGTCGAGCCTGTCCGGAGCATAAATCTCCCGGCGGCATTTCCGGTGCTCGAAAAAGGTTTTTCCGGTTACCGCGTCAACGCCGCTCCGTTCTGCCGCCATTTTGGCATCAGGCTCGACACGACGACTCGATTTATCGAACCCGAGATCAACGGCGGCAAACTCGAACTAAAACTCGCCGAAACCGTTTCGGTCGCACAGGTCCGACGGCCACGGAAAAAGAAGGACCAATAACGGCGATAATTTGGCCGGAAGTCTCACTTGCTCGTCTTAATTTGCCCGGTCGTCTTTAGTTCGAGCTGCCAGTTTTGGGGCTGAAACATTGCGAGATCACCATCCGGGTTTCGCCTTAAAAAGCGGACCTGTAGGAGTTCGAATACGTGGTTGGGGTTTGGGCCGGCGTCGAGCACGACGGTCGGGGTGAATTCAGGCGGGCCCTCGAGTATTCCTGGAGTCCAGTCGAGACCGAGTCCAAGCTCGGCTATTAGAAACCGGATCGCGTTTGCGGCCGTTGTGAGAAAATCAGAATTTCCCATAGTGGGGTGAACGATCGTGACGCGGTTGTTGATAAAGCGGTAGCTCTCGTCACCGTCAGCCTCAAAATGGGCCGACACGGCCAGCGTCGTGCGTTTGGCAGCCGAAGACAGCAGACGATTCTTGCCCGCGTCCGCTACGGCTGACAAAAGGGCCCAGTCATTTGAGCGCGCTGCCATATCGCGCAAGTCGAGCCCGAATTGGTCCGCCAGCCTGCGGATCGTCACCGCCAAACGCCCGGCGTCAGCGGCCGCGTCAGACTTCGACGCCTCCAATGCCTTCTGCTCCGCAAGAGCGTTGGTCAACCGCTCCCACGGCTCGATCGCCCCCTCCATGATAAAGTTGATCGTCTTATCAGTCTCCATAAGTTATGACATTGTACCCTAGTCGCCAACGGCGACAGACCAACGGCCCGCGAACTGCTTAACCTTTAGCGTGCGGAGCACGCGAAATGACGGTAGCTACACATAAAGGCGAACCCGGATGTGTAGAAACGAACAAGGCAACAATCGAGCGTGCGGAGCATGCGGAATATTTGTAGCCACATGTGGAGGCGAAGCCGGAACATGTGGTGCGGGCCGTTAGGGATTCGAGCTTGCGGAGCATGCGACATAATTATGCCGCGTGTTTCACACGCTCCGGTCATTTAATGCAGATAACCCCACGTTCCGCTGACGCTTCACGTGGGGCTACAAATATGCCGTCCGCATCGCGGACTATTAAACTTCAGAACTGCGGGCCTCACTCTTATTGTTTTTACAATCTCAGACACCCAAAAAGAAAAAGGGCCGCACTCGCGACCCTTTCATTTCCATGTTTGAGAAAGTCGGCGCCATGCTCATCGCACAGCGCTAGAATCTCAAGCGTGGGATTTAGAGAGGCCTATCGTTGTTAATGATATCCCCGGTGATTGATTTGTATTCCGCTGATGGAACGTCATCGCGTTGCGCCTGCTCCAATGCCGCCTGGGCTGCTTCCGGGGTATAACCGGAGCCCTGATGTCCATTTTTATCATCGGCAACGTTTCCGTACCAAAACGAAGACTCGTTTGTTGTATTTGGCATATTAAATTCTCCATTTTCAATTTGATCTAAAGTTGCGAGCGGCATTTCCGATCGCACAATCAGTATGGACTTTCAGTGACACTCCCGTCCTAAGCCGTACACTGCATATTTCAAAGACGATTGTCTATGGTATATCTGTAGAATCTGTTTGACGTTTCTTTGATTATCCTTAGAATCTAGTAAACCACGGATTTGTTGTTAAGTATGGTACTTAGATTCAAGTAGTAAGTGCAACTTTTGATTGCTCGTGATCTTTGAAATAGACTTCGTTGGGCGTTTGAAAGCCTAACGTCTTGCGAGGGCGATT
>JAYVER010000021.1:0-6760 GCA_043748725.1 Chloracidobacterium sp. | reverse complement strand
AACAATTTCCCTATTCGGGCTTCTTTCCTACAACGGCGCTTTTGCCGATCTCTATAAACGATTTCTCGGCACTTTGGATAATGTAGCTCGTTTCCTTTACTTCTTTGATCTTTCCGATCACGCCGCCATTTGTCACGATTTCGTCGTTGATCTTTAGCTGCGAGATCATTTCCTGTAGCTGCTGTTTTTGCTTTTTCTGCGGCAATATCACAAGAAAATAGAAGATGCCAAAGATGAAAACGAAAGGCAGGATCGTCCAGATCAAACTGCTGCCGCCGGTGGTGGCGTCCTGAAACAGAAAAAGGTAGATATTCATGTAAATTATCCCGAAAGACAAAAAGGTCATAATATACATTTACAACGGCTTAATCAAACGCCTAGTGCCCTAATTTGCGTTCTCCAGTTTATCTTTGCGATCTTTGTGTCTTCGCTTTGTGGTCTTTGTGATTAAAAAAGAGCGGTTTATCACAAAGTTCACAAAGAGCAGACACAAAGCACACCAAGTTTGATCCAAGATTCAGAAGACGACCATACGATCAAACGCTGTTTGTATCGTTTGCTTTGAGCTTGTTCAAAAAATCTTTTCGAAAAGATTGAAACGTCCCCGCTTTGATAGCTTTACGCGCACTCTCCATCGTATTCATAAAAAACGAAAGATTATGATGCGAGATCATTATCGATGCGTTCATTTCGCCGGCCTGATACAGATGTCGCAAATATCCGAGCGAATAACGGCGACAAACGGAGCAGGAACATTCAGGATCAAGCGGCCCGGAATCGAGAGCGAATTTTGCGTTCCTAATGTTTAGCTTTCCGTGCGATGTGAACGCGCTTCCCGTTCGTCCGTTTCGTGTCGGGATAACGCAGTCAAACATATCGACGCCGCAATTCACCGCTTCAATAAGGTCCTCAGGCGTACCGACACCCATCAAATATCTCGGTGCATCGAACGGCATTTGCGGAGCGAGAAAATCGAGCACTTCGTACATCACGCTCTTTTCCTCGCCGACGCTCAAACCGCCGATCGCGTAACCGTCAAAGCCAATGTCAACAGTTCGTTCGAGGCTCTCTTTTCTAAGATCAAGATGTCCGGCTCCCTGCACGATACCGAATAACGCCTGACGTCCGCTCAACGGGTCAGAACCGGAAGCGGTAGCGACTGGGTTCTTAAAGTTGGGGAACGACCCAGTCGCTACCGCTCCCGGTTCTGACAGGAAACCCGCGTCCATACCCTCACTTTGCAACTCATCAAACCTCGCCTTCGATCTTGCCCCCCATCGCGCCGTGAGTTCAAGGCTTTTTTTGGTCGCGTCGTATCCGGCATCACCGGGCGGGCATTCGTCAAAGACCATTACGATCTCCGACCCAAGCGCCGCCTGAACCTCCATCGAAATCTCGGGCGAGAGGAAATGCTTGCTGCCGTCAAGATGCGAGCGAAACTCGACGCCGTCTTCGGAAAGTTTTCGCAGATCGGTCAGCGAAAATACCTGGAATCCACCCGAATCGGTCAAAAACGAACGATCCCACGATGTGAATTTATGCAGCCCGCCAAAAGCCTTGATCGTTTCGATGCCGGGCCGTAGGAAAAGATGGTATGTGTTGCCAAGAATTATTCGGGCGTCGATTTCAGATTCGAGCCATTCAAACCGAATTCCCTTGACCGCACCCTGCGTCCCGACAGGCATAAAAACAGGCGTCTCAATGGTCGAGCGCCTTGTTCTAAGTGTCCCGGCACGAGCCTCGCCGTCACGCGTAGTTATTCTCCAATCAATAGGTCTGTTCATTAAATAAAAATCAATTGCCGCAAAAAGGCACAAAAGTCGCAAAATGTAGAATCTTTATTTTGCGACTTTTGTGCCTTTTTGCGGCTATTTTCTTTTCCCGATCAGCGACCAGATATCCGGGGCACCGATGGCCGTTTCGGACACGAATTTGCCTTCTTCGTTGACCAGCACGGCCGACGGCGTGCCAAACATACCAAAGCCGGTGGCCGCCTTGTGGCCTTTGTCCAGGATGATCGGCGAATTTAGCCCTAGGGCGAGGTGTTCATCCTCATCGCCGTCGGAAAAGACTACAAGATTAGGCTCATCGCTGCCTTTCGACGCATCCCATGCCCGAAGGTCGTCCATCATACTTACGCAATGCGGACAGGTCGTGCTCCAAAACGCAACCAACGTTGGCTTTCCCTTAAAATAATCCGAGCCTATCGTTTTACCGCTCACATCTGTTAATGAGACATCCGGAACGCTCTCGCCGATCTTGATCTTGGAATGTGAATGGCCGTTCGTGTTTGTAAAATATGAAAACTCCTGTGTCAGATCACCCGCCAATAATTTTTCGACAAGCTCTCTAATTGCCATATCGCCGGCCGCCGCGTGGCTCGCGACTCGCCCATCGGCGTCCATCAGCAAAGCCGTCGGCGTCCATTTCGCGCGGAGAAGATCCGAAATCTCACGCTGCTTTTGGATCAGGATGACTTTAGATGTTTCGCCCGCAAATTTTTCGCGATTCTCTTCGGCGTCGCCGTTGCTAACAAAAACCAGCTTGACCTTGCCGTCGAGATCTTTCTGCCACTGGTCAAATTCCGGTACAAGTGCCTTGCACGGATTGCACGTCGGGCTGACGAATAAAAACAAAACAGGTATTTTTTCGCTGCGGACAGTGGCGAGCGAAACAGTGTCGCCATTGAGATCAGGCAATTCAAAATCAGGAACTACCGCACCGATGGGCATGCCTTCGTTTGGATGTCCGGCGTCTTCTCGTTCGACACTGCCGCCTTCACGGGCGACAAGCTCCATCAACTCGATTCGCCGCATTATCTGAGTTTGCTGTTCGGAGATCTTTTTCAGAAACAGCACAGCCGCGAGCAGCAAAGCGACCACGGCCAGACCGATGACAAATTGCATAATGTCTTGATTTGAATTAACGAGGCTCAATCCCTGGCCGAAGCGCCCCTGTAAGACGAGAAACACCGCTAACATAAGCATCAGGACGTTTCGCCCAATGCTGGCAATTCCCACAGGCTCACTGTGTATCTGGCCGAAACAATGGCAATCCGGTGCATTGCCCTGTGCCAACTGGTAAAGCATTCCGCCCGTAAAAATAACAAATAATGCGGCTGCCCCGATCGCTCCGAACCACGATGTCGAAACAAACAAAAGCGCACCGGCGATAGAAAGTTCCGCAGCTGGTAGAATATAGACCATGGGCTTGGCGATGAACTTAGGCAACCCAAAATCTTCGAAAGCCTTTTCCGATCCGGCCGGATCGAAGAGCTTCGCGATTCCCGCAACGCCAAAAATGGCCCCGAGCGCAAGTCGTATTATTAGTAAAAGTATTTCCATTTTGGGTCGATGTGTCAGTAGCCCGACCGTAAGGGAGGGTCTCAGTAACAGACGGATCGAGGCCCTTACTTACGTGCGGGCTACTGACACCGTGCGCGCTGCTGAAAAGTTTATCATTTCTTTCTCATTTTATGCCGTTCAACTAAACGGACAGGGGTGGCAAAAAAGGTAAATTCCTCACGCAGACGATTCTCGATATAACGCAGATACGAGAAATGCAAGCCACCTTTTCCGCCGCCGGACGTGAACAGAATAAACAGCGGCGGACGCAGCCCGGCCTGGGTAATAAACTGAACCTTGAGCCGCGACATTCCCCCTTTGACGGGTGCTGGACCGGCTCCGCCTTTTGGCTGAGTGACCGCATCCTCGAAAAAGCGGTTTAACATCGATGTCTGAATCCGCAGATTTCTCGCCTCATTAGCTTGCGCAACAAGCGGCAATATTTTGGCGACGCGTTGTCCGGTTAACGCGGAGATCGTGAGTATCGGGGCCCAGTCGAGAAACTTCATTGCCATTCTCAACGAGCGCTCAAATTCGTATATCGTATTCGTCTCTTTGGCTTCAAGAGCGTCCCATTTATTTACGGCAAGAATTATCGAGCAGCCGGAATCGAGGGCGTAACCGGCGATATTTGCATCGAGATTCGTCACACCCTCGACCGCATCGATGATCATTATGGCGACATCGGCCCGTTCGAGCGCCTTTCTGGCCATTATTACCGACAGCTTTTCGGCCATCTCGCTTGTCTTTCCTTTTCGCCTGATTCCAGCCGTATCGATCAACAAATAATCCTGTCCGTCAACCGTTAGATGTGTATCGATCGCATCACGGGTCGTCCCGGGGATCGGCGAAACGATCACCCGCTCCTCGCCGAGGATTTGATTGAGCAGGGATGATTTGCCGACGTTTGGCCGACCAATTATCGCCAGCTTGATCTCGGATTTCTTTTCCTGTTCATCCTCGTCGTCGAACACCAGATGGTCGAATACCAGATCGAGCAGGTCACCGATACCTGTGCCGTGTTCGGCTGAGATAGGCGACATCTCGAAGCCGAATTTATAGAATTCACCGGCCTCATTCTCGACCGTTTTTGACTCGACTTTGTTGGCCGCGATTATGACCGGCTTGCCTGTATTCCTAAGCAGAATGCCCAATTCTTCGTCGAGCAGCGTAATGCCTGCACGCGAATCGAGCACCCAGATGATCGCAACCGATTCGTCAATCGCCTGTGAGGCCTGCTTAAAAATATTTACCGGAATTATCGCATCATCGTCAGGCACAATTCCCCCGGTATCGACGAGCCGGAAAGTTTTACTTTTCCACTCGACCTCGCCAAACATCCGGTCGCGCGTGATGCCCGGCTCGTCGCCGACAATGGCCTTGCGACTGCCGCACAGGCGATTGAACAGCGTCGATTTGCCGACATTTGGGCGGCCGATAATGGCAACCAGCGGGTTTGACATAAGGATTGATTCTACTTTTATGACAGGCAGCTTACAAACGCGGCGAGTTTCCATCGATCACCGGTGTCGCGTAGAGGCGGTTATGTGATATTTTCTAGGAAACATTTCGATCCAATTCCAGATAGCGGAGGACACAATGAGAGAGCACCCGAGTTTCCGATTTGCGGCATTTTTTCTCATAATAGTCAGCGTGTTTATGCCAAACACAACTTTTAGCCAACGAACACAGAAGCCGGTTCTCTACGGGCGGCATTGGGTAGCCGTTACGGGCAAACCAATCGCCGCGACAGCAGGTGCGATGATCTTCTCTAAAGGCGGAAACGCCGTCGATGCCGCATGCGCGATGATCGCAGCTACCTCGACAATGTGGGACACACTCTCCTGGGGCGGCGAGACACAGGCACTCATCTACAATCCGCACACTGGCAAAGTGATCGGCATCAACGCTCTCGGCGTTGCTCCAACCGGAGCCACAGCGGCGTTCTACAAAAGCAAGGGCATGAATTACCCGCCCGAATACGGCCCGCTCGCGGCCGTAACGCCCGGAACGCCGGGCGGAATACTAATGATGCTCGCCGAATACGGAAAGCTCAGCCTTAAGGATGTTTTGGAACCATCGATCGAAATGGCGGACGGATACGTAATGGACGGCGAGACTGTCGGCGTGATCGAACGACAGAAATCGTGGTTGAAAAAGTGGAAGTATTCACGCCAGGTGATGCTGCCCCACACGGGCGAAAAACGCGAGGGCCCTGCCGCCGGCGAGATCTTTCGCCAACCTGACCTCGCGGCGACGCTTCGCAAGCTGGTCGAAGCCGAGCAGACCGCACTGAAACAAGGCAAAAGCCGAAAGGAAGCGATTATGGCCGCCTACGACCGCTTTTATAAGGGCGATATTGCAAAGGAATTTGTTCGCGGCACGCAGGAAGAGGGCGGCCTTATCACGCTCGACGATCTCGCCAAATGGAAAGTCCACATCGAAGAGCCGGTTAAGACAACCTACAAAGGCATCGAGGTCTATAAACTCAACCTCTGGACGCAAGGCCCGGCAATGCTCCAGGCGCTGAACATCCTCGAAAATTACGATCTTAAATTGATGGGCTACAACAGCCCGAAATATATCCACACCATCTATCAGGCGATGAGCCTCGCGTTCGCCGACCGCGATTTTTATTACGGCGATCCGTATTTTCCACCCGTCGGGCCAATTCAAGGGCTTTTATCCAAAGATTATGCTAAGGAACGCGCAAAGCTGATAAATAGCGACCGAAACGATCCGACGATAAAGCCGGGCGATCCGTACCCGTTTCAGAACGCTCAAAACCCTTTCCGCGATCTGCTCGATAAATGGAAGGTTGTCCCATCAACCAGGCAAACCCTCGCTCCGGTAAGCCGGACGCGACCCGAGACCGAGGAGCAGTATCACGATTCGTTTTACGGTGGCACGACCTCTGTTGAAGCTTCGGACGCCGAAGGCTGGGTCGTTTCGGTAACGCCGAGCGGCGGATGGATACCAGCCGTTATCGCCGGAAAAACTGGCGTCGGTTTGAGCCAGCGGGCGCAGAGCTTTGTCACCGACGCGGCTGACGGCCCATTCAATGTCATCGAGCCCGGCAAGCACCCGCGCGTCACTCTAACGCCCACGCTCGCACTGAAAGACGGCAAGCCTTTCCTTTGTTTTTCCGTCCAGGGCGGCGACAGTCAGGATCAGAACCTGCTCCAGTTTTTCCTCAATATGGTCGAATTCGGAATGAACGTCCAGCGCTCGACCGAGGCCGCGAATATTAACAGCTTTCAGATGCGCAGCTCGTTTGGCATGCACGAGACGCGGCCGGGCCGCATTTTACTTGCTAGTTCGACGCCGCAAAACGTTCGCGATGAACTCATCAAGATGGGATACAAGCTGACCTTCGAGGAGCGTACATCAGGGCCGATCAACGCGATCTTTTTGGA
>JAYVER010000020.1:0-2542 GCA_043748725.1 Chloracidobacterium sp. | reverse complement strand
CCACGAAACGTTACTGCGTGCCCCCCATAAGCAAGCAACATCTGTGGTCAGTTGGAAAGTCGTCGCGCCACCCGCAGCGGGCATATTAACACTTGTCGGCTCAATCGAATACATGCAATTCTGCGACGGGGTAACTGAACTGAGACTGAATGTCAATAGAACTGTCGATAAGAAAATAGTAATTCGGCGGGCTCGCCGAGGGGAATAGCTTTTCGCTAACCAGACAGAAAACATATAGAAAACCTCCACTTCAAAACACTAGTAACGGCATTAATATGATTGCAAAAGCTTCCTGGAAACTAATTAACTCTTATGACGCAAATGTGGGACCAAATGAACCCGTTATCGTAATTCATTGATTCACCGTATGATACGGATGCGGGCAATGACCAGGCTTGGGAATATTTCCGAAAATTTGGAAAAATATGCAAATTTCTATCCAACTCGGCAAGTTGGGTGCTGCGACGGATGGATTCGCCAATCCCAGCGGTTGCCGCAACATTAGCATCTGCGGCGGTGACTGTCCGATGTGGACATTATTCAAGCCCCATAAAATCCGCGAGCGTTAGATTGTCGTTGACCTGCACCGTTCGCGGTTGGAAGCGAAAGAATCTTGAAAATATCCTGAATGTATATGACTGACCGGCACTGACATTATCAAACGAGAAAAATCCGAACGAGCTGGTCGTTGCTATTCGACTTACGCCGTTCGGATCGGTAATTGAAACGGTCGCGTTTCGCAGTCCCCGGCCGTCTGAGGTCAGTACGCGTCCTGATACAGTGACACTCGTTGAAGCCGTTGCTCCGCCGCCCCAAAATCCTCCGCCCAATTGGAATACTCCGCCCGATGAGGTGGCGCCGGCCACAGCCTCGGCGATAGTGCCGTCGAGCACGAATGCGGCGCCCGTGGAATTTCCGCCGCCACCGGCGATCACTGATTTTTGAATTACAAATGTACCGCCCGACTGGGCAAATATCGGCATCAGCATCGACAGTATCAAGCTGATAAGGCAAAAGACTAAGTATTTATTTTTCATCATTTTTTAACCTCTCTATTTATTTGACCGCGCTCAATTGGCCGCGTTCCTTTGCGGCTTCGCCGCTCTATTTGCGGAAAAGCTGTGCTTTTCCAGTAGTATCAGGAATAATCTCTGCGGCTCCGCCGCCGTTTTTCGGTGATAACTATCTACGGCCCCGGGCGTTTGCCCTCGAATTTATTGCTCTAACCGTTCTCGTCAGGCCTCTGATTTGTTTCCGCTGCTCGTCGATCTGCCTCTGCTGTTGGCTAATCTGTGATTGCTGTTCCTTGACGGCGTTTATTAGCAGGATGTTCAGGCGCTCGTATTTTACTCCTTCGACTTCGCCTTTGCTGTTGGTATATGCGAATGACGGGGCGACTTTTGCCACATCTTCGGCGCCGAGGCCGATGTCGGGCCGACCGTCCTCTTTCCAATTAAAGCTGATTGGACGCAGACGCTGTATAATGTCAAGGCCGTTGCGGTATAATTGCACGTTTGTTTTCCACTTCAGACTCGAAGCCCCGCAATTCAGCAGATCGCCCACCGCGTTGAAACAGACCGTGGCGACCGAAGGGGCCACCGGAATCGACCTGATGCGCGCCTGTCCGTTCACATCCAGCGTCTGATTCGGAGCGGTGGTGCCGATGCCGACTCTGCCCCCGTTGTGGTTGAGAGCCAGTGTTCGTGTCTGGTTGACCCCATAGTCATATGCCTGTATGTAGCCGAAACCACCGCTGGAGCCAACGACGATTCCCGTCCCGTTGCCTACTAGTGATGCCCTCAAGGGCGTTGTGTCTCCTGCGAACCAACTCGATCCGTTGGTGCGCAGAGCAATACCACCTAAGTTTTGGGTTTCGGCCATTACGCCTACGCCGGAGGAGGTGCTCACGCCGTGTACGCCCGATCCTAAACCCGCGTTGCCGTATACGCCATCGCCATCAAAGAGGACTGAGCCAGATACGCCCGTGCCAGCATAGGAAATGCCTTTCACGCCTATGGAATAACTGGATTGGCCGTACACAGCGGCAACATGTGTAGATGTGTTGACGAATAGTTTGTAATCTGGAATAGGGTCGATACCGATACCGACATTGCCCGCCGTGTCAATGATTATCCCGTTTGTAGCGGCCGGTGGTCCGCCGGCGGGACCCGCAACCAGTTTCAGTGTCGAGCCGCCGAACCGCATATCGGCCCTGCCGCTAGCGCCCGCGATAGTCAGCCCCGTTTCGCCATTTGGTGAGCCAAACGCAACGTTATTGCCTTGTGCTCCAGGTGCCAGTTGAACGCCATTTGGCAACTGAACACCGTTACCGTTCTGCGTGATCACCGAATTGCCGAGCGTCGTACCATTGCTCCAAACTGGAATGGTGTTCGTCGTGCCGCTGCCGCCGACACCGCCGCTTGTCGAGGCAATCGTCAGCGTATTGCCCGAAGGTGTGATCGTGATGTTTCCGCTCCCCGCGAGCGTCACATTGTCAGTAAGAGTGGTCGCTCCGACGGTCACGCCTTTGACCACCTGGCCG
>JAYVER010000019.1:0-6790 GCA_043748725.1 Chloracidobacterium sp. | reverse complement strand
AGAGTGCGCGATTTATCGCGTTCTTTTGTTTACGGTACAGAATACGTGATAAATCGCGCACTCTGAGCCAAGCTTAAAAAATTATCGCCGCTTACTTTGCAATCAAAATAATTTGTGATAGATTGATTTTGGAACATTGGCCGCCCGGTCAGTGTTCCAAACCGGAATTAAGTCTTTTGTGGAGTGGGAGACATAAGAGCAGCTTAATTCCAAAAAAACAGAACGCCGGTTGTTGAGTGGGAGCTTCAACCGGCGTTCGCCTGTTCAGAGTGAGCGATTTATCGCGTATCTTGAAAGAACGCGATAAATCGCGCACTCTGAACAAGGATAAAATTTATGAAAAATCGGACAACGATGCATTTTGCTTTGTTATTTTTACTAATTTATTCTTTCGTTTTTCCCGGAGCTTTGCTCGCCCAGACTGCGAAACTGGATGACGTCAATGCCGCCATTCGCAAAGAGGAAATGAAGAATTCCAAGATCATGCACACACTGCATATTCTCACCGATCTCTATGGCCCGCGGCTCACGGGAAGCCCAAATCACGTCAACGCGGCGAAATGGGCGGCGCGCGAAATGCAGTCGTGGGGATTTGATAAAGCAGAGTTGGAGCCGTGGGAGTTTGGGCATCCGGGCTGGGTGAATGAACGCAATACAGGGCTGATGCTCATCCCGGTGCAGGATACGCTGACATACGAAGTTCTGTCGTGGACGCCCTCGACAAAGGGAGTTGTTACGTCGGAAGCGTTCCATTTGGAATATCCTCAGTTTCCGGCTCCCGCTAATCCCAAGATATTCCAGAATCCGACGCGGGACGAGCTCACGGCATATTTGGATAAAGTTAAGAGTGAGGTGAACGGAAAGATCGTTTTGGCGGGAAGAGCCGCCGTGATCGATGTAACTATCGACCCGCCGGCACGTCGGCTCAGCGACGAAGATGCCAAGCGGCGATTTGACCAGGCAAACGCCGGAGTCAATCAAGGCGTACCGAATCGCGGCGGACAGGGAGCGCAGGTTCCGGCCAGACCAAATGCCCTGACGAATGCGCAGGTAAACGAGCAGATCGACAAGTTTCTGGTTGATAATAATGCCGCTGTGAGAGTAAACGACGCGGCGATGGATCACGGGCTGGTTCGGGCATTTAATAACCGCACATTTGACATTACAAAGGTCGTGCCGACTGTCGTTATGCGTAACGAAGACTTTGGCCGCATCACGCGTCTGCTCGCGGACAAGACGCCGGTTAAGCTCGAATTCGACATCCGCAGCCGCATCGTGCCGGATGGCGTGACCAGTTACAACGTCGTCGGCGAGATAACCGGTACGGACAAAAAGGATGAAATTATAATGCTCGGCGGGCATCTCGATTCGTGGCATGCGGCGACCGGTGCGACCGACAATGCAATTGGTTGCGCAACTATGATGGAGGCGGCGCGAATCTTAAGAGCGATCAACGCCCATCTGCGCCGCACGATCCGCGTTGCGTGTTGGAGCGGCGAAGAGGAAGGCCTGCTCGGTTCGCAGGCTTACGTCAAACAGCATTTTGGCTCGGCCGAGAATCCGGGCCCGGACTTTAACAAATTCGACGGCTATTTCAATATTGACAGCGGTACGGGCAGGGCCCGCGGAATGTCCGTATTCGGCCCGCCCGAAGCGGCAACTGTTCTGCGCGAGGCTCTCGCTCCATTCGCCGATCTCGGTGTCGTCGGGGCGATTAGTTCAAAGAGTCGCAATCTCGGTGGTTCGGACAATACATCATTCAGCCAGGCCGGTTTGACCGGTATTGGCGTGGGACAGGATCCGATCGAATATTTTACAACAACCTGGCACACCAATCTCGACACCTACGAACGAGTGATCGAACCGGATGTGAAATCGTCCGCCATCGTCATCGCCGCCGCCGTTTATGCAGTCGCAATGCGGGACGAGATGCTGCCGCGTTTCAAAGCAAGCGAAATGCCGCCGCTGCCGACTCCTACGCCGACGCCACCACCGCGACCTTGAAGAAATTTAACGCAAAGTCGCTGAGACGCAAAGAAAAGAAATAATTGGATTTTGATTCGCGCGATATTGAAAATTTTGCGTCTTCGCGTCTCTGCGACTTTGCATTAAATTCCTATTTTCGGACAAATGTCGGCTAAGGAGCATTCGGCGCATTTGGGTTTGCGGGCAATGCAGACTTGACGGCCGTGATAGATCAGCCAGTGCGGGAACATCACCCAGTTCTTTTTTGGAACAAGCTGTTCTAAATCGCGCTCTATCTTTTCGGGAGTCTTATTTTTTGTCAGTCCAAGCCGCTGCGAGAGTCGGGAGACGTGCGTATCAACTACCACGCCTGATGCGATGCCGAATGCGTTGCCCATAACGACGTTTGCAGTTTTACGCGCCACGCCGCCAAGCGTTAGCAGCTCGTCCATTGTCTGCGGTACTTTGCCACCGTATTCCTCGATTATTCGTTTGCACGCCGACTGGATATTCTTTGCCTTGTTGCGGAAAAAGCCGGTCGAGTGGATGTCCTTTTCAAGCTCCGCCTGCGAAACATTAATAAAATCCGCCGGGCTGCGATATTTGCGAAAGAGATCGGCTGTGACAATGTTGACGCGTACATCAGTACATTGGGCCGATAAAATTGTCGCGATCAGCAACTCAAACGGCGTCGTGTGGATGAGCGCACAATGTGCCCCGGGATACGCCTTTTTGAGCCGCTTGATGACCTCGTCGGTCTGCTTTTTCTTTTCGGCAACCATGACGCTAAGGCTAAAAAACCAAGCCGCAAAATGCAAATCGCATAAGGTTTAGGTAAGATTTAACCGCAGATACGCTGAGACGCAGAGAAGGCAACCAGATCTTTTTGCGAGATGGCTGACCTGATAATTGCAGCCAAACATTTTCTTTTTCTCTGCGTCTCAGCGTCTCTGCGGTAAAAATTTCCGATGAACGTTGCATTACTCGACCTAAAAGAACAAAACGATAGCCTACGGCCTGAGATCGAGGCCGCACTTGGGCGCGTGCTTGATACCAACGGATTTATCCTTGGCGGGGAAGTCGCCGAGCTCGAAAAGGAGCTTGGCCTCTATTGCGGTACAAAATACGCGATAGGTTGTGCTTCCGGCAGCGATGCGATCCTGCTTGCATTGATGGCCCTCGATGTTGGCCTCGGAGACGAGGTGATTACCACGCCGTACAGCTTTTTTGCGACTGTCAGTTCGATAACGCGGCTCGGGGCAACGCCGGTTTTTGTTGATATTGATCCTGTCACGTACAACCTCGATGTCACACAGGTCGAGGCCAAGATCACTCCTCGAACAAAGGCCATTGAACCTGTACATCTTTATGGCCAATGTGCCGATATGACTGCATTGCGGGCGATTGCTGAAAAGCAAGGCATTCCGTTAGTTGAGGACGCTGCGCAGGCAATTGGTGCGCAAGAAAACGGAGTCAGAGCTGGTGCGATGAGCGACATCGGATGTTTCAGCTTTTATCCATCGAAAAATCTCGGTGGCATGGGTGACGGCGGTTTTGTCACGACCGGCGATGACGCGCTCGCGAAAAAGCTGCTTGCCTTGCGTGTTCACGGCTCGGAGGAAAAGTATTATCACAAATATGTTGGCCTTAATTCGCGGCTCGACGGCTTTCAAGGCGCCGTTTTGCGTGTAAAGTTGCCGCATCTTGACTCTTGGACAAGTAAACGCCGGTCGAATGCCGACAATTATCGTCGGCTCTTCACCGATCTCGGACTAACCGAACAGATCGGTTTACCCGTCGAGCGTCCGAATGCCAAACATATATATAATCAATACGTTATCCGCGTGCCGGGCCGCCGTGACGAGCTTCGTGCTTATTTGACCGAAAAGGGAATTGGCACCGACATTTACTACCCGGTGCCCCTTCATTTGCAGGAGTGTTTCGCATATCTCGGATACGGGCCGGGTGATATGCCGGAATCCGAAAAGGCCGCGCTTGAGACGCTTGCTCTGCCGATCTATCCGGAACTTCGGTCCGCTCAGCAGGAATACGTAGCAGAAACGATCGCCGAGTTTTTTATTTAAACTACCGTGATGACGCCAGATCTAATCGTCCTGGATTCTAAAAATCTAAGATCGCGCCTTATTCTCATCGGGGTGATACTTTTTGCACTCGTTCTTGTCTGGTTTGGCGTCCGCTGGCAATTGGGCGATTTGCTGGCGAGTCTGACTCCGCCGACGGATCCGAACGCCTCGGCTGTGGCCGCCCTCGCGTTTAGTTTGGCTCCAGCAAACCCGCTGACCAGTTGGCTCAAGGCATCGTCCGGTGACGATACTTTTGCGGAAACTACGACCTCAGCGGTGGAAAGGTTTGAACAAACGGTGCGTCTCTCTCCGTACGATTACCGCTGGCGAGTTGAGCTAGGACGGGCATTAGAGCAGGACGATCATGCCGATGAGGCTGAAAGCGAATTCAAAAGAGCCATTGAACTTGCACCGTCATACGCTTATCCTCGATGGCATCTGGGCAATTTTTATTTACGTCAAAATCGCCCCGACGAGGCGTTTGCCGAACTGAAAAAAGCTACCGACAACAACACCGAATACCGCGAACAGGTTTTTTCGCTTGCATGGGACTATTTCGATAAGGATGCGACGCAGGTCGAGAAATTAGCGGGCGATCAGCCGGAAACGCGGGCAAGCCTAGCGTATTTTTTCGCTGCCCGCGGACGCGCGGCTAATTCGCTTAGAAATTGGAATCTTTTGAGCGATCACGACAAGACGGCGAATAAGGTTTTCGCAAAGTCTATCGCTCAAGGGCTTTATGGACAGCGGCATTTCCCTCAGGCTCTGGAATTTGCAAAACAAAACGGGAATGACCCTGGTGCGAATGCAGGTGCAGTAACAAATTCCGGCTTTGAATCGCCGATAACGGACGGTGAAAGTTCGTGGTTCGGATGGCAGGTGACCCGAAACGATCCGAAGATCGAGATCGCGACCGATCCCAAGGTAAAGCATCTTGGCGAACACAGCTTAAGGGTGACATTCCGAAACTTTCTCAAACCGGCGCTTGCCAATTTAGTTCAGACGGTTGTGGTCGAGCCGCAAACGCATTACCGGCTGCATTTCTGGTTGCGAACCGAAAACTTAAAAAGCGCGGGCGGCCCGCTGATCGAATTGGTCAACGGAAATGACGATAAGTCCATTGCGATCTCGAAACCTTTCCCGGCGGGGACAAATGATTGGCAGGAGATAATGGTTGATTTCATTACGCCGCAAAACTGCGAAGGCATTTATGTCCGTACGATCCGCCAATACTGCGGCGAATCGTGTTCGATCACGGGAACGCTTTGGTACGACGATTTTGTCTTGTCAGAACCGGGAGCGATAGCGACCGGGTTCTCTGGCCACTGACCACCCGACGAGCAATATGACCCGATTAAACAAAACAGCATTTTTCCTGATCGGCGCGACGGTTGTGTTCACGACGCTCGCGTATGGAACGGTGCATCAACCGGTCATCGCGCTGTTTTATTTAATAGTCGCGGGAACCTTTTTGCTGTGGGCGGCGGATTGCTATGCAAGTGGTGCCGTGCGGTTTAGCCGCAGCCCGCTGCAGATCCCGCTGCTTTTGCTTGGGATTTATGGAACGGCCCAGATCATCCCATTTGGCACTTTTGCAGACGCGGCCGGGCTTACAAACATCCCTCGCACGATATCTTTCGAGCCTTTTGCGACTCAGGTTACTGCGGTTCACATTTTTGTTTTGTGTGGTTTTTTCGCAATAGCTTTGGTTTATCTGGAAAGTGCTGATCGGCTTAGACGAATGGTTGCGGTCATTACCGTTTTCGGCTTTATTTATGCTTTCTACGCAATACTTCAATCAGTGCTGAGCCCCGAAAAGATCTATGGAATTTATGGTCTGCCTTTCTCAACGCCTTTTGGCTCGTTTGTGAACCGTAACGACTTTGCCGCGATAATTGAAATGACCGTTAGCGTCCCGCTCGGCATGATGTTTGCCGGAGCGGTGAGCCGCGATAAAAGATTGTTGTATGTGGTTGCGATCATTTTGATGGGAGCCGCTCTACTGCTTAGCGGCTCACGCGGGGGGCTGGTTGCGTTCGTTTCTGAGATCATCATATTGATAATTTTGACAACGCGGGCGAAGGGCAGAAAGAACATCGTGCTAAAGGCGGCTTTGTCTTTGCTGCTTGTGGCGGCAGCCGTCGGCGGTGCGATGTTTGTCGGCGGCGATACTTCGTTGACGCGGTTCACGGCGACTTCGTCGTCGCCGGACATAACATCGAACCGGACGGTTATTTGGCGATCGACACTCAAAATGATCGCGAGCAATTTGCCACTCGGATCGGGTTTGGGAGCTTACGCACAGGCTTTTACACCGTTCGACACGCTGAGCGGCACCCAACGCGTCGAACAGGCGCATAACGATTATTTGCAAGTTTTGGCGGACGCGGGGATAGTTGGCCTTGTGATCGGAACGTTATTTTTGTACTGGTTTTTCCGTGAAGGAATCAGAAATACGCGAGAAAAAAACACGTTCCGGCGCGGTGTCGCTGTCGGAGCATTTGCCGGCTGCTTCGCAATCCTGATCCACAGCGTGTTTGATTTTGTGCTGCATATTACGGCGATCTCAGTGATGTTTTTGACGCTAATGGCAATGCTCGTCGCGAGCAGCCGTAAATATGAGGATGATATAAAAGACTTTGACGAAATACCGCCAAAACGACAAAGCTCGGCCAGCGTAACGCCGATATCCAAACGTCCAGTTCAGAGTGGGTGATTTATCGCGTAAAAAAAAACGCGAT
>JAYVER010000018.1:0-17458 GCA_043748725.1 Chloracidobacterium sp. | reverse complement strand
GAAAAGCTAGCTTTTCGAGAGAACTCGAGATCAAACCCGGCCCAAATTTAACAAAAACCCTTGCTTTCCAATTGGGGTAACAAACGGGGGCTGGACAGTCTCGCACTAGTAGGAATTGAAGACGGCGTCAAGAGAGAAGGTTCTTATAGATACAAATACGGGTTCATTAATAAATCCGGTGAAGTCGTCGTCGGCAAGACAAAAACCAATTCGGCAGGCAAATATGATGGTGCCGATAGCTTTTCCGAGGGCTTAGCTCCGGTCAAGATAGGCAAGAAATGGGATATGTTGATAACAAAGATCAGGTAATAATTCATTTCCGGTTTCGCGAAGCGAAGCAGTTTTCGGAAGATTTAGCTCCCGCAACTATGGATGGGAAGAAATGGGGATTTATTGACAGAACAGGCCATTTCGTCATTGCCCCTAAGTTCACGGCTGCGGAAAGTTTCTCGGAAGGACTAGCAGCAATTTCCTTCAATAAAAATCGTTGGAGTGACTGGGGATTTATTGATAAATCAGGGAACATTGTTATCAAACCCACATTCTACAACGTGGGGAATTTCCATGAAGGATTGGTAATGCTTTTTGGGCATGAAGTGGGCGGTTTTGGTTTTGCTGACCGGACGGGAAATGTAGTTATCAACAGGAAGTATAGAGGAGCATCCAACTTTAAGAACGGTCTCGCTTGGGTTCACCCAAGCGACCACGGAGAAAAATACATCCTCTACGGCGGGACGTATATTGACAAAACTGGCAGACACCTTTGGAATGCCATGGAACAAAATAAGTTAAGCGGCTCAAAGTGTGATAACTGAGGGAATCCGGCCTCTCTGACGTAAATTGCTAAATTCGCACCAAATTTAGCAACTTATGTTATGATGTTTTCATGAAACTAACACGCGACATTCAGAGCCTCAGCGTATTCAAAAGAGACAGCTCGAAGTTCATCAAGCAAATGAAAAAGACAAGTCAGCCTATCGTGCTTACTGTCAATGGCAAGGCGGCGGCCGTCATGCACGACCCGGATAGTTATCAGGAATACCTTCGCGATAAGGATCGGCAGGAAACGATCGAAGGAGTTAGGCGAGGAATTGCGGATATGAAAGCAGGTCGGGTTCGGGACGCTGAGGATGTATTTCGCGAACTCGAAGCAAGGTTTGGTATCCCGTCGGATATATGAAGCATTATTCCGTCACATTTTCGGAAAATGCTATTGCAGAATTTGCTTCGTCGATACAATGGGTTTGCGAGACTTGGGGCGAGGAACAAGCCTGGCAATGGTATGCCGATACAAGGAACTCCATTCGACAAATGCTCATAACATTTCCGCTGAGTCAACCGCTAGCACCTGACAACGATTAATATGAAGTCGAGGTACGACAAATGTTGATCGACCGCTATCGGTTTCTTTTTAATGTAACTAAAACTGAGGTCACCGTGCTTCATATTAGTGTTCCATATACAGGATAATCAAGCTATGAACGAAACCGAAAAACAAAGCGCGATCGAGGTCTTGAACAAGATCATGGAATTGGAGTTGGCGGGTGTTGTGCGTTACACGCATTATTCGCTGATGGTATTTGGCTATGGCCGCATTCCGATCGTTTCGTGGCTCAAGGGCAATGGCGACGAGAGCTTGGCGCATGCGAGCAAGGCCGGTGAATTCGTAACGATGCTCGGTGGGCATCCGAGCCTTAAGATCGGCCCGCTGCTCGAAACTCACAAGCACGACATCGGCGACATCCTGCGCGAAAGCCTGGAGCAGGAACGCTCGACGCTTGAGGCTTATTACGAACTCCTATCTTTAAGCGAAGGCAAATCGGTCTCTCTCGAAGAGTACGCCCGCGAAATGATCCTGCTCGAGGAATTGCATCTCGACGAGGTGAATAAGATGCTCAGGAAACCAGGCGAGATCGCGCCATTTAACGAATAGCTCAAAGCGTGGAGATACTCGAGACAAAACGCCTTATCTTGCGCGAGATCGACTCCGCCACAGACGCGGAATTTATCTGCAAATTGCTTAACACGCGAAAATTTATCCAATACATCGGCGACCGCGGCGTGCGTAACGTTGAGCAGGCGGCCGCGTTTATTGAGAATCGTTACCGGCAGAGCTATTGCGATCATGGCTTTGGGCTTTACACCGTTGAGCGAAAAGGCGACGATGTTGCGGTTGGAATGTGCGGGTTTGTGAAACGCGATACGCTTCCCGCGCCGGACATCGGCTTTGCGTTTTTACCGGAATTCGAAGGCTGTGGCTACGGTTTCGAATCAGGCGATGCAGTTATGAAATACGGCCGCGATACTCTTGGTTTCAAGCAGATTCTGGCTATTACATCGCTTGATAACGACATACCTGGCCGGCTGCTCGAAAAGCTCGGTTTCAAATTTGAACGGCTGATCGAGAACGACGATGAAACGCTTCGGCTGTTCGCAGCGGAAATTTAACCGCGAAAAACGCGAAATATACGAAATTAAAGAAAAGAATAATTTTTTCGTATATTTCGCGGTTAATTTATCTTAGTTCCCTATTAGTTCCTTCACAGCACGATCAAGCTGCGAGTCTTTTCCCGTCAGCGTTTCGCCTATCGGCCGCGTGACCGAAACGTCGACGGGGCGCGGATTCAGCTCCATGTTTTTGCCGTCGCTTCCCAGGATCAACTGACGCGGCAGGCGAAATGTCGTCCCGTCAAACAGAGTCGAGCCCCATGTGAAAATGATCCAGCCTGAGGTCGGCTCGCCGACGACTTTGCCGAGTTTAAGCGTGCGATAGCCTTCGGTAAAATCTTCGGCATCGGAGAGCGAATGCTGATTGGTAACCAAAACGGTTGGCCTTTCGAGCGAACGCTGGCCGAGAGCGGACCGGCCGGGGACGTTCCACAGACCGCGTTCCTTCATAGTCAAATATCCCTTTCGCGACAATACATCGATCACATAGGGATTGATAAAACCGCCGTTATTATTGCGGATGTCGATCACCACGCCGTCTCGTGACTGATTTTCGGCATCGAGGTCAATATAAAGCTGCTCGAGCGAGTTTGAGGACATATCAGGGATATGGACGTAGCCAATTTTGCCGCCGCTGATCTTTGCGACGTAGGAGCGATTGGCCTCAACCCATTGCCGATAAAGCAGATTTTTTTCCGCCCCAGTCGATATGGGTTTTACGATCACCTCGCGTTTGTTCGTGCCGTCTGCCAACGACGAAACGCTCAAAACGATTCGTTTACCGACTTTGTTTTCAAGAATTTCGTCGAGGTTTGAGCCGGCAGCGATCTTTGTGCCATCGACGCTTAGCAGATAATCGCCAACATTGATGGTCTTTACGACCGCAGCCGGGCTGAGCGTGATGACCTCGGTGATCTTCAGATTACCGTTCGTCTCATATTCGATGCGGTCGAAACGCAAGCCCAACTTGCCGACCGGTGCGGCGGTAAAAGCCGGTTGACCGCCGACGCCGAGGTGCGACGTGTTTAATTCGCCGACCATCAGGTTCATCAGACGGCGAACTTCGTCCATTGTCTTTGCGTTCGCTATGAGCGGCTCATACTCTACACGCACGGCATTCCAATCGACGCCGTTAAATTTGTCGTCGAAAAAATTATCACGCAGATATCGCCAGCCCTGCTTGAAAACCTCCATCTTCTCCTGAGCGAAATTGACATTCATATCGATGTTCAGCGCCAAAGGTTTCACGTCGCGGCGTTCGAGATTGACGGTGTTGACACGGCCGTTTTCGACGTAAAAAACCTCTTTGCTGTCCGGCGAAAACTGGGCATGTGATTTAAAGCCGGGTGTCGATGTAAGCTGTTTGGCCGACGAATCCGTAGCCAACTCGTCGAGCGGCAACGTGTACATGTTAAATTGGCCCTCAGCCGTGCCAAGCACGAGCAGCGTTTTGCCATCCGGGCTAATCACCGAGCCACCGTTGTCGACGCCAGTATTGATAAAGCTAAGCCGCTTGCGAATGTCGTCAAAAACGATCTCCGTCGTCTTTGAATCCTCTTTCTTTTCGGCTGTTGGCGACGGTGAGGCCGCAGGTGTCGGTGTCGGCGAAACGAACGGAGGAGGCTGAGGCTTTTCCTTCGGATTTTCCTGCTTAAAAAGATCGCGGAATTGGTCTTCCTTAAATTTCGGCGTCCGCAGTTTGAGGTCGATCCGCGCGACCAGTCCGTTCTCTGTCCGCTGGCTCGTGTCAAAGAGAATATACAGGCCGTCAGGGCTCCATGCCAGCGAGCCGCTGTTCGAATTCGCCAGAAAGCTGATCGGTTTGGCCGTTCCGCCGCTGGCTGAAACAACACTTACATTTGTGTAAGAACGCGTCTCCGGCGCGTTGGTCAGGAACGCGATCCATTTGCCGTCCGGCGACCATTTGAACGTATCGCTGCCGCCTATCGGAACCGGATCGGTAAATAATTTACACACTTCCCGCTCCTGTTTTGATTCCATGTCGTACACAAACAACGCACGGGCGTTGCGTATGAATGCCAGCGATTTGCCGTCCGGTGAAAAAACCGGCATGGCATCCATATTCTGGCCACGCGTAAGTTGGGTTTCGGTTTCGGTGGCAAAATCATATTGGAAAATCTCCATCGAGCCATCGCGTTCGGACGCATAGACCAGCTTCTTGCTGTCCGGCGACCACGTGACGGACGACTCGGGAGCGACTGTATTCGTGATACGCGTGGCCTCACCGCCATCTTTAGCGGACGCCGCAAATACCTCGCCTCGAGCGATGACGGCGACCTTTTTGCCGTCGGGTGAGAGAGCAAGTTCACGGATTTGTGATGAAAGACTCATCCGCTCGTTCATCGGGCTCGAAGCGGCACCGCGAAGCGTGATCGGCACCTCAGCGGCCTTTCCACCGTCGGTTTTCATCTTCCAGATGCGGAAGTTTCGCTCAAAAACTATCTCCTGCCCGTCGTACGACATGCTCGCCCACAGCACGCGGCCGTCGGTGAAATTTGTAAGCGGTTTGGCCTGACCGCCACGCGGCATCGACCAGATATTCTGAGGGCCGGTGCGGTCGGAAACAAAGAAAACGCGCGACCCGTCGGCGGTCGCCATCGGCCACATTTGCTTAGCCCCGGCGGGTGTGAGTTCCTGATACGCATCACCCGTTTTCTGCCAGATCGAGCTTTCGTCGAGGTGGCTGCGGCCCTTTCGCCACCATTGGCCAGCGGCGTTGCCGCGTGCCGCAAAGATGATCGACCCATCGGCCAGCGGCGACGCTTCGAATTCGTTTGTATATCGGTCCGAGCTGACCTGCATCGGCGTTCCGCCCGATGCTGCCACGCGATAGATATCGTTCATCCCTGAGATGTCGCGGCTGCTCGATGTGAAATAGATCCATTTGCCGTCACGCGACCACGCGTCCAGTTGGTCGTTGCTGTCATCAAACGTCAGACGGCTAAGATTCCCATTCTCGAGTTCCAGAATGTAAATATCGCCGTTGCCGGTGCGGTTCGAGCCGAAGGCGAGAAACCGGCCGTCGGGTGAAAACAAAGGCTTCGATTCGGTTGCCGGGTGCGATATCAGCAGGCTCGCTTGTCCGCCAGCCGCCGGCGCCGACCAAATATCGCCGCCGGAAACGAATGCAATCTCCTTCCGATCGGGCGAAAGCGATGGCTCGGTCATGTACGGAGTCGCATTCTGAGCCAATGTAAACCCAGAAGAAGAAAACAGAAACAGAGATGCCAGGGCAAGCGTTTTCAGCATAGTATTTTTGGAAATTATAGAATGATCTTAACAAATTTGAAACTGTCGTGTCTTACGCAAATAACCTCAAAAGGTTTTACCAAAATTGTTGAACCAACTAAAGGATCGAAAAAACATGGACCCCAACAACTTTCAGGATTTTTTGCGTTTTGATAGCTATTGATCTATTGTAAGTCAATCAATCCAAAATTTCCGGAGGAAAGTTAAATGATTTCAGATCGTTCCATTTCAAGATTCGGCAGCTTTACGCTGGCTCTTTTATTCTCATTCTTTGTAATCGAGCCACTCGCTGTCCGAGCTCAAAGCGTGAAAATGCCCGAGGGCATTCGGAAGGTTACATCGGTCGAGGGCATCACGGAATATCGTCTGCCAAACGGTTTAACCGTTCTGCTTTTCCCGGACCCGTCCAAACAGACGATCACGGTCAATATGACGTATCTCGTCGGTTCGCGGCTAGAAAATTATGGCGAAACCGGCATGGCGCATCTACTGGAGCATATGGTTTTCAAAGGAACGCCGAAACATCCGAACATTCCCTCCGAACTGACATCGCACGGTGCGAGGCCAAACGGCTCGACCTCGTTCGACCGGACAAATTATTTCGAGACATTTGCAGCAAGCGACGAAAACCTCAATTGGGCGTTGGATCTTGAATCCGACCGGATGATCAATTCCTACATTGCCAGAAAAGATCTGGACAGCGAATTTTCGGTTGTCCGCAATGAGTTTGAATCGGGCGAAAACAACCCGCTGCGGGTTTTGCTTGATAAAATGCTTGCATCGTCGTTTCAGTGGCATAACTACGGCAAGACCACGATCGGCGCCCGCTCCGACATTGAAAATGTGCCCATCGACCGTCTTCAGGCGTTTTACCGAAGGTATTATCAGCCCGACAATGCCGTTTTGCTTGTCGCCGGGAAATTTGACGAAGCGAAAACGCTGGAGCTTGTCAACAAATATTATTCACCGATCCCGAAACCGACACGCGAACTGCCGCCTAATTACACTGTCGAACCTACACAGGACGGCGAACGCGAAGTAACCGTGCGGCGTGTCGGCGATACCCAATGGGTCGGCGCGGGTTATCACATTCCGGCCGGAGCACATCCGGATTTTGCGGCAATTGAAATTTTGTCTCAGGTTTTGAGTGACGCTCCTTCGGGCCGACTTTACAAAGCACTTGTCGAGACAAAAAAGGCGAGTTCGGTATTGGGCTTTAATTTCGAGCTAAAGGAACCGGGGTTCGGTCTTTTTGGAGCAGAAGTCCGCAAGGAAAACTCACTCGACGAAGCGCGTGATATTCTGACAAAAACGATCGAAGGTCTGGCCGCAAATCCTCCGACAAAAGAAGAAGTTGACCGGGCAAAAACCTCCATTCTGAAAAATATTGAGTTGACACTTAATTCATCCGATCGCGTCGGTTTGGCGATGAGCGAATATGCCGCGCAGGGCGATTGGCGGCTGTATTTCCTGTATCGCGACCGCATTCGCAAGGTCACTCCCGATGATGTAAAGCGAGTCACGGCAACGTATCTTAAACAATCAAATCGCACGACCGGCATGTTTATTCCAACCGAAAAACCGGATCGGGCGGAGATTCCGTCGATCAAAGATTCCGATGTCGCGGCTGTACTTAAAGATTACAAAGGCGACGCGGTTATGGCTCAGGGTGAGGTATTCGACCCGTCACCGGCCAATGTAGAATCGCGCGTCAAACGTTCTAAGATCGGCGGTCTCGACGTGGCCCTGTTATCAAAAGCAAATCGCGGCAAGGCCGTGGTCGCAAATTTTATTTTTAGATTTGGCGATGAAAAATCCTTAATGAACCGCAGCGACGCTGCAAGTTTCACCGGCCAGATACTGCAACGCGGCACGACTAAACATACCCGCCAGCAGATTAGTGACGAGTTTGACCGGCTCAAAGCACGGGTCGGTGTTTTCGGCGGGCCGACCAGCGCCAGTGTTTCGATCGAAACCACGCGTGAAAACCTGCCCGCAGTTTTTCGCCTTGTGGCGGAAATTTTACGTGAACCGGCTTTCCCGCAATCCGAATTTGACCTCTTAAAACAAGAAACTTTGACGCAGATCGAAAGTCAAAAGAGCGAACCGACATCAATTGCGATCACCGAACTCAGCCGGCATTTTAATATTTACCCGAAGGGACATCCATTTTATACCGGCACGACGGAAGAAAATATTGCCGGTATCAAAGCGGTCATATTGGACGATGTGAAAAAGTTTTACAAGGATTTTTACGGTGCCTCCAATGGACAGATGACCGTAGTCGGAGATTTTGACGAGAAAGAAATTTCCGCCATGACGCAGGAGCTTTTCGCGGGTTGGAAAAGCCCTAGCGGCTTTACGCGGATCAAGAGCGAATACCGCGACATTCCGTCCGTCAATACAAAAATTGAGACGCCGGACAAGGCCAATGCATTTTTTATCGCCCGGCTTAATGTCAAAATGCGGGATGACAATGTCGATTACCCGGCGATGACGCTCGGAAATTATATGCTCGGCGGCGGATTTCTAAATTCGCGACTGGCGGTCCGTATTCGTCAGAAAGACGGTTTGAGCTACGGTGTCGGGTCGGGTTTTACCGCAAGTTCCCTGGACGAAAGCGGCTCGTTTTCCGCGAATGCGATCTACGCTCCGCAAAATGTCGAAAAGCTGGAAGCCGCGTTCAAAGATGAACTCGCCAAACTCCTGAAAGACGGTTTCACAACCGAGGAAGTTGCGGCGGCAAAGAGCGGCTGGCTCCAGTCGCGCCAACTTTCGCGTGCTCAGGATCGCGAGCTTTCGGGCAGGTTAAATAGCTATTTATTTTTGAATCGCACAATTGCCTGGGATGCTGATCTCGAAGCAAAGATCAAAGATCTTACAGTAGAGCAGATAAATGCGGCAATGCGAAAATACCTGACGCCTGATAAAATTTCCATTATCAAAGCAGGGGATTTTGCAAAAGCTAGAACAAAGCCCGCTCAATAGAGGCCGAAAAGTATAAGAGTTAACCGCGAAACACGCGAAAAACACGAAAAAGAGCAAGATCAGCAAAATTTCGTCTTTTTCGCGTGTTTCGCGGTTAAAAAACCTCTGATCGGTTTTCATACGATATAAAATGGATTTATGAAATTCGGTCTGATCGCCGGAAATGGCAAATTTCCCTTTCTTGTTGTCGAGGGCGCTCGGGCTTCGGGTGAATCGCTTGCCGTCGTCGCAATCCTTGAGGAAACCGATCCGCGCATCAACGAGGTGGCCGAAAATGTCACTTGGGTGGGCATCGGCCAGCTGGGGAAAATGATCTCATTTTTCAAGAAACAAGGTGTCCAAAAAGCGATAATGGCCGGTCAGGTCAAGCATGTACAGATTTTCTCGGGTGCGATGCCCGATCTGCGAATGGTGAAAATGCTTTGGAATTTGCCGCGTCGCAACACCGACGCGCTGATCGGCGGCGTCGCTGATGAGTTGGCCAAAGAAGGTATCCAGCTAATTGATTCCACTCATTTTATTCAAGACCAACTGGCTCCAGCCGGGGTTTTGACCAAGCGGAAACCTAACGACCTCGAACTTGGCAATATCGAATATGGCCTTTACATAGCCGATGAGCTTGCCCGGCTCGACCTCGGACAGACGATAGTCGTGCGGGCAAAAGCGTGTGTCGCCATCGAGGCGATGGAAGGCACGGATGCGACGATTCGTAGAGCAGGCGAGCTTGCAAACGGAAAGTTAACGGTCGTAAAAGTTGCCAAACCTGATCAGGATATGAGGTTTGACGTTCCGGTCATTGGAGTTCCGACCGTCGAGGCGATGATCGCGGCCGGGGCAACCTGCCTGTCAATCACTGCCGGCAAGACGCTTATCTTTGACCGCGATCAGATGCTCAAACTCGCCAATGCACACAAAATCTGTATAACGGGTACGCCCCGCGAAACAAAATCGGTGAAAGCCGCGTAGAATGGAAAGAATTTTTACCACAGAGGACACAGAGACCACGGAGCCATTTTAGCAAGACAACTTTGCAGTTCCGAAATTATTTGTTTCGGTTTATCTCTGTGTTCTCTGTGGTGAACCTTTCTTATAGGAGAATAATGAAGAAAAACTTTTTTGGATTCCTGCTAGTTGTAGTATTTGTATTTCAGTCTGTCGGTCTTGCGCAGGCTCCGGCCTTAAAGATCTCAGCTGACGAGAAAAAGATCGCTGAGGGCGTGACGGCCAAGCAATTGAGCGATTACCTATATTTCGTCGCATCCGACGAGATGGAGGGCCGCGACACGCCCTCACGCGGGCTCGACACCGTCGCGCAATTTATCAAGATGAATCTGTCGAAATGGGGATTCAAGCCGGCGGGGGATAATGGAACATCTTATTTCCAGAAGATCGCCCTGCGTCGCGATTCCGTTGATGCAGCGGCCACGTCCGTCGAGGTCGGTGGCCAGAAATTTTCCTACGGCGACGATCTGGTTCGTGTTTCGGGCAACGCTTCGGGAGCGATATCGGCTCCGATCGTGTTCGCGGGAAACGGCTGGATGATCAAATCGAAAAATCTGAATCCGTATCAAAACATTGATGTAAAGGGAAAGATGATCGCCGTTTACGGCGAAAGCCAGGTGTCAAATCGTAATCCCGTTCCGCTGCCTGCCGGGGTGACACAAACCGATCTGACGGGCGTAAGGGGGACTGATTGGGCGGATGCGGTCACATACGGCCGTGCAAACGGCGCCGTTGGAGTCATTGTTTTGCCATCCAAATTTCTGACCGATAACTGGATGTTCGTCAGCCAGGCGTTTGGGCGCAACCGTGTTACGGTCGAGAAATTTGCCCAGCCGGCGGCAAATCCCCAGGCCGGAACCCCTCCGACGGTCTTTATCGCGTCGCCGAAACTTGCTAACGCGATCTTCAACGGTGAATCGGGCAATCCGTTGAGCGGAGCCACAAATTCATTTGATTTAACCCCCGTTAAAAAATTTAATTTCAGCATCGCAACCAAACCCGAGACCCTCTGGACGCAGAATGTCGTCGCGATCTGGGAAGGCAGCGATCCAGTGCTCAAGAACGAAATGGTCGCAATCGGTGCTCATTATGACCACATCGGACTTAGCCCTAATGCACCGGGGCCGGACAAGATCAATAACGGTGCGGACGACGACGGCTCGGGAACGGTTTCGGTCCTCTCGATAGCCGAAGCGTTAGCCAAAGCTCCGAAACGTCCGAAGCGCTCTGTGCTGTTCGTCTGGCATTGCGGCGAGGAAAAGGGATTGTGGGGCAGCCAGTATTTCAACAAATATCCGACGGTCGATATTAAGCAGGTCGTTGCCCAGCTCAACATCGACATGATCGGCCGCAGCCAGGACCCGAATAACATTATCAAATGCGGTCAAGGTAAACCGTGCAACGAAGAATTGTCAAAAGCCAATGAGATATTCGTGATCGGCTCCGAGATGATGAGCACGACGCTTGGAGCTATCGTTAAAGGAACCAACAGCGGTTATCTAAATTTGAACTACGACACGAAATACGATGACCCAAAGGATAAAAATCGATTCTTTTTCCGCTCGGATCATTTCAATTATGCCGTAAACGGAATACCGATTGCGTTCTGGTTTGATGGCGTCCACGAGGACTATCATCAAGTTGGCGACGAGCCGCAAAAGATCGACTACAACAAGATGGAAAAGGTCGCGCGGACCATCTTGATAACGCTGCTTAAGGTAGCTGATCTCAAGGAACGCCCTAAGATCGACAAGACGCTGCCACCGGAATTAACGCAACGGTAAATCCAGGCAGAAACACGACCGTTAGGGAGTGTGCATTTTCCCGACGAACCCTACACACTCCCTAACGGTCGTGTTTCTGCCTTTTACTTTCGCGGTCTGCATCGGCCGGACGAAGGCGGTCTGATCTGCGTAAGCTCATAAGCTTCCGATTTGCTCAAACCATATTCTTTTGCAGCTAATTTTAGAGCGGCTTTTCGGTCGAGCCCTTCTTTCTGAAGCACATTGATGCGGGAGGAAAGTGTTTTCTTCGAGGCATCCTCTCTGCTAAATCCCTTCCATTCTGCGCGTTCGATCACCAAAACGATCTCGCCCTTTGTCGGTGTTTTACTAAACCTTTCCGCCAAATTGCTCAATCTCCCGCGGGCAAACTCTTCGTGGAGCTTTGTTAATTCGCGAGCAACCGCCGACTGTCTATTACCAAGTATTTCAAGACAATCGACAAGAGATTTTGCTAATCTGTGAGGCGTTTCGTACAGAACGAGCGTTGCAGGAATGTCTCGAATTTCAGCGAGACGCTTGCGCCGTTCACTCTTTTTGGACGGCAGAAAACCGCCGAAAAAGATCGAATCTGTGGCAAGGCCTGACCCGATCACCGCATCAATGAACGCAACCGCTCCCGGAATCGGCACCACCGCCGCTCCGATCTCGACGGCACGCTGCACTATGCGAAACGCCGGATCGCAAATGCCCGGCGTTCCCGCATCCGAGACAATTGCGATGGAATCTCCCCGCAAAAGCCGCTCGGCAAGCTCGTCGGCGCGTTCAAGCTCGTTGTGTTCGTGATAGCTAATAAGCCGGTTGGAAATGCGAAAATAGTTGAGCAGCTTGAGCGTGTGCCGCGTGTCCTCGCAGGCAATGAGGTCGACATTCCGCAGCGTTTCGAGAGCGCGCATTGATATGTCCTGTAGATTGCCTATTGGCGTGGCGACTAAATAGAGCGTTCCGGGCATATCGTTCAGGAGTTCCAAGTTTGGAGTTCCAACTTTAGTTGGCCTTTCTCTAAACAATAAGCCTCTCTTAGCTGGAACTCCAAACGAAAAAGCCCGCATCGTTTAGAACGCGGGCTTTGAAGACAAGTGAATTCAAATCCTTAGAAAGGCCACCAGCTAGGCAGATTGTTCCGACCATTTCTGTAGCCGCCATTTCTATTGTTCCGGTTATTGCGGTTGTAACCGCCATTGTAATTGGAGTTATAGGTGTTCGCCACTATGCGAAGGTCGTTCTGGATGCGATTCCATTCGTTCTGCATATATCCATCCATACCATAGTTGTTCAAAGACTGCTCCAATTGCGAGCCAAGATCAAGAATTTTGTTTGCCTCGCTGTAGCTGTTGTTGATATTTCGGCCGTTGCCGTATTTATCATCCAGCCGGTCGGCGGCGTCTTTAAATTTGTCGGCAAGCTTTCGTATGTACTTTCGAGAGTTGTCGTCATTATATCCGCCGTAACCGCCGTAACCTTGCTTGCTGTAAGTCGAACTACGATCGAGATCTTTCTCGAATCTCTTTGATGCGTCCTTTAAGTCGCGAACAGTCGAACGAATGTCGCCGTAGTTACCATTATTTCCATATTGGCCGTTGTTATAACCACCGTTATTACCGTAACCGCCATTATTATAGCCGCCGTTCGGGTTGCCATATTGGGCCAAAGCGATGGCCGGCAAACACAAAACCAATAAGGAAAATGCCGAAACTGTTATCAAACCTTTAATTTTATTCATTGTTTTCTCCCTTTTCATATTACGTTTGCAATGATTTGGCCATTGCTGGGAAGAGATAAGGGCAAAGAGTGTGCCATTAGACGAACGAAAAGTGTTTAATAAAAAAAGCCCTGTATTTACAGAGCTTCGACGACAAGATAGGTTTGTTTTAGCTAATAAATACCAGTCTACAATTACCGGCATTAAACCAAATCGTTAGGTTGATGTTGCAGATGGTTTATAGGTCAATTGCCGAGAGCTTTGGCCGCGTTGATCCGTCCTCCGCTCGCGACCTTACCGTTTAGCGAATCGATTTTATCGACCGACTTTAGCAGACGTTCCCGCAGTTTCTCCATCGTTATTTTAGGTTCGTTTGCTATTATCAGTGCCGCAACGCCAGAAACATATGGCGTTGCCATCGACGTTCCCGATGCCTCGCGGTAGCTGTCATTCAACCATGTGGAGAGAATATCTTTGCCCGGAGCAGCGATATGAACGGTTTTGACGCCAAAATTTGAGAACGACGCGAGGTTATCCGTACGGTCGAGAGCCGCGACGCTGATCACATTTGGCAGATCGTAATTTGACGGGTAGTGCGGCCGTCGGTCGTTGTTGGAGCCGTCGTTGCCGGCTGCCGCGACAAACAATATGCCTGCTTCGCCCGCTGCTCGGATCGTGTCTTCGAGCGCTTTCGATTTGCTGGTTGATCCCCAACTCGCGCTGATAATGCGGACATTGACGCCGTGCTTTTTGCGGTCGATGGCGTAATTGATCGCCTCGATCGCGTCACCGGTCGAGCCAAAACCACCGCGTCCCAAAAACTTGAGCGGCATGATCTTGACATGCCAATTGACGCCGGCGATGCCTTCGCCGTTGTCGCCCTCGGCACCGATTATCCCGGCGCAATGCGTGCCGTGGCCATTATCGTCCATTGGATCGGCGATCTTGTCCGTGCCGTTAAAGCCGTTGATGTCGTTAAACGTGCCAAGCTCGTCGTCCGTGTATGCCGGGACATTTTCGGGCCGGATCCACATATTTTCACGCAAATCCACGTGCGTGAAATCGACGCCGCTGTCGAGAACCGCGACGACTACGTCGCTGCTGCCCCTGGTTTTGATCCACGCTTTCAGAGCGTCAATGTCGGCCCGCTCTTTACCACCGTCCTGGCCAAGATTATTGAGCGCCCATTGATCGCCGAACTGCGGATCGTTGGGATGTGAACCCCCCGGATAACGTACCACGCCGTCGTTCAAACTTTCTTTCTGGATCGGGTCGTCGAGCTTGATCTGATAATTCGGTTCCGCGTAGGCAACAACGTCGGTCATTGCGGCGTACTGATCGGCAACAGTTTTTGCGTCGGCATTATCAAGGTCGTCAATCACTGACAGGCCGCTGACTGATTCGATCTCATCGGTCAGGCGGTCATTATTGGCCGCGGCGATCTGGCGTATTCGGTCGAGACTGACACCCGGCTTGAACCGGACAAGAACTTCCGGCGGTCCGCCACGTTTACAATGAGAGGGGTTATCCATTTTTTCGTAGCGTTCGAATTGCTCCGTATTGGTCGTGCGCAGGGCGGTCCTCCAACGCTCGATCTGCCCTAAAACCGCGGCCATTGTTACCAAAACTACGGCGATGCCGACATGTATCCAGATATTATTGCGATTCATATTTACTGCTCCAGGTTTGGAGTTCCAACTTTAGTTGGCCATACGCAAAAGAGGCCAACTAAAGTTGGAACTCTAAACTTATTCTATGACGTAATTGGCGCCGTTAAAGTTGTGCAGGCGAAGCTGATATTTGTCGGCGCGATACTCATACGCTTTGCCATCAGCCCCGAGTTTTATCTGCCAGCCGCTCGAGATCATCTGTGCCGACATCTCGCTGTTCACAGCCGCTCCGAGCGACATATCGGGGAAATCCTTGTCAGAAACTCCGTTCTCCTTGATCTCGCCAACGTCAATCTTTAAACGTTTTGCAAGATCATGTTTTGCAGTTGTCACGGCACTTTCTTTAGTAAAATTCATATAAGATCCGATATTTTCAATCTTGCTCTTTCTACGAATCTAAGTCAACGAAAGTTCTGTGGCCGGAGGCCAAGTCAAAAGTAAAAAGTAAAAAGTAAAAAGGAAAAAGTAAAAAGGAAAAAGTAAAAAACGAGATTATTTGTGATGGCGGCGGAAGGTAAAGTTTCGAGTTATTTCAACCAACGCGGGCACAATATAGGTGGCGCAGGCGACGCCTAAAATAAGGCCAGTGATGAAACGCGAGAGATGCGTATTTTCCCAAATGCCGAAGATCGTAAGCGACCAATCGACTGAGATCGGAATTAACGAAAGAAACAGCCAGAAACGAGGCAGGGGCTCGATCTCAGTAATGTTTCGCCATAGCGGATAGATCGCAAACCCGAATAGCAGGCCAAAATACACGCCAAAACAACGCGAACAGACGCCGAACGGTTCGCCTTCGACGTGAAAAGAACGCTCCGTTATCTGATGGCAGATAAAGCTGAAGAAATGATAGAGCGGCGAGGAAAAAGCAACGAGGCCGTTGACCTTTGCAACCGGAGCCGCAACAATCGCAAAAACCCAAACAAAAACTGCCGCCAAACCAATCATCCAGACCATGAAAGCCTGCTTCCGCATCTTTTGAGCGAAATCGAGAGAAACGTAATTTCCGGCGGGTTCGGTCATCGATTCATTTAATGGCTGTGTCTTCGGAATAGCTGATAAGTGATAGCTGAAACTGATAATTAGGAAAAGCCATTCGTTTTCGGTTATCACTTTTCAGCTATCAGTTTTCAGTTATTCCGGAGAGTAACGCTTTTTCAGTTTCAAGAATATGGTGGGTAGTCTGGATCACGGTATCAGGATTAAGCGATATCGAATTGATGCCCCGTTTCACCAAAAACTCGGCAAATTCCGGATAATCCGACGGTGCCTGGCCGCAGATGCCGATTTTTTTGCCGGCCCGTTTGGCGGCGTCGATGGCCATCGCGACCATCTTCTCTACGGCGCCGTTTCGCTCGTCGAAAAGGTGAGCGACCATTTCGGAATCGCGGTCGAGACCCAATGCAAGCTGCGTGAGATCGTTAGACCCGATCGAATATCCGTCAAAAACCTTGAGAAATTCGTCGGCAAAGACAACATTCGCCGGCAATTCGCACATGGCATAGATCTCGAGGTCATTTTCGCCCTGTTTCAAACCATGTTCGGCCATCAGAGCGATGACCTTTTCACCTTCCTCAACAGTGCGGCAAAATGGGATCATCGGCTTAATGTTTATCAAGCCCATATCCTCGCGGGCACGGCAAAGCGCGAGGCATTCAAGCCTGAAACCGGCTTTATAACGGTCGTCGTAATACCGCGATGCACCGCGAAACCCGATCATAGGATTTTCTTCTATCGGCTCAAATTCCTTGCCGCCGATCAGCATCGCGTATTCGTTAGATTTAAAATCCGACATGCGGACAATTACCGGTTTTGGATAAAAAGCCGCCGCGATTCGGCCAACGCCCTCGGAAAGCGAGCGGACAAAGAATTCTTTTGGGTCTTCTTCCAAAATCCTACCAGCTATGGTCTCAACATCAGCCGTGTTTTTAAGATTCGGGTAATTGACCAATGCCATCGGGTGAATGCCGATGTGGTTATTTATGATGAATTCGAGCCGGGCGAGGCCGACGCCGTCATTCGGCAGACGCGACACCGCAAATGCGTGATCGGGGTCGCCGACATTCATCATCACCTGCGTTCGAGGCCGCTCATTATCGGTTATCTTGTGTTTCTCGATCTTGAAATCGATCTTGCCGTAATAGATATTCCCACGGTCGCCCTCGGCGCAACTTACAGTTACGTCGGTGCCTGTACGGATTTTTTCGGTCGCGTTGCCGGTGCCGACTATGCACGGGATGCCAAGCTCGCGGCTGATGATAGCGCTGTGACAGGTGCGGCCGCCGCGCTCGGTGACGATAGCGGAAGCGCGTTTCATTATCGGCTCCCATGCCGGATCGGTCATCGAGGTGACGAGGATCTCGCCCTGCTGGAAAGTTCGCAGTTTCGATGCGTCCAGCATTACGTGGGCTGCACCGGAGCCGATCTTTTCGCCGACGGCGACACCGCTCGTCAGCGGCGCTCCGTGTATGCCCGTAAGCTTGTATTTCTCAATGTAATTCGTCGTGTTTTGTGCATGAACGGTTTCCGGTCGCGCCTGTAAAATAAAAAGCTCGCCGGTGATGCCGTCCTTTGCCCACTCGATATCCATCGGCTGG
>JAYVER010000017.1:0-6792 GCA_043748725.1 Chloracidobacterium sp. | reverse complement strand
CCTCTTACCCTACAATCGACAACAACCGACACATTTGTAGGGGTTTTTCAAAGAACTCTATGAGATTGACGGGTCAGAACCGGGGGGGGGGGGGCGAGACCGACGGGGTTCCTTAACGCTTTAGTTTTCCGTTCATATCGGGTATAAACATTACAGCTATTTCCCTAAACTCATGTCCAAACAGCAGATAAACGCATACTATAATCAGCTCGATAAGCTGATCCGATTCGGCGGTTCGCACAACGAAACGTCGATCCGGCGTGCGTTTTCGACGCTGGTCAACGCCTACGGTGAAAAGCGTAATCTGCTGCTGGTCGAAGAGGTTGGCGTAAAAGGCAAAAAGGGCAACCCGGTCTATCCCGACGGCGTTCTCAAGAATGCGACACGGTTTGAGTTTGGCTATTGGGAATCTAAAGACTCGAAAGACGACATCGATTTCGAGATAAACAAAAAGCTTAACCAGGACGGATATCCCGACTCAAACATCCTGTTCGAAGACACGGTAACTGCGGTTCTCTATCAAGAAGGCCAGCTTGTTCAACGTGTCCCGATGAAAGACGTCGAGGCGCTCGATTCGATCCTCGGACATTTCATCAATTACGAGCCGTCGATAGTCAAGGATTTCAATAAGGCGCTCGATAAATTCAAAGAAGACATCCCGGCCATCGTCCTCAACCTACGCGAGCTTATCGAGAAAAAGGCCGAGACGAACAACGCCTTTGTTGAGCAACGCGACCGATTTCATGAGCTTGCCCAGAGTGAGATCAACCCGGAAATTACAAAAGAAGATGTGCGCGAAATGATAATCCAGCACATCCTGACCGAAGACATTTTTAATAATGTTTTCGGCAATGCAAACTTTCACCGGTTCAACAATATCGCCCACGAGCTCGAAGGCGTGATAAACGCCTTTATGGATTACGGCGAACGCCAATCGCATCTGCAATCGATCAAGTTCTATTACGACACGATCCGCGATGCGTCCGCCGGGCTTGCCGACCACCACGAAAAAGCAAAAGTTTCTAAAGAATATTTACGAAAATTTTTACAAGGTCTATAACCCGAAAGGTGCCGACCGGCTTGGTGTGGTTTATACGCCGAACGAGATCGTCAAATTCATGATTGAGAGCACCGACTGGCTGCTCGAAAAGCACTTCGGAAAATCGCTCGGCGATAAAAATGTTGAGATTCTCGATCCGGCAGCCGGAACAGGCACATTTATCGCCGAACTGATCGAACACATTTCTCCGCATTCTCTGACCTACAAATACGAAAACGAGATCCACGCGAACGAGGTCGCGATACTGCCGTATTACATCGCCAATCTGAATATCGAATTCACCTATCAGCAGAAAAAAGGCGAGTATAAGGAATTTAAGAATATCTGTTTTGTCGATACACTCGACAACATTGCCGCTTTGGAGCATAAGGGACAACACTCCTTTGCATACGGGATCAGTTCCGAGAACGCGAGCCGGATCAAACGCCAGAACGAAAAGAAGATCAGCGTAATAATCGGAAATCCGCCGTATAACGCCAATCAGGCTAATTTTAACGATTTCAACAAAAATCTCGTCTACGACCATATCGACCGGCGAATAAAAGAGAGTTTTGTAAAGGAATCAACGGCCCAAAAGACAAAAGTTTACGATATGTATGCCCGATTTTACCGCTGGGCGATGGACAGAATAGACAAAAACGGCGTGATCGCGTTTGTTACAAATCGCTCGTTTATCGATTCGCGGACATTTGACGGATTTCGAAAGATCGTCGAAGACGAGTTTGATTTTGTTTACATTGTCGATACCAGATCGGATGTCAGGGCAAATCCAAAGATCGCCGGAACATCGCACAATGTTTTTGGAATTCAAACGGGCGTGGCGATCATGTTTTTGGTTAAAGTTGAGCAGCCATTGACAGATTAGCCGTCGTAGACGGCAATAGCATAAAGCCCCGTGCGTAAGCACGGGGAAGGAAGAACCAAATGAAATAAGCCCGCGTAGCGGGCGACAGAGGGAAACGATGCCAAAATCATATACAAATCTGATTTACCACATTGTATTTTCAACAAAGGACCGCCTTCCGACTATCACGCCCGACCGGCAGGAGCGGTTATATGAATACATTGGCGGCACGATTCGGGGACTTGGCGGTATTTCGCTGGGCATTAACGGAGTCGAAGATCACGTTCACGTACTCGCAAAATTAAGACCTGATAAAGCTCTGTCGGATGTTTTGCCCGACCTAAAATCAAATTCATCAGGCTGGATGCATGATGTGTTTCCGGACGCATCGGAATTCCGGTGGCAAAATGGTTACGGAGCTTTTACCGTAAGCGCGTCACAGATCGAAGTTGTGAGGCGATACATCGTAAATCAAAAACTGCATCACGCAAGGCGTACATTTCGAGATGAATTCATCGATTTATTGCGCAAGAACGAGATCGAATTTGACGAGAAATATTTATGGACGTAGCCCGCGTAGGGGCAATAGCATAAAGGCCCGTGCGGTAGGGGGTGTCCCGTGCGTGAGCACGTGGAAACGATGAGTAAAATGTAACCAGCCCGCGTAGCGGGTGATAGCATAAAGCCCCGCGTGTAAACGCGGGGTGTGAATGTGTCGAAAACGACATAGCCCGCGTAGCGGGCGACAGAGGCGGAACGGTTTCGACGAGCCCGCGGAGCGGGCGATAGCATAAAGCCCCGTGCGTGAGCACGGGGAAACGATCAGCAATATGTAACAAGCCCGCGTAGGCGGGCGACAGATGCGGAACGGGTTCGATGATGCGAATTGCGTTCTAATTTCAACCGTCTGCCGCTATCTACGATAGCTCGATTTATTTGTGACCTTTTACCCCCTGCTTACGCACGGGGCTTTATGCTGACACCGTCTACGACGGCGAAAGAAATGCCAAAACGCAAAGCGAAAATTTATTACACGGCGATGGACGATTTCTGGCGCAAGGAGGAAAAACTTGCGTGGCTCCGGGAAAATCCTATTCACAGGATCGCGTTTGAAAGCATCACGCCGGATGAGAAGCATAATTGGATAAATCAGACGGATAATAATTGGGAAAGCCTTATTCCCATGATCGATAAGGAAGTGAAGCTAGGACGTACGGAAGAAGCGATATTCAAATTGTTTTCCCTCGGTGTAGTTACAGCGCGCGATGAATGGGTATATGGATTTAACGAAGAGTTTGTCGCCCAACAGGTTCAGTTTTTGATCGACTCTTACAACGTCGATTTGGTCGAATTTCAAGGTATGACCAAAGAAAAGATAAAAGAGACTATCTCTAAGCGAAGCCGGCAAGAAATAAAATGGACGCGAGCGGTTATAGACGATATTGCCGCCGGCAAGGAGTACCGATTCGATGGAGTAAATTTCCGGATCGCGGCATATAGGCCCTTCGTAGATAAATTGTTATATTTTTCAGCCGACCTGAACGAAATGCAGTATCAGTTGCCGCGTATTTTTGGAGACGGCAAAAATCCATCGGTTAATTTTCTTTGCGTAAACTCATCAAACGAATTAGCGGTTTTAGGTTCGGATCGTGTATTTGATTATTGCTATTTGAAGATGGGAAATGGCGGAACGCAGTCTGCCCCGAAGTATTCATACGACTCAGACGGAAATCGCCAAGATAACATCACCGATTGGGCGGTTGAGGAATTTGCCCGACGCGGTGCTCGCGGGCTGACCAAGGAAGACATTTTCCATTATGTTTACGCCGTGCTTCACTATCCGCCGTATCGCGAGAAATACGGACAAAATCTGAAACGCGAGTTTCCAAGGATCCCGGTCTATGAAAATGCTAGGGATTGGACGGCTCTCGGCAAAGAGTTGATGGAGCTGCATCTAAACTATGAGACGGTCGAGCTGTTTGGCCTGCGACGGGTTGATCTGGATGCGGCGGCAGGTGTCAGAACCCGAAGCGGTAGCGAGGGGTCTCTTAAGACCGCGGGGGCGAAAGGCACGAAGACGAAGAACCCAGTCGCTACGGCTCCCGGTTCTGACTCTGAGCCGTTTGTTTCTAAGGCCCGCACGCGGCTGGTCGCCGACAAGGTGAAAGGCATTATCGAGATCGACACTTACACACGGCTTGAGGGTGTTCCGGCGATTGCTTGGGAATACAAACTCGGCAACCGCTCAGCTCTCGAATGGGTGCTCGACCAATACAAAGAACGCAAACCCAAAGACCCGACCATCGCCGAAAAATTTAACACCTACAAATTCGCCGACTACAAAACCCAAGTGATCGACCTCCTAAAACGCGTTTGCACCGTCAGCGTCAAGACCATGGAAATCATTAACTTAATGCCGGACACCGAGGCATAGCCCAAAGAACCCAGTCGCTATCGCTCCCGGTTCTGACTTCGGTATTGATTCAGTGTATGAGCAACTACGGTTACGATAATGATCGCGCCGCCGAGGATCGCCCAGTTAGACGGTTGTTCGCCGACGAATAGGAAGACCCAGACCGGATTTAGCAGCGGTTCGATAAAGCCGATGATGCTGGCGTCCAGCGGACGCGTGCCGCCGGTGACGCCTTTGATAAAGAGGATGTAGGCGATACCGATCTGGAAGATGCCGAGGAATCCGACGGCCGCCGCGTCCATCAATGTCATTGTCGGGACAGCGTCGATGCCTGACGGGAGCGTTAGCAGAGCCAGCAGGAAATTGCCGTAGATTACCGTAATAACTGGGTTCATCGGTGCGGAGGCCTGCGCGTCAGCAAGGGCGTATCCCGGACGTTGTGTGTTACGCCCTTGCTCACGCGCGGGCTTCTGCATCGGGTCGGGGGCAGAGGCAGGCAAGGATGCCTGCGTTCCGGCGGACTGTTCAAAGCTCCCCTCCTTGGAAAAGGAGGGGTGCCCGAAGGGCGGGGTGGTTCGTTCTTTATCGTTGGCTGAACTATCATCTCGTAAAGAGAGATCCACCCCGTCAGACGAAGCGTCTGCCACCCCTCCTTTGTAAGGAGGGGAGCCTACTGCTCTGGGATGCCGTAAAAGCATAATATAGAGTCCAAGAAACACGCCCGACAGCAGCGCGGCGAGATTGCCCTGGTAATCGGTGATCTCGAGTTTGCCGACGAAGAAGAGGCTCATGCCGCCGATGCAGAAGACGATCGTTATGAGGTCACGCCAGTGAAATTTTTCGCCGATGATAAACGGTGCAAAGATGAGAATGTAGATCGGTGCTGTGTATTGGAGAAATATGGCGTTGGCGGCGGTTGTGTGCTTGGTTGCCCAGACAAATAGGAAGAGCAATGTCGCGTAAATTACCGAAGCGAGAATGCCGAAACCATTTATCCGCAAACCGTTCTTTCGCGTGATGACGAGAACCGTAATTCCCGCCAGCAGCGAGCGAAAAAATGTGACCTGATAGGCGTCGAGCGTCGTGAGCTTGATAAAAAGCCCGCCGGTGCTCCAGAGGAGAACGGCGATGACGACCAAAGTTACTGGGGGAAAGGGTTTTTTTTCTACTTGCACGAAAGATATTTACCACAGAGAGCACATAGAACACAGAGGGGCTAACATATTTTTTCTCTGTGCCCTCTGTGTTCTCTGTGGTGAATCTTCTTATTATTCGCTAGACGTAGCAGATGCTATCGTTTCGCGCAAGGCTCTGGCTGACGTGGTTGCGGGTTCGATCTCGATCTCTTCGACGTTGTTGTAGACTTTTTTGCCGAAGACCGCATTCCAGGGTGGAATGACGATTGTCACGTTGCCGGCGGGTTTGGCCTGACATGAGAGGCGAAGGAAAGGCTTATTATCCCCGGGCTGGTTGTAGCCGAAAACTTTCATTTGACGGCGTTCGCGGCGATTTACCTCGTTGAGTTTCTCCTGCCCGCCGAGAATGCCGACCCAGCAGGTGCCGCACGAGGCCGCCGTGCATTCGACCGGGACGGGGCCTTCCCAGCAGCGGCTGTCCATCGACTGCCAATCCTGCGAGCGGTCGTTTGCCGACGCAGATGTGATCTCCTGCTCGTTCATAACAGGGAACTTGCCGCCACCGTGAGCGGCGATGTAGTTGACCGAAAATTTCTTGTTTATCGTCTTTAAAAATCCGAGCAGCCCTTGCGAATCGTCTTTTGCACGCTCGGCGATGACCGCGTTGGGTGATTTTGCCATAATGCCGGACGGCTTTTCGACCTCGCCCGGTGCGGATTTGAAAGCGTCGAGGCCGACCTGGTTCAGCGTCATCAGCCCGATGGCAACTAATGCATTGACCATCTGCCGTTCCACTTGGAGCTTTTCGCCGACGAGCATGGCGATCTGTTTAATCTCTTCGGTTAAATTGTGTGTCTGATCTGTAAAAACAACCGCCTCAGCCTCGATCGCGGCCTTAACCGTCTTCCAATGTCGGTGGCCGTAGAGAAAACGGTGCGACGTGTCGATCTGGCCCTTCAGCTCAAAATCACCCTGCATCACGATCCCGTGCAGCGTCGCATCACGATCCTCAGCCGCGTCGATAAATTGCTTTAAGCTCAATGGATAAAACCTAAACCAGATCTGAACCGCGTTGCGGTCAACCTCGTGAATGCACGTTAATAAATTTTCAACGGCGGTCAGCCACTCGGCCTCGGTAAATTTTGATAAATACGATTCAAGATTAGTCATTGTATTAATACCTATTTATATGATGCGCGTTGTTCGTTCTTTTCACGAAACTCAAGACTTTAACAAAACATTGTAAAAGACGCCAATTCGTCGTTATTTTTACTTGATCAAAATAACTTCAAAAACCGCTTGACAATTGCGGGGGGGGGGGGGGTATAATTACGACACC
>JAYVER010000016.1:0-6810 GCA_043748725.1 Chloracidobacterium sp. | reverse complement strand
TGAGGGCAATTGGCTGCACGCGAGGCTAATGGCTGCCGCAACGCGGATCGTAGGTCTCGATTATCTCGAAAGCGAGGTCGAAGCGATACGCCAGACTGTCGGCTGCGAATGTTACGTCGGTGACGTAATGCGGCTGGATGAAGCGACGCTAAACGAGACGTTTGACGTCATACTCTGCGGAGAGTTGATCGAACATCTCGAAAGCGCGAAAGATCTATTGGACGGCATCAAGCGTTTTTGTCACCGCGATACGCAAGTTATCATCACGACGCCGAATCCCTGGGATCGCAAGTGGGCGGCCAACATGAAAGCCGGATTACTCGAAGATGTGTGGCTGAACCCCGAACACGTTGTCTGGTACTCGATGCAGACGCTGACCAATCTGCTCGTCCGCTGCGGCTACGAGATCGTGCGGGCGGAGCATTATTTTGAAGAGAGCTGCGAACTCGATAAAAGCATGACCGGTATTGCAGGTTTGTCCTGGCTGGCCAAACGCCTGGCACGCAAGATCGTTACACGGCCGCAGTGCCAGCCGGGACTTTTCTTTGTTGTGCGGCCCAAAGATACGGGGACATCGGCGAAAAAATGACAAACCCAGAGGTATTTAATCGCCGTCAGAAACGCGGGCGTGACGCCGAATGGGAAGCGCTTAAACCCTTTTTGCAGAAGCGCGCACCGGGGCTGTTTCTCGACGTGGGCTGTGGTACGGGCTACGCGATGGTGCAGGCTCAAGAGCTGGGGTTTCGCGTCGTCGGCGTTGACCCGGAGATTGCTAAATTTGGGGTTTACGACGAATCTGTAAGTGCCGTCACGAGCAACATCCTCACGGCTGCGGCAGAGAATATTCCCTTTTCCGACGACTGCTTTGACGTGGTTTATTCGTCGCACGCGATCGAGCATTTCGCGGATGTCGAAGCAGGTGTTGCGGAGTTGGCGCGTGTCTTAAAGCCGGGAGGCCGCGCCGTCTTAATGATTCCGACGGGCACGATGGCCGCGATTCGAATACCGTCGCTATGGTTGTTTTACACTCACCGCAGTATAGGTAAGTTTCTATTGCGGACGCAAACACTACAAGGCTTTAACGAGATTTTTTTTGGACCGGCGCACGGCACCGAAGCCCGTTATGCAATGCAGGAAATTAACTTTTTTAGCATAAAACGCTGGCGCGGAGTGATTTCCCGTCACTTTGATATTGAGAACGAGCTGCGGCCGTGCCTATATCCTTGGCCCGACTATCCACCGTTGTTTCCGATGATGCGGCTAAAACGTTTTAGCACGTCCGTTGCGTTTATCTGCGCGAAGTTTGCAGAGAAATGACCATAAAAGTTCTGCACATGCTTGATTCGTTAAATCGCGGCGGCGCCGAGATGCTGGCGCTGGACGTTTGCCGGAATGCGCGGTCTGCCGGATTGGATTTGACGTTTGTGGCGACCGGAGGCGGCGATCTGGAAGCCGAATTCGCCGATTCCGGCGTCGAGTACATACGTCTTCAGCGAAAATGGCCTGTAGATTTGCTGCTTGTGCGACAGTTGCGGCGCATTATCAATGAACGCGGCATTCAGATCGCTCACGCTCAACAGGCCGTCGAGGCTCTGCATCTATACCTGGCGACTCTTGGTACCGGCGTCAAGTGCGTTATGAGCTTGCAAAATTATATTCTCGACAATAAAAACCGTATCGCTACCAAGTTCATACTGCCTCGAATGGACGCCGTCTGTCCGGTCAGCGAATCGATGCTGGAATGGTTTCGAGATGCTGAGGGCTTTGCGATCACGGCAAAATTTCACGTCCTTCATAACGGCGTTGACGAAAAGCGCCTCGCACCCACAAGAGCGATCGGCATGAGGACGCTGCGTGAGGAATTAGGTTTCGAGGCAAACCACCAGCTCCTCGGAATGGTTGGTAATTTTTACCGCGACGAACGCAAGGACCAATGGACGGTGTGCCGGGCGTTGCCAAAAATCTTTCAGCGGTTTCCGGCCGCTCATTTTGTTTTTGTCGGGGCCGTACATATCGGCGCAGACGAATATCATTCGCGATGCGTCAATTTCTGCCGCGATAACGGTTTGTCTGACCGGGTGCATTTTGTCGGAACGCGCGGCGACATTCCCGATCTGCTCCGCGAACTCGACCTTTTTGTCTTTTCGTCGGTGCAGGAAGGTCTGCCGGTCGCGTCGATCGAGGCGTTATTTCTCGGGGCGCCGATGATAGTTTCGGACATTCCGCCGCTGCTCGAAGTGGCCGGCGCGAAGCTCGCCGAAGGACCCTGTACCGCGATCTTTCGCACTGGCAACGTGGACGATCTGGCTGAAAGGCTTACTGATTTGCTCAATGACCCGGCGCGGATGATTGAACTGGGTGAAAAGGCACGCAGCCAAATGCGAGAACGCTTTAGTATTGAAGTTCACTTGCATAAGCTGCGAGAGCTTTACGAACATCTGACTGAAAGCTGACAACTATTTATTATGCGCATTTTAGTGGGAATGCCTGACAAAGATTCGCTCGGCGGGCCGATATATTGCGAGCCGCCGTACGTGCGTGGTTTGCTGGTCGCCGGTGTCGAGGCCGACGAAGAGGTCTATGTTTATGGTGAGGGAGCCGGGCGAACGCCTGTATGGCGGCGAATATTTCGCGTACTGGAGACTGCCCGCCGGCTGCGTCGCCGCACGCGTGAAAACCGTTACGACGTTATACATCTCAACACGTCCATCGACGAAAAGTGCGTATTGCGCGATCTGGTGACGCTTGTCTTTTTGCGTTCGTCACGTGTTCCGGTGTATTTAAAAATGCACGGATCGATCGCGGCGTTTTTGGAGACAAAGAGCTATTTTTGGAGGCGGCTGCAGCGACGGCTTTTTGCAAAGGCCGCCGGTATCGGCATCTTGTCCTCCGAAGAGCGGGAAAATTTCCTGCGTGCTGGCTGTCCAGCAGAAAAGCTCTTCGATGCAAAATACGTGGTCGAACCTGACGCCTTTAAACCTGATCCCGGCTTTCGCGAGCGGCACGGCATCGCTCTGAGTACGCCCATTTTGTTATTCAGTGCTCGGTTCATCCCGGCCAAGGGCTTGCTCACCGTGATCGAGGCTTGTGCCGAACTGAAACTGAGAGGCCGCGATTTTGTCCTATTCTGTCTGGGCGACGGCCCGGTTCGGGATGAAGCTGAAAGGCTCTCAGCCGCTCTGCAACTTTCAGAACATATACGCTTTACCGGATATATATCGGAAAACGAAACCGCCGTCTATCACGCTAACAGCACCATATTCGTCTTCCCGACATATCACGACGAAGGGTTTCCTCTCGTATTGTTAAAATCGCTTGCCGCCGGGCTGCCGATCGTCACTACGCGTGTACGCGCCGCCGCCGATTATCTGAAGGACCCAGACAACTGCCTCTGGGTTGAGCCTCGCGATCCGCACGAATTAGCCGCAAAGGTCATACAGTTGTTAGACGACCACCAACTGCGGGCCGCAATGTCCGAAAACAACCGCCGCCTCGCCGAGCAGTTCACCGCCGAAAACGTCGTCCGGGAATATATCAAGGTTTACGAAACCTTCATTGCCTGTGCTCCGAAATCTGGGTAGTGTCCTAATCAAGTGGGGCTCATCTTCTCTGTGCTCTTTGTGTCTTCGCTTGGTGTTCTTTGTGAAAAAAAATACCGTTAATCACAAAGGCCACAAAGTGAAGACACAAAGATCGCAAAGCAAAGCACACGACATTCGGCGAGCACCATAGTATTAGGACAATACAGAAATTTGTTTCATAAATAATACAATTGACAATGTACGCAACATATGTTAATTTTTACAGTACGTTCGTACCCGACACGACCGTTGGAAATATGAAACACAGAGAAGAAAAAACTGACCACACCAACTCCGAAATCGAAGGCGAAGAAATCGACGACGAAGACTTCGACGACGATGACGACCTCGATGACGATGACTTTGACGAAGAAGAATACGCCAGCAAACGCTACGGCTTTGACGTATCGCCCAACCGCGCTGTCGACGCTAACCGTTATGATTCGGCGCGCGGCTGGCAGCCGCCCGACAAGTATAAAAAACAACGCGACGATTATCGAAAAAAGCACCCGACCGAGCATTTCCACGGGTCGATCTTTGCACGCGAGAGCCTCAACGACGTCTTTGCGCCGGGAGCCGACGCTGAGCCCACCAAGCGTCTCTTTGGCGATCTCGTCCGGACGGGCGAACTGACTATACTCTTCGCCGATACCGGCGTCGGCAAAAGCATCCTCGCCGTCCAGATCGGCAATGCCGTTGCCCGCGGCCTCCCCGTGCTAATTGAAAATGGACAATTGAAAATGGAAAATGACGGAACAATTGACAATGGAGAATTGAAAATTGAGAGTGACCAATTGCCTTCCAATTCTCAATTTTCAATTCTCAATTCTCAATTCTCAATTAAGCGAAGCTTTGCTTCCAAACGAATCTGTTGCCCAGCCCGTCCTCTACATAGACTTCGAAATGACCAAAGCCCAGGTCGCCGAGCGCTACTCGGCCGGGGTCAAAAATGGCAAATACGTGCGTCGCTACCGTTTTCGCAATATGGAGCGGCTCTCTATCGACTGGGACGATGACCTTCCAGAAGGCTTTAAGACAGTGACCGAATTCATCGGCCATTCGCTGTGGTCCGAGCTCGGGAAAAAAAGCATCCGCCTGTTGATCATCGATAACATCTCGTACCTCACATCGGGCCAGGGGGCAAAAGAAACGCTCGCTCTTATGAAAGCTCTCAAGGCGCTAAAGGAAGAATACCGCCTCGCGATCCTCGTGCTGGCGCACACGCCTAAACGCTCGTTGGCCAAACACCTTTCGATCAATGATCTCGCCGGTCGAAAGGAGCTGAGCAATTTCATCGACAATAGCTTTTCGATCGGGCGCAGCCACCTTGCGCCAAACATGAGGTACATCAAGCAGATGAAGCAGCGAAACCGCCCCGAGACCTTTGGCGAGGACAATGTTATCGTCTGCCGCCTCGAAAAACCGCACAACTTTCCGCGATTCAGCTTTGTCGAATTTTCTCGCGAACGCGCCCACCTTCTCCGGCCCTACGACGACCCGTCCTTCGACCGCCAAACCCTCATCGCCGAAGCCCAAAAACTCGCCGCCGCCGGCCACTCCGAACGCGACATCGCCAACCGCCTGCGAATAAGCAACGCCACCGCCCACCGGTATCTAAAAGATGCCGGTGGGCAGTAGTCAGTGGTCGGCAGCATCGACGTAAGCCAACGTATCCGGGATTGTTTTCATTTTCCGTTATCCACTTTCCGTTGTCCGTTTCTGCTTTCCGTGCTAAAGTTTCGGTGAATTCTTCTTCACCTAATGAACACTCTTTACTATGGCGATAATCTAAAGATCCTGCGCGATTACATTAAGGGCGAGTCGGTCGATCTTGTATATCTCGACCCGCCGTTTAACAGCAACCGTAATTACAATGGTCTTTTCCGCAACGAATCGGGGAGAGACAGCGAATCGCAGATCACGGCGTTCGAAGACACGTGGCACTGGAACCTCGCCGCCGAAGCCGCCTATAACGAACTGATAAACGAACCCGATCAGGTCGGGCGAATGATCGAATCTTTTCGCCAGTTCATCGGCACCAACCAGATGATGGCATATACGAATTGAATGATTCGTCTAGTAAACGGAATATTGTTTTGAAAGAAACGAATACGCGATTATAATGATTTTTAGTAGGAGGTTTTATAAATTAGTATGGCGAATGCATCATACCATGTAGTTGCACGAGCAAATGGGAGTTGGAGTGTCAAAAGAGAGGGAGCTGTTCGCGTGTCCGAGAGTTTCCCTACAAAGCAGGCGGCGATTAGCGGCGGGCGTAAGTTGGTTGTTTCTTCAGGAGGCGGAAGTCTGGTCGTTCACTCAAAGGATGGACGAGTAAGCTCGAGAGCCGAAGTCAATCCGTCAAAACCGGTCTCGATCAACGGCAACCACTCAAAATAGAATGACGACGCTTGACGATTCGGATTTTGAAAAAAATGTATTCGTAAATTGTCCTTTTGATTCAAAATTTAAGGCACTGCTTCGCCCGTTAATATTCACAATCTTGTATTTCGATTTTAATCCAAGGATCGTTTCCGAACGTTCCGACTCCGCCGAACAAAGGATCGAGAAAATAACTGAATTCATTGGGGCCTCGAAATATAGTATTCACGACTTGTCCCGTCTGAAATCCCAAAAGAAAAATGAATTGGCCCGCCATAACATGCCTTTTGAATTAGGGCTAGATTATGGTTGTCGTAAATTCGGTGAAAGCCGTTTCCAAACAAAGAAATTTCTCGTCCTCGAAACTAAAAGATACGACTATTCCAAAGCCCTTTCAGATTTGGCGGGTATCGATATAAAAACTCATAATGACGAACCTGAAGATATCATTAGGTCTGTAAGAAACTGGTTTGTTGACACAGTAGGGTTAGGATCGGCGAAACCAGCGACGGCTATTTACTTCGATTTTACAGACTTTATGTCAGATTTTGATATTGAAAGGCGGGCCGAAGGCTTTAAGGATAAAGATATGTTTGAAATGCCGATGTCCGAATTTATCGGGTTTATTCAGGAATGGTTGGCGAAGAGAATTTAACATGTCTGCTATCTATTAACTTCACTTCTAAAGATGTTGCCAACTCGTTACACCTTTGGGCATATTAACTGCCTGTCGTCAAACGAGGGCGACGTTGTTCTCGATCCGTTTTGCGGCTGCGGGACGACCATCGCGGCGGCGCAGAAGCTAAATCGTCAATGGATCGGTATCGACGTCACCCACCTCAGCGTC
>JAYVER010000015.1:0-6835 GCA_043748725.1 Chloracidobacterium sp. | reverse complement strand
AATCACCAAAGTCTCAAACAAATAACCCCCAACTTTTCAAAAAAATCGCGATTCCTTCCAAACCGTGAAAAGATTCCGGTTATTCAAAGGACTCTACTTGTACTGATTTTACTAACATTGCGTTTTCGAATTAATCGATTCCACCATCCGAAATATCCAATGAAAAAGCTTCGCCATTGCTGAGCGAAGCCTTTTGTTTACGTGCGAACTAACTGCGTTCGTAGCAAGCGTGGGTCTTGCACTCTTTTTCTACCGCGCTTCACCTGCTTCAGGTGCTTCAGCGCTTCTGAAGCGCGAATCACCACCCCTCCGAAAAAGAACCCCGGTCGCTACCGCTCTCGGTACTGACCCGGATGCCCGCGTTCCGTCAAATTCTCAATGGCATGACGATGTATTTGTAGTCGTAGGTGTTTTCGCCGGCGATGGACATTTGGGTTTGGGCGTTGGCGTCTTTGAATTCGAAGGCTATGCGGGTGCGGGTGGCTCCCTCGCGTGCGGGGGCCGTCCCTGCGGGTGAACCACCCCGGCCTTCGGCCACCCCTCCTTCGTAAGGAGGGGAGCTTTCTGAAACTGACGCGGACGACATATCGGCGGCGAGTTCGCCGGCACCGACGTTGTTTAGGAATTCGATCAGGTACTGCCAGTTAAAGCCGAGCTGGATCTCTTCGCCGGTGTAATCGGCCTGGACGATCTCGCTGCCGTCTCCTTCCTCGGTGGATTGGGCTATGACCTCGATCTCACCTGTCCGGATGGTGAGGCGGATCGAGCGGTTGCGTTCGTCGGCGATCAGCGACATGCGGCGGACGGCGTTGCGCATCTCTTCGAGGTCGAATATGGCCGAGTGGTCGTTGTCCTTAGGCATGACCATCTCGTAATTTGGGAAATTGCCCGATAGCTTACGGGTTATGAGCAGACGGCCTTCGGTCTCAAAATAGATGTGGTTAGTGTCCTCGCCGAACGAAACCTCGCCGTCGCCGCGCGAGATCTTGACGAGCTCAAGCAGTGCCTTTTTAGGGATTAGCGTGTCCATCACGCCGTCTTTGTCGTCGATCGCCCGCTCGACATACGCGAGGCGGTGGCCGTCGGTCGTGATCATTTTGGCGGAGCCGTCGCCGATGATGAATTTGGCACCGGAGAGCGTAAAGCGTGACTGCTCATTGGTGATCGCGAACGCTGTGTTGCGGATCATGTAGCTGAATACATCAGCCGCGAGTTTCATCGGCGTGCTCTTGAACTGTGGTATCTCAGGGAACTGGTCGCGGCTCACACCTGCGAGGCGAAAATTGGCGCGGCCGCATTTCATCGTCACCCATTCGTTATCTTCCTTTTTAAAATGAGCGTCGCCCGGATCGAGCGCCCGTGCGATGTCAAACAGCTTGCGGGCCTGGATGCAGATCGAGCCGGGTTTGATGATCTCGGCCTCGGCATCGCAGCGGATCGTCACATCGAGGTCGGTGCCGACGATGCGGATATCACCATCGCCGATCGATTCGATCAGGATGTTTGACAGCACAGGTATCGTCGTCTTGCGCTCGACGACGCCTTGTATAAATCCCAATTCTTCCTTGAGAACGCTTTGTTTGATCTTGAATTCCATGATTTGTGACTCCTGTTTTTTTATTGCCCACGAAATAAACGAAACATACGAAATAGAATTTTTAGGTTTCGCTTGTTTCGTCCGTAAAATTACATTTCAAATATTATACAATGTAAAATCCCCGGTCGCTACCCCTCTCAGTACTAACCCTCTGTCGAGCCTTTTTCTATAACTAATAAAATCAAATTTCTATTAAGAACTAGTAGTATTAATAGAGCCTGTTGATATGTGTAAAAGCGACCTAAACGCTTATAAAACGGGAAGTTTTCCGTCCACAACACCCTGTGGAAAACTTGTGGAAAATACAAGTCCCCTGCGGATAAACCTTGTGCCGCTTGTTTTTCCACCGATGTCCACAACCGGTTTAACACGCGTCTTGCGGAAATGTGGATAAACTTTATTCAAACATAAGAAAATAAACGACTTACTAGTTCAATAAATTTCGCTTATATGTGGAAAATATTTACACTGTTTCCGCGTCTAAAAAGTTTTAATTAGCTGCAAATACTATCCGTTAGCTCTTCCATATCCCTGTGGAAATTGCGGTCCTCTTTTGTGAGGTTTTCGATCTTTTCTACAGAGTGCATGACGGTCGTGTGATGCTTGCCGCCGAACTCGCGGCCGATCTCCGGAAAGCTGTGCCGGGTCAATTGTTTACATAAATACATCGCCACCTGCCGCGGCATTGCGATGGCCCGCGAGTTGCTCTTTGCCTTCATTTCCTCGACCGTCAGATCGTAATGAGCGGCAACGGCCCTGGCGATGCGATCCATCGTCAGACCTAACGGGCGGCCGCTGTCGAGGATGTTCTTCATCGACTCCTGAGCGAGCAGCTTCGAGATCGGAACGCCCTTCATCGACGAGATCGCGACGAGCCGCACGAGCGACCCCTCAAGCTCGCGGACGTTGCTCTTGACCTTGCCGGCCATGTAAATCGCGATGTCGTCATCCAGATGGATGCCGTCCATATCAGCTTTGCGTTTGAGGATCGCAACCTTAGTCTCAAGATCGGGCGGCTCGAGATCGGCGATCAGTCCCCATTCGAACCGTGAATGCAGCCGCTCTTCTAATGTCGGTATCTCGCGCGGCGGGCAGTCGCTCGACACGACGATCTGCTTTTGACCGTTGTGCAGCGTGTTGAAGGTATGGAAAAATTCCTCCTGCGTGCGCTCTTTGCCGGCCATGAACTGGATGTCGTCCATCAGGAGCACGTCGATCGAGCGGTATTTGTCGCGAAACGCGGGCGTTTTATTAAAACGAATGGCGTTGATCAGCTCATTCATAAACCGCTCGGAGGTAATATACGCAACGCGCATGTGCGGGCTGCGCTGCTTGATCGAATGTCCGATAGCGTGCATTAAATGAGTTTTGCCCAAGCCGACGCCGCCGTAGATAAAGAGCGGGTTGTATGTCGTACCGGGCGTTTCGGATGTCGCTTTGGCGGCGGCGTGGGCAAACTGATTGCACGAGCCGACGACGAATTTTTCAAAGGTATATTTCGGATTTAGAGTGTCCTCGGCCGGCTCGATGTCGATGAAGTGTGCCCTGTGGCTTCCGGTCGGGCTGGAAGCGGGGCCGTTCTTTGGAGAAAAATAGAGTTCGGCTGCTGCTTCATCTTCTTTAAAAGGTTGTTCCTGTATCTGGTCGGGGTCCACAAGCCACTCCAAACTGTAGTTGGAAAGCCCGATCTCGGCCAGCGTCTGCTCAAGCAGTTCCGTGTAATACAGGCAAACCCAATCTTTGGTCACCTGACCCGCACGAAGGGACAAAACGGACATATCCGCATCTATTCCCTCGAACTTGATCGGACGAAACCAGGTGTTAAATACATCCTTATTAAGGCGTGATTTAACGTGGCTGAGTGCGTCGTCCCAGGCGGTTGTTTTTTGCGAAATTTGTTTCAAAATAGTCTTTCAAAAATCGTGCATAAGGTAGGGGTCTTATGCGCGCATATGCATTTATTTTTCCATTTCGATACATCCGGCGGCGGCGGCTGATTGTCCGACCACAAGTCGTTTGATTCCGGTGCTTTCCGTCCGGTTAAAACGCGGCGGACGGCGAGTTATTCACAGTCTTTTCCACAACAGGCGACCGCAAACGCATAAAACCTAAAGTATCGCTTTAAGCCGTTTAGTATCAACAGGTTACAGCGGCTCTATTCTTGGAAACGGATAACAGACTAACACGAAAAAGAAGGTTACGCAAACCGAAATCCACAGGTTTTTTTGAGGGGGTTTAACATAAATTTAACTTCCTTTTCTGACAACAATTCGCCCTCGATTTTGAATGTGTTAGACTAAGAAAAATGACCCATTCTTGCCAAAAAACGCGCTGAAAACGGGCAAGAAATGCAAAATTATTTAAAAAAAATAAAAAAAATTCTACGGAATTGGCGACCGCTCTCTCATCGGCCTGCGAAGGGCTAATTTACATCAGCGAAACCGACGCTCCGGTTGTCCCATTTTCTGTTTTAACGGCGGACGCTGTGAACAAGCAAACCATTTTACAACAGACAGGCTCGCCGGCTGAATCGCCGATGAAGAAGGGACATTTGAAAGAATTCTTTACACGACTGACGATAGAAAAAGATTGGTTCGGCGAGCCGGAATGGCAATCGCGAAGAGATTCCTCGAGCTTCAAAAGCTGCTCGAGGAATCTCTTCGCGATCGGAAAGTATTTAGACAGGGCGCGATCAGGTTGGATATCTTTACTGTCGGAATCGACAAAGACGGATGTTTAATGGGAGTAATGACTAAGGCCGCCGAAACTTAAACTCTTTTACTTTTGCGAAACGCTGCTCGCACCCGATTTCTTGGTCACGACATTTGCCGGCGTTCCCGTATAAACAACCTTGCTTGCTCCTGAAAGGTCGGATCTCAGCTCGCCGGATACGTTTACATTTATCTTGCTCGCACCGCTGGCGTCGATAGTGGCGTTTTCGGCCTTCAGATTTTCGGCGTCGATCCTGGACGCACCGCTAACGTCAATCGTTAATTTCGAGGTTTCGCCAGTGATCGCTATCTTCGAAGCCCCGCTCGAATCAAGCGCGAAGCTCGAGTTTTTCAAGTCGTTAACCGTGACATTAGCGACTCCGGAAACCTGGAGATTATCAATGTCGGGTGCCGAGATACGAATACGAACCGGGCTGGTGGCCGAGATCCGGCGTTCGGTCTCGATCCGCAGCGTGCCGCCGTCAACTTCGGTTTTTATGAGCGGCAGGAGATTGTCGTCGGCCAGTACTTCAACGCTGAAATCTTTCTGCGCCGTGATCTCGACCTGAAAAACGCCGCCGACATCGACCGATTTAAACCCAGAGACCTCGCGTTTTTCGGTGGCCACATTGCCTGAGCCGCGTTCGCTACAGAAATTCATCGAGAAATCGAAAAGATTGCCCGCTGCACGGCCGAACGAGAACAGATTTGAGACGACAAGCCCGATAACCAACGCCGCCGCAAAGATCAAAATGCCTACTTTTTTCATAAAACCCTCCAAAAGAAATCTTGGTAACTGAAGAGTTGAAACGACAAGGGCCCTGGAAAAGTTCGCAAAAAAAAGACGGAGCGCTTCTGAAGCGGTGAAGCACCTGAAGCACGTGAAGCACGATGCAGGCCTGGACCATGGCGTGTTGGAAACGACAGGCGAACGAAAAAAGGCGAGCACGGTGCCCGCCTTCGTACAAGAGCCGCGAGCGCCCGTAGATTTTACTGCGGCGGCCTAATTGGGGTGCCGAGCAGTTTTACGTTTTTGTTGACGTTTTTGGCGTCGGGTGACTTTTTGTCGTCCGTCTTCTTTGCATCCGGCGTCGTTCCGGGCTTGATCGGGGAAACTGTCGGCGACGCAACCGGCGAGGCTAGCGGGCTGGCCGTTGTCGCCGGGGTCGGTGTTGCAGCCGGTTTATTCGGCACAACGGGTTTCGGGTCGCAGGCACCCAACACGGCGGTTGAAACCGCCAAAACTGTCGATAATATTAATGACCTTCTCATTGTTTTTCTCCTAACTGATATACACGCGAACCCCAAGCCGGTCCGCTGGCAGACATCCGCAGCCGGAATGAAAGAGAGCGGTTCTTTCTTGGTTCGCCCTAAAATCTGATAAAAATTTTACGGCTTGCCACCGATCTATTTCAACACTGCGCGCGAGAGAACGCGCGGGTGAGGGAAACTTGCAGGAATTTTTCGGACGGAAGATTGGAACACGGATTTGCACAGAAAAAAGCGGATCTACACGGATATGAACCGGCAAAAAATGAAGATGAATTGGATCAATTATCCGTGACAATGGGTTCAGCTCTTTGTTTTTCTGCCGTCCGCATCGCGGGATAAAAATTGGGCGGCAAGCTTACCCCACGCTCACGCGTGGGGCTTTATGCTATCACCCTGCTACGCAGGCTAAAGCGAGGCCTTATTGCTTAGGGACGACGGTTGACTGCCATGCGACGGCCTGCCATTTACCTTTTCGCCTGATGAAAGTGCCGGTGTTTAGATTGTTGCCAACGGTTTTACTGCCATCGTTCTTTGTTGTTGTGATCACCAGTCTAAACGCCACAACCGCGGCTTTGCCGTATTGATGTATCTGAATATCCTCGGCGGTATAGATAGTTACCGGGTCGCCGGGTTTTGGCGGTGTGGCGGTACGGAGGCCTTTCATGACCTCGTCTTTGTTTGTACGTGACCCGGCGGAACGCGTGTAGATCAGATCGTCGGCCCAGAAACGGTCGTGGACGGCGGCGTCATTGCGGCCGGCACCGGCGCGAGGAACTCGTTGAGCAGGGCGGTCAGCTTCGCGGCGTCCGGTGCAGTCTGGGCGTGGAGCGACATCGCCGCCGATAAAAATAGAACTAGACAGAAGATGGATCGTTTCATATATGGCCTCGTGTTTACGATACGTTAACCTATTTTGTCTGGAAGATTCAACGGCAATCGGAGTGCTCGTCTGGTGCGAGGTGCCGCGAACGAATCCAGGGCGATTCGTCGCGGGGCAAGCGAGATGCTTTGCGGTCCAGTCCGAACAGCCCGCAGGAAACTCGCGCTCGGGGCAAGGATATCTATTGGCAGTTTGGCAGAAATTTACATCCGTCTTACACTCTTGACAGGATAAACCTTAAGATTGAAAGAGATAAAGAGCGTTTTTTGGCTTATGGATAAAGGCAGCAAGATCGGTCATTACGAGATTCGCGAAAAGATCGGAGCCGGTGGCATGGGCGAGGTTTACAAAGCACACGATTCGCGGCTGGATCGT
>JAYVER010000014.1:0-17587 GCA_043748725.1 Chloracidobacterium sp. | reverse complement strand
AGATAACCGAGATCCCCGAACCGGTATCCAATACAAACCGAAGCGGCTCGCTTTTACCGTTGACGCGAAGGGTTACGATCGGACGGTTGCCCACGAGTTCGAATGGAACCTTAGTTTGGTCATTTCCTTCACTGGTATAAAGATTTCCGGAATTGCCCAGGAATCGCAGAAAATTAATCAGCCCCTTAATGCGGGCTCTTCGTTCCGAGTCGGCACTATTAGAAATATTAAGAAATTTATCGTAGGCCTCGGCGGCTTCCTTATATTGCTCTGAGCGGGCCGACACCTGAGCGAGAGCGAAGAGATAGTCCGGTTCGTTCGGCTCATGAAAAACAGCCTCTTTCAGATTTTCAAGACTGCTCTCAATCTTGTTTTCATAAAAATCGAGCATTCCAAAGCCCGCCCAAGCCAGATCCTGGTTCCTGTCAAGCTTCAACGCATTAAAGAGGACAAGACGTGCCTCACGAAATCGCCCGGCATTAAGCAGCGTCGTGCCCAGCACCGCAAAGGCGCGTGAGTTGGTTGGTTCGGCCTGTGCAATCGGAAAACAAAGTTCATACGCGTCGAGCAGCTTGTGCTGTTTGACCATGACATACGCAAGTTCAACTTTAGCCTCGGTTCGTTTTGGGTCAAGGCCGATAGCCTGGTGTAGAATGGTTTCGGCCTCGACCAGCGAACCTGCACGCGTCAATTTAGTTGCCTGTTTTATAAGTTTTTTAACGTCGTCGGGTACTCGGCTGACTGAATATCCAGTGGCCGATACAATAAATATTAATGTGAGGGCGGGTAAAAGGACTCGTCTCAAGTTGACGCGTAGATTCAGTATATTTACAACCAAACTGCTATACCTCATACCGCTTGCCTCCTCTCGCGGCCCGCGAGAACTACTTAAGGATAACGCCGGTTTTCATCGACCATAAAACCAGATCTAACTCGTCAAAGTCGATTTGCGTCCGCCTCGTAAGTTTTTTCAGCTTTTCCTCAACCCTTAGATACCTTGTGCGCGTATTTGGTGGCTTGGGTTCGTCAATTATTTTCAGCTCCGCCAAACAGTTCAGAACGTGCTTGTCGAGGATCGCGTAGCCGGTAAATCCGATGTTACGAAGATAGTGGCTCGCTTCCTTGTAGCCGAGGCCCTTAATGCCTTTTTCGTTGACCAGCCAGTCGCGCCGCTCAAACCGGCAGTCAAAACCGTGCAGTTTCTCTCGCAGTTTGAGGTCGCAGTGTTCGCGAAGAAACTCGCGTGATGCAACGACGTAACGCGCCCGCGCATTCGGATACCTGTGAACACCGGCCAATGCCCTTGCAAGCTGGGTCTGGTCGCCGGTCAATAAAATGGGTTTTACCGCCTCCAACGCATTCAAGCCCATCCGAGCCGAACACCCGCCGGTAAAGAAACAGAAAACCATCTCTTCCCACAGGGTTTGATCGGTTCCACGCATTCCGATCGCCGCAAAATCCGCAAGCCGCCGGCGAATCTCGACACGTCGCATCGCGTGTGCCTTTATTATGTTTTCAATAGTTATCGACTCTCTGACTCGTTTCACAAAAGATAGTCTAATTTTGAAACTATTAGCGGTTGCTGTCAATATTTTTCGCAGGAGCTTTATATATAACAAAAAAAAGGCTGTCCGAAGACCGCCTTTAGAATAGTTCAGAGTGCGCGATTTATCGCGTATGGTTTTTGAATATAAACCTAAGAACGCGATAAATCGCTCACTCTGAAACATCTGTTTTGTAGATTGTGTTTTTTAGCTGGCTCATTCTGAATTACATTGGAATGCTTGTCAATTTAAAGCCGTTTGGAGTTCCAACTTTAGTTGGCTCTTTGCCGGCGAAGGGCCAACTAAAGTTGGAACTCCAAAGGATGTTTAGTGTACGGAATGGATGGTCCGGACTTCGAGGCGTTGGCGTTTTCGGGCGGCACGCCAGGTTCGAAAGCCTTCGCGGGAGAGGCTGATGATCGGACGGCGGTTGTCGTAGAGCAGCCTGAGCCACGCCCGTTTGTTCATCTGCGGGAAATAGATGCCGCGGAAAAAAAGCCGCGCCACCAGATGGCCAATGCGGGTATCGATCGGAGCCTCGCGGATCTGCTCGATGGCCTGTTGATTTCGCTCCGGGCTGTAGGAACGCGACCAGGCGTGGAATGTCTCTTTTTTGGCGTCCTCGATGGTCATCTTGAGCGGATCGTGGGCCATGACAAACGGCGCAAAATCGAGCCAATGCTTAACACGCTTAAGACGACCGGATTTTTCAAGACGGGTATAAAGCGGAGTAGCCGGGAACGGCGTCAATTGGCCAAAAACCGGCAGTCCGGGCGCCCAGCTTTCGATCTCGTCAACGGTGCGGTCGGCGACGCCGGTCGTGTCGTTGTCCATGCCGAAGATAAACGAGGTGATCGCGTAGATATCACGTTTCCGCAGGCCTTCGAGCACGGCGGGATAGTTTGCGGGCTTTGAAAATGTCTTGTTGACATCAGCCATGTTTGCGGGATCGATCGATTCCATCCCGATGAAGATCCATTTCGCCCCGGCTTGAGCGATGAGATCGACCAATTCGTCGTCCTCAAGCAGATTTGCACTGATCTGCGCAACCCACGGCAGTGTCGCCTCGGCTGCGATCATATCGCGAAGCAGCGATTTCAGGCGTTTTTTGTTGATCGCCAGATTGTCGTCGATAAAGAAAACGGCCATCTGGCCTTTTTCCTTTTTGGCACGGGCCTTTAGCCGCAAAAGCTCCTCGACAACGCTCTCGTTCGTTCGAAAACGGATCGAATCGCCAAAAAATCCGGTCACCGTACAAAATTCGCACCCGTATGGACATCCGCGTCCGGTCTCGATCGGAACGACGAAGAATTTGCCCCATCCCTGTCCCATTCTCGACAACATCGGCTGAAAAATCTTCGGCACAAGGCTGAATTGGTCAAGATCGAGCGTTTCCCAGGGGATGTGCGGATAAGGCTGTAGATTCGGCTTTTTGTCGTTTCCTTTCGGATCGACCTCAGGCATATAAACTTCTTTTAGCTCGCCGCGAGCCGCATCGGCTACAAGCAGCGGCCATGTTTCGTCGGCCTCACCTAACGCCACGGCATCTGCGTGTCGCGGGCCACCGTCTTTGCCGAGAGCTTCGTCAGGGCACTCGGTCACGTGCGGGCCGCCCATTACAACCTTAAATCCGGCTTCTCGTAAGCTATCGGCGACAAGATACGCCCGCGCGACCATGCGGGTCATCGCTCCGATGCCGACAAGCCCGATATTCTCGTCTTTGCAAAACTGCACCAGCTCGGGCCTCGTCATTGCCTTGGCGTTGCCGTCGATCAGGATAACCTCGTGCTCCGGCGGCGTAAGCGACTGCAAAAGAAACATCCAAAGGTGCGGCATAAAGTTCCGCGTGATGCCGTTGTCGGGGTTGTAAAGCAAAATCTTCATCGGAGGGTTCTCACAAATTCAAAGTGCATAAATCCATCGGAAACGTCGCTCAGTTTCGGCGGAACTCGATAAACATGATGGGCGTTTCAAAAACTAACGCTTATTCTTACACTTTTTTTTCAAAATGGCTATCTTAAAACTGCCTTTCTGATGATGGGCAAAAACAGGCTGTCCGGCAGCAGGCGGCGGGCGAGCAGCACGAGACGCGAATTTGCCGGGTAGCGCATCTTCCACGAATCATCGGAAACCGAGTCATAAATAACCTGCGCGACTACCATGCCATCCGGCCCGCTCTCTCCCGCTTTTTGAAGATTTGGCATCGCACGAGCGACAAAAGCGTCATAGGCGGTAAGCCCTTCTTTTTTGGAAATGCTAATCGAACGCTCGTAAAAATCGGTCTTGATCGGGCCCGGTTCGATGATCTTGATCTTTATTCCAAAATCTTTCACCTCATATTGCAACGCCTCACTAAAACCTTCGAGCGCCCATTTTGACGCATGATAAATGCTGTAAAGCGGGAACGTGATGCGTCCGCCCATTGACGCGACATTGACGATGATGCCGCGTCGCGCCCCGCGAAAATACGGCAAAATCTCGCGGCAAACGTTCATCACGCCATATACATTGGTCTGCATCTGACGCTCGATCTGTTCCTGCGTCGCCGCCTCAAATGGCCCAACAACGGCGAAACCGGCGTTGTTAACCACTACATCAATACGGCCAAATTTCTCGATCGTATCCGCAATCGCTGTCTTTATCGAGGGAATGTCAGTAACGTCGAGCCGAAAACATTCAATATCGACAATCTTTTTCAGATCTTCGGCGTTTTCAGGTGTTCGCATCGTGGCGGCGACCTTCCAATTTTTCGTTTGAAACAACTTTGCGGTGTGCAGCCCGATGCCGCTCGAAGCACCGGTAATAAGGACGACTTTGTTCATACGTGGATTTTAACACAAAGAATTAACCGCAGAGACGCTGAGACGCAGAGGCAATGAATCAATATCTCTACGATTCCGTCTTTTGTCGGAATCAACGATCTTAACGCTCTTGACACTGCCCCGGATTTCTCTGCGTCTCAGCGTCTCTGCGGTGAATCCCTACTGTGGTAATATTCGATTATGAAGTTTCTCCATATCGCCGATGTGCATCTCGGCTGCACGCGATACCAGCTTGCGACAAGTCCGCGAGATTTTTTCGAAGCGTGGATCGACGTGCTGCGGCGGTACGCGATCGGCGAGAATGTGGATTTTGTCATAATGTGCGGCGATTTTTTTCACAAACGCTCGGTGCCGCCCGAGACTATGAACTACGCCGTCGAAGGCCTGACCATGATGCAAGATGCCGGAATTCCGGTTATCACTATCGAAGGAAATCACGACCAAAAACACACCGACAACGAATTTAGCTGGCTGCGCTCGCTGTCGAGTTGGGGCCTGGTCAAACTGCTCGAACCAACCGCGGTCAACGGCAAATTCAAATACGAGCCGTGGGATGAAGCGGCCAAAAAAGGCGGCTACATCGACATTGGCCGGGCGCGGATATTTGGTTCGGATTGGTATGGAGCGTCGGGCAACTGGGCGATACCGATGTTAACCGAAGCCATAAAAGACAACCGTCGCCACGGCGCGTTTCACATCCTGATGCTCCACACCGATGTCGAGGGACATCAGATGCATCCGATTCCGGCGCTGTCGATGGACGCTCTAAAAGAATTAAAGAGCGCCGTCGAGTACGTCGGTCTCGGACATACGCATAAGCATTATGAAATAGACAATTGGGCGTTCAACCCCGGTTCGATCGAGATCACTAATATAAACGAATTTCGCGAGACGCGCGGGGTGTTTATCGTCGAGGTAGATAACGATAACAACGTTTCGGCGAGACATATCGAGGACTATCATTTCCGTCCGTTTCAGCAGATCACTTTCCCCGTTACAGGATATGCCGCGGCTCACGACATCACCGTCGATCTGCTCGAAAAGATAAAAAACGAGGCTCGCGTTGCCGAGTCCGGCAAGCCGCAGCCGATCATCGAAATCAGCTTGCGAGGGCAGCTCGGGTTTCCCAATTCCCTACTTGAGATGCAGAAAATTCGTGACGAGGTGAAATTAATGACGGGTGCGCTTCACGTTCGCATCAAAAATCACACCGTACCGACCGACTATCTGGAAACGGCGGACGAGGCCGACGATCCGGGTCGCGAACGGCTCGAACGCCGCGTCATCGACGACCTCGTTTTTCGCGACAATCGTTACAAAACCCACAGCGAAGATATTTCCGACGCTGTCATCGGTGCTAAACGAATGGCTCTCGGCGATGAGCCGGCTGAAAAGATCGCCGACTTTATTGCATTAAAATTGGGAAAAGGAGAAGAGAGGATGAGGAGAAAAGGAGAAGAGGAGCGAATTTGAGCGATTCCCGTCGCCTCTTCCTCTTTTCTCCTCCTCCAGTCCAAATGTCTGAAGCTTCACAAAAAGTCACCGGCATCCGCCACTTGCCGATCTTCCCGCTGCCGCTCGTTATGCTGCCGAACGAGCTTTTGCCGCTGCATATTTTTGAGGACCGCTATCAGAAAATGTTCAAGGATGTGACGCTCGACCGCAGCCTTTTCGGCGTCACGCTATTTGAGCCTTTAGAATCGTTTATCGAAAAACCGGCAACGGGAACTGTCGGCTGCGTTGCCGAAATCCGCGACTCCGAGACAATGCCCGACGGACGCTCAAACATCCTGACACTCGGCGTTATCCGCTATCGTCTGATCGATTACGTTGAGGCAGGCGAGCCTTATCTCGTTGGCGATCTGGAATTTTTTGAGGACGACCTGGATGAGACAGATCTGCTTGAGCCACTTGCTGACGAAGTATTTGGGTTGTTTGAGCGAATGGCGAAAGCCGCCTTCAAAATGAGTGGCAGCCGCGGCCGGTTTCCTGAGATCACGCGGGCCGACCCCGAGGCTCTTTCGTTTTTGATCACCGCCGCGTTTAATTTTGACAACGAATACAAATACAAGATGCTCGAAATGACATCGACCTTCGAGCGATTGACGAAACTACGCGAAGTCCTGCTGAGAACGGTCGATCAGATGGAAGAGAGCTCCGACATCCAGGCCGTCTCGCGGACGAACGGACACAGCCCGAAGAAACTTGATCTTTAGTTGCTTAATGAATTTCTGAAGAAGTCAATCAACCGCTGATCGTACGACTCTGACTGCTCCATCGAGGCGTTGATAATGCTGAAACCGGACGGGCTGAGGTCGAGTTTGCTTTCGAGCTTGTTGCTCGGGGAGAAGCATTTGCTGAGCTTTGAGGTGGAATCCTGAAAATCCTGGGCGTCAATGCCGGCGAGGAGCATGATATTGCGATTTTCGATTTTTCGAGCGACGTCGCAAACGGGTTCGCGTTGATAGCATCCGTCGTAGAAATACATAAAGGTGCCGAGCCGGGCGAGCTTCGAGGTAGCGAAACTTGCGAACGGAAATCGCCTGTCGACCGACGATTTTAGGAGTCCGTCGGAATCCTGCGGCACCGAATCAAGCACGATAGCTTTAACACTTTGATCCTTTGCAGCAAGGTTAACGGCGACCATAGCACCCATTTCCACGCCGTATATTCCGATGTTTTTTCCAACCAGAGCGATCTGATTCGGCGTTTTCAAGTTTCGGAGAAACTCGATCGATGAATTCGCGTCTTCGCTCTCACAGCCGCCGAACGACGCATTTGGAACAGACGGATTCTCGCCGTGGGCACGCTGGTCGGGCATTAGAACGGTAAAATTGGTCGATTCGTTGAGCTTGACGCCAAGATTCAGAACATACGATCTGTCAGCTCCAAATTTGTGCAGCAGGATGACCGCCGGAGCATTTTCCGAGCCACGCAAAAGCCATCCGCGCGAAGAGCTGCCATTCTTATTCGACCAGGTTTCTTCGGTAACCTGAGATGCGCGGGCACTTAACTGGCCGTATTTGTCCGGCGTGACGAGATATCGGGAGTTAAGCGGGTGAGCGGTCGTATAAACCAGCCAGACCGACCCGGCGGCAATCGCTAAAAGAATTAACAGTACAACTGGAAAGAGTAGTCTCAAAAAACTCTTAAAAAGACGTGTGGTTTTAGCCATAACAAAAAAAGATCAGAAGCAGAATTGAGCCGGTTTTCGGCATCGAATGAGGGGAAAGCCTGTAAAAGTTAAGGCTTTCGGATAGGCCAGTTAAAATGTTACCATAAGCGCCGGTCAATAAGGAAGAAGTTTTTAAAGATGTTCAACACAAAGTTTTTTGCGATTTCGCTTACAATTTTCGCTTTCAGTTTCAGTGTTTTCGGTCAGATGCAAATGGCGAATACGACTCCATCCGAGCCTCGGATATTTCCCCTAACCGACTTGCGCGAAGGCATGCACGGCGTCGCGAAGACCGTTTTTCACGGCACCGCATCCGAAGAATTTAACGTCGAAATACTTGGCGTCATGCCAAACTGGATAGGGCCGAAACAGGACATGATCGTGGGCCGCTTGAGCGGTGCAAACGCCGAAAGAACCTTTGTTTTTGCCGGGATGTCGGGTTCCCCCGTCTATATCGACGGAAAGCTGGTCGGAGCGATCTCATACAGTTTCCCGTTCGCAAAAGAACCGATCTGCGGCATCACGCCGATCGAGCAGATGATCTCAACCGTAATAAGCTCGCCATTGGCAAAGGCGGTATCGAAAGAACCGAGAACATTCACTTACGCCGAATTGCTTTCAAACAATTGGCGCCCTGCCTATCCTGACAATCTGATCCCGCAAAATCCGCTTGCGTCCGGATTTGCTAACGATTCGCGTCTAATGGCTGTCGCCGGTCAGACATTTCGGCCGATCGCAACGCCGGTCGCGATCTCCGGCATGTCGCAGCAAACCATCGATATGTTTGCCGCCGACTTTGCACGTATCGGCATTTTGCCGGTGGCGGCGGCGGGCGGAAGCTCCGCCATCTCGCCAATGAAAGCGGTAACGCCAACTACGCTGCTTGGCGGCGATTCGGTGGTTGTTCATCTCACGCGCGGCGATATTCAGATCGCGGCGGCCGGGACGGTTACTTTGCGCGACGGCAATAAAATATATGCATTCGGGCATCCGTTTTTTAGCCTCGGCTCGACAAATCTGCCCATGTCCGAATCGCACGTCGTCACGGTCGTGCCGAACGCTAATAATTCATTCAAATTGGCGGTGCCCGACGCACTGGTCGGCTCGATGACGCAGGATCGGGCAACCGGGATATTCGGCAAATTGAGCGAATCTCCGAAGATGATTCCGGTCAAAGTTCGGCTAACAACAAGCCGCGGACGGAACGAAGAAATTAATTTCGAGTCCGCGATAGACGAAACTCTTACGCCGCTGATCGTAAATGCCGGCGTCGCGGGCGCTCTCAGCGCTCACGAACGCGGCATCGGCGAGACAACTATCGAGATGAAAGGCGAGATCAAAGTCAAAGGTGAAGATTCGATTCGCTTGAATCGCAGGTTCGCCGGCCCGCAAGCCGCCGTTTTTGCTGCTACTGCTGCTGCGGTTCCGCTCAGTGTGCTTTTGCGTTCAAACTTTGATGGGTTGGAGGTTACAGGTGTTACGCTTGATATGACGGCGACGGATGGCAGTAAAACGGCGATACTTGAGCGTGTTTCGGTTGATAGAAATCAGGTCAGAGCCGGAGACACGGTCGAAGTTACGGCGTTTGAGAGAACCGAAGCCGGCAAAACCCTGATCCAAAAGATACCGGTAACCATTCCAAAAGATACCGCTCCCGGGTCACTTGTTATGGCCATAGGTGATGGCAATGCCGTTCAGCAAAATTCCGCACTGACACAGTTTGTACCGAAAACTGCGGCCGAATTGATAAGTACGATTAATCGTCTTAAACGTTCGGACAGGCTCTACGCGATACTGTCGCGCACCAGCAGCGGAGCGATCATCGGTTCCAGCGAAATGCCGAACCTGCCGCCGTCCGTCCTCGCCACACTAAACAACGACCGAACCGCCGGCGGCTCAAAACCAGCCGTCCAATCGATCATCGCCGATATGGAAATACCATCCATCGATTACATCATCTCCGGCCAGCAAACGCTCATCATCGAAGTGATCAGATAGGCTATTCCGCTGGCTCCGACAGAGCCGTAAAAGTACGTTTTTTTGAACGCAGATTAAGCGGATGAGGGCGGATAAAACGGATTTGAATATGTTTCCGTGATCATATTCAGATCCGTTTTATCCGCCCTCATCCGCCCAATCCGCGTTCAAATTTTTATTGAATTTAGGTGCGCCTGATTTTTCAGATTACGCGCAGACTAAAAATCAAACCTGATTCCCAACTGAACTTCACGATTGTAGGCCGAGTTATTCAACGAGAATGACGGCGAACCCGAGTAAAATTGCCGCGGCGTTTGAAAATTCGCAGCTGGCGGGGAAAGCCGATTTGGTAAAGGCACGCCATTAACCGTTCCCGCCGGGCTAAAGCTGTATTGTGTGTTATTCACAAAAAGCACATTTGAACGGTTGAAAATGTTAAATCCCTCCAGGAATAACGACAGGCGTTGGCGTTCGCCAAACCGGATTATCCGGCCGATACGCATATCGAAAATATAGGCGGGCGGCGTCGAGAACTGATTTCGGCGGGTACCGGGAACCCTGTCGGTGACGGCGACGCCGTCTCCATTTGGATCGCCGCCGACAAGAGCCGAATAAGCGATTCCGGATTGGGCCTGAAAAATGCCGGTAAACACATAATCGCTCAACAGCGCCTGTACGACGTGATTGTCGCTATGCTTAAATCTTCCGGTTTCAAAAACCGGGCTGAAGATAAAGCGGTGCCTAATATCAAGATCCGAACGACCGTATTCGCCCGTCAGGTCGAACTGATTCTCGGCGATCTTGCCGTCATCGGCTCCGGGCACGACAGACGTTTGATCGGGCTTGCTGTCCTTGGCGTTAGAAAATGTGTAACTCGTGTTGAACTGCCAATGATCGGCGAACCTGCGGTTAAATTCAAAGCTCACCGCGTTGTATAGCGATTTTGCAGAGCTTTCGAACAGGCTGATCCGGTTGAATACAGGGATCAGACGCGGATTTGAGAATCGCTGGAAGCTGATACTGTCGCCCGTCGCGACCGTGCCATTGTAGATCGGGATCGAGGTCGTAACCGGCGCACTCAAATTTGCATTTCGCGTCCGCGTCAGGCTTTGTCCCTTAAATAACGTGTACTGAACGGAAAACGTCGTATTTTTGAAAACTTCCCGCTCAAACTGTACGCGGGCTTGCTGGGTATACGGCTGTTGGAAATTCTTATCAAACAGATACAAGTTGATCGGCGCAAGTGTCGCACCAGTCGGTGGTGCAGTGAATACAGCGGGAAACAACGGGCATAGAGCCGGTGTCGCCGTGCAGCTTATATCAATAGCAACAACCTGGATGCCATTCTGCGAATGGGCCGTTCCCGTCAGGATCGCGGGCGTCCGGCCGTAATAAAGGCCGTATCCGCCGCGAACAACGGTTTTCTCATTAAATGCATAGCTCAAACCGATTCGCGGTGCGAAATTGTTTTTATCCTTGGGTTGAAAGCCGGTGTCAAAACCGGCGGCCAACAACGCGGCGTTCGGGTTTGTGATCGGCGGTTTCGCGATCCTCTGATAGTCGTAACGCAGTCCTAAATTGAAGGTCAGTTTAGGCGTCGCCCGCCAATCGTCCTGGACAAAAAAGCCATATTCGTTATTGTTTGGATGGGTCGTCCCGCCTGTCGTCCCGGCACCGGCAAAACTTTGCCGGTATTGCGCAGCGTTTTGCGTCAAGGGATTTGCCAGTTGGTTCGAAAGTGCAGTGTAGCTGGAGAATCTATAAGAACCGGCAAAGAGGCCGGGAAAGAAATTGAAAATACGGTCAAACAACAGATCGACGCCGTATTTGATCGAATGATTTCCGGCTAGATACGTCTGGCTATCGATGATCTGGTTACGTTTGATCGTCGTTTCACGAGGGCTAAAATTGTTGCTGCCGAAACTGAATGTTCCGTCGTTTATACCGCCTGCATTCGCCGAAAGCGTAGTTTCGGCCGCAGTCGAATTAGCAAAACCCGGCTCGCGGTCACGCGAAAACTGGTATCGAAATTCGTTGAACCAACGCGGCGAGAGCGTGGCGACCCAGGCGCCGGTAATAGAGGTCGAGGTGACGTTGCTGTTCCCGGTGTGCTCAAAGGCGCTGAGGTTGCCGCCGCTTTCCAAATTTGTTCCGGTAAAATTCTGTTGGTTGAAACGAACCCAAACCTGATTGCGGTTATTGATATTAAAATCGGTCTTGATCAGATACGTATCCTGTTTCCGGCTGAGATCGTATGTGGCAAGTTTTGGGCTAAGAAATGTTTGGACATTTGCCGGTGCGAAGGGGAAAGATCGAAGGATGACCGGATTTGGCAATTTTGACCGCTGGCCCTCGTATGCACCGAAGAAAAATGCTTTATCCGTCTTGAAAGGCCCGCCTATTGTACCGCCGAATTGATTTATCTGTCCCTTGTTTCGCTTATTCGGCTGTCCACGTAACGCCTGTGTGGCTTTTACCACGGGCGAGTTGGCGTTGAGCGATTCATCGCGAAAGTACTCAAATGCACTGCCCGTTAATCTGTTAGTACCGGACTTGGTCACAACATTGATCACCGCACCTGCGGCCCGGCCAAACTCGGCCGAGAATCCGTTTTGATTAACCTGAAATTCCTTAACGGTGTCGATAGAAAACTGGGACGGAGCACGACCAGAACCGGTACGGCCGGACGACTGTCCAAAAAAAGTATTGTCGCTGCTCGCACCGTCGATCTGGATGCTGTTGAGGGTACCTTTTTGTCCACCGACAGCCAGATCGCCGGCACGCGTCGGGTCGCGGACTATTCCCGGTGTCAAGGTTGCAAATTCAAGGAAATTGCGGCCGTTTACGGGCAGATTGGTAACGCGTCGCTCATCGACGGTTGTCGAGATAGATGTCCGCGTCCCTTCGAGTCCCTGGCCGTCCGAGCTTACGTCGATTATTGTATTTCCCGCTCCGCCGACACTGACGGCGATGTCGAGAGAACTCTTGGCACCGACCGTTACTTTGACGTTTTGATACTTTGCCGCGGCAAAGCCTTTGGCTGCCGCCACATCGACCTTATAGTTCCCCGGCGGCAGCAAGACAAATATGTAGTTGCCGTCCGAGTCTGTCGTGACGGTCTTTGACAAACCAGTGTCCTGATTCGTCGCCGTGATCGAAACCCCCGGAACGACTGCTCCGTTGGGATCGACGACGCGGCCCTCGATATTGCCGCTCGTCGATTGCGACTGCGCGAATGCAGACGCTGAAATTAGTAGAATAACCAATGAGATCAATAGTTTACGCATAAATCACCTCTTCGGACTAGATTTTGAAAGTTCGCGGGCTTAACGGGTCCGCTTGAAAAAATACCAATGAAAGATTTCTAGAATAATACGTCAGTTTGACGTGGCGAGCAAGAATCGAAGTTACAATTATATTAAATTCACGTTACAAATTTTTACCCTCGACCCACTCTTCGCCATCCGCATAAACCTCTTTTTTCCAGATCGGAACCGTTCGTTTCAGTTCGCGGATAATCCATTCGCAGGCGGCGAACGCGGCTTTGCGGTGCGGTGCTGCGACAGAGATTACGACGCTCGTTTCGCCGATCTCAAGCTTGCCAAGACGGTGGACAATACCGATGTTTGAAATTTCAAACTGCTCTTTTGCTGCATCGCATAGCTTTTGCATCTCTTTGATCGCCATCGGCTCGTAGGCCTCGTATTCGAGATAGAGCGTCTCGCGAGTTCGGGTGAATTTCCGAACATAACCATCAAGCGTCACTGTCGCTCCGCACTCCGGCGGGATTACACGGCGGGCGACGCCTGTAATATCGATCGGGTCTGTCGTTAACTCAAAAAAGTCCATTTATTGCATTTAATTAATTTTAAACAGGATATACAGGATGGGCAGGATAAGACATCATGTATAACCTGTCCATCCAATTTGAATCAACCCCCCGAGACAGCGGTAAAGATAGCCAACTCATCGCCGTCACGGACGATCTCGTCGCCGGTCGCGTAGTTTTGATTCAGCGAATAAAGAAGTTTGTGGCTGCTTAGCTTCGGAAATTTGTCTTTGATTTGATCAAAGGCCTTTTTTGAAGTCGATCCGTCGGAAAGAGATAGTTCGATCCTGCGCTCGCCAACTACGTTCGCTGTTGCACCGAAAAAAAGTATTGTTACGCTCATGACCACGGAAGCCCTTACTCACGTGCGGGCTATTGACACGCTATTTTATCGCGCCCTCGATCGGGCTTGACGCCGATGCGTAGAGCCGTTTCGGCATTCTGCCCGAAAGATAGGCCATGCGGCCGGCCTGGACGGCGAAGTTCATTGCGGTCGCCATTTGGGCCGGATCGCGCGACTCGGCGATGGCAGTGTTCATTAGTATTGCGTCGGCGCCGAGTTCCATGGCGATGGCTGCGTCACTAGGGACACCGACTCCGGCGTCGACGATTATTGTTGCGTCGGGAAGCTGCTCGCGCATTATTCGCAAATTTGATGGGTTTTGCACGCCCATTCCCGATCCGATCGGGGCGGCGAGCGGCATCACGGCCGGGCATCCGGCGGCAAGCAGCTTTTTTGCCATTATCAGATCGTCGGTAAAATAAGGCAGGACGATAAAACCTTCCTTTACCAAAACTCGCGCAGCTTCGAGCGTTTGCTCGTTATCCGGCAAAAGCGTGACAGGATCGCCAATCACTTCTAACTTTATCCAATCGGTACGAAGCGCCTCGCGGGCCAAACGTGCGGTGCGAATCGCGTGATCGGCGTCGTAGCATCCGGCTGTATTCGGCAAAATACGCATTTTTTGGTCGAGGTGATCGAGAAAAGATTCGGTCTTGCCATCGAGTGGAACCCGATTGACGGCGACCGTCACCATCTCCGCTCCTGACGCTGCGTGAGCGGCCTTCATCTCATCGAATGAGCGATATTTACCCGTGCCGATGATAAGTCGTGATGAAAATATTGTGCCGGCGAGTGAAAAAGTGTCTGACATATTAAAAGACAATTTTCACGTAAAGCAGCAAAGAACGCAAAGGAGAGGAATTAAGCCGCAGAGGACACAGAGTTATCAAAAAGGGGGGTTTGAGGATGGGCGGTAACTATTTCGATTACAGAAATCGCTTAGACCCAGCATTTTACCTAGCTCATCCTCTCTGGGGTGAAAATTTCCTACCCGCCGCCGACGAAATGGACAACCTCGATCCTGTCGCCTTCACCAACGACGGTATGCGGCCAATCCTGGCGGCGAATGACTGTTTTATTTAATTCTATTGCGATGCGTTGAGACGGGAGTGAAAACATTTCGAGCAGCCGAGACATGTCGGTTTCGGCAGGAATTTCCCGCTTGATCCCATTGAGATATATATTGACCACACCAAAATACTACCAAAATGCCGCAAGCCTGCGCGTAAGCAAGGGCGTAATATTCTGCGTTGTGTGTTACGCCCTTGCTTACGCGCGGGCTTCTGCCAATTTGAAATCAGCCGGGTGTAACGGCCCGCCGGAGTTCGATCTCTTCGCCCCCGGTAATCGCACGGATCAGCAGAGCGGCGCGTCCCGCTTCAAAATGCGGCAGCTGCATATGCACCTTGGCGAGGCCGTTTGCGTCTGATCTGGCGTGAAAAATCACGGGGCGAAAGCTTGAGCCGAGAACTTTCATCATGATCTCGGCATTGGCAACGACTTTGCGATCAGTGCCGCGACAGACCATGATGTTCACCGTTCGCCGGTCACCGCCTTTGAACTTTGATTCACCCAAAAGCTCGACGCTGAGTTTTGTATTCGACGGACGTACAGTTCCCGATAGTTCGCTGACAACCTCGACCGCCTCGGCCGGCAAAATCGTTTCATCTTCGATTATACTAACGGCCTCAAAAAGTGGCTCGTCGGCAAATGGATCAGCTTCGGGTCGTTCAATGGGCACAACCATCGGAGTAATCGGCAATTCAGCAGTGGCCATTCGCCCGACGGTCTCAATAATATTTGGCGACGAAATAGCGAAGATGTGTTCGATCTCGATCTTGCCAACCGGTATTGGTATGCCGGGAACATGCGTTGCGATCTCCGACGCAGAAATATCGGCCACGGCTTTTGTAGATCTGGCCCGCTCCTTGCCGGTCATCTCTTGCAATTCGCCTATCCGCCCGGCCTTAACGGCGGCGCACATCAATTTGTGCTGACGGTTGACGCGGTCGGTCAGTTCTTTTTCATCAAATTTCCCCGACGCCGGATCGTCATACGAAACACGCTTGCTGGCCAGGATTGTGCCGCGGTCATAGACGAGCGACACGATCAGCCGCGACTTCAAACCCTTGTCCTCGGTCTGAACGTGATAGACGGTATTTTCGAACTCGATGTCTGTATTGAAGCCTGAGATCACGGTATTTTGTAAACTAAGCGGTGCGGGGAAAACGGCGTATTGACGGCACTAAAGTGCCATATTGAAGTTATCATATCGCGTCATTGAGGGTCAACGAATAAATAGATCTGCCGGATGTAAATATGACCGACAATAACCGCGACGGTGCAGATGAACTGCCTTGACACTAATTGATGCTTAACTTAACCTTTAGATTGTGCCATTATTCTCAAGGTTTTTACGAGACTTTGAGCTATTTCTATGGAATTTTGAGTCTGATTTGATGGGCCCGCGAGGAACAAATGTCTGAATACAACGTGTTCGATTACGTACCGATAGCCATCATGTTTTTGGTTGCGGCCGGGTTTGGGCTCAGCCAACTGCTCGTAACGCAGCTAATCGGCCCGCGTAAGCGGACGGCCATCAAGCTGATGCCCTACGAATGCGGCAAAGACCCGGTCGGATCGGCCCGCGACCGATTTTCGATCAAGTTTTACACCGTCGCCGTTATCTTTCTGCTGTTTGATATCGAAGTCCTGTTTATCATCCCGTTTGCAGTTGCGTTCAAAAGCCTTATAACCGAAGAGAAGATTAGCGGCCTTGCATTTGGCACGATAGCATTTGTCGAGATTCTGGTATTCGTTGCCACACTGATCGTTGGATATATATACGTTTGGAAAAAAGGAATTTTCGATTGGGGCTTACAGGCTCGTGCCGAAGTACGGCAAGAGGCGAAAGAAATGGCAAAACAGCGGCGGAATCAGGATGCTGAGCAGAAATTGGCCGCCTAGTTTTTAGGATGTACAGGTTCGGATACGGTTTTAATCCAAAATCCGCAATCCAAAATCCAAAATCGAAATATGGGTTTAGAAAACACATTATTTGAATCGCTGCCGGATGTCGTGACGGTAAAGCTCGACGCGATCGTCAACTGGGCTCGCAAATCGAGCCTCTGGCCGGCGACATTTGGCCTGGCTTGCTGTGCTATCGAGATGATGAATACGGTTTCGGCACGCAATGATCTTTCCCGGTTTGGCGCTGAAACATTTCGTGCGTCTCCGCGTCAGGCTGATGTAATGATCGTTTCGGGGCGAGTTTCGCGAAAAATGGCTCCGGTTTTGCGTCGTATTTACGATCAAATGCCTGAGCCGAAATGGGTTATCTCAATGGGCGCGTGCGCGACATCGGGCGGCGTCTTTGATAATTACGCTATCGTTCAGGGCGTCGACAAGATCGTCCCGGTTGATGTTTACGTCCCCGGCTGTCCGCCGCGTCCCGAAATGCTTGTCCACGCGATCATGATGCTCCAGGACAAGATCATGAAGGAATCTGTCAAAGATCGACGCGACACATTCGAACCGGAATCGCGGGTTTCCATCGTACCGGGAACGTTGCCGGTGACTGAAGGCACGGCGCTCGAACGTGAAATGGAAACCGAGGTCGCTGCCGCTGAGACTTCGCGGCCGTATTCGATACCGTCGCGTCACGAAAAGCGGCGCTCGTCTTAGAGAAGGAAAAATCTGTGTCAGTAGCCCGCACGTAAGTAAGGGCTCCCTCACATGCGAGGACAATCCCTTACTTACGTGCGGGCTACTGACACAAACATTTTTTATGACCGAAAAGCTCCACGGTTATGTGGAAAAACTGAAAACGAAGAACGAATTGTGGGTTACTGGTGTGACCGAGGGCCACGGCGAGGTGACGGTTACGATTCCGCGCGA
>JAYVER010000013.1:0-6842 GCA_043748725.1 Chloracidobacterium sp. | reverse complement strand
CATTCTAAAACTATATGTGATAAATCGGACACTCTGAGCTGGGGAAAAAAGAACGCGATAAATCGCGCACTCTGAACCGACACAAACCCAATTCGGGTCCTTATCGGTATTTGGATCAAAAATCCTTCCGGTTAGTCAGATTGCGCTTGCTATTCCACTGCGGAACGTGCATTATAGCGATGTTAATCCTTCTCTCGCGTCTCATGGGGCGCGCTTCGTCTTTAACGGTTTTTGGATAAGTTTGAGAGCAGGTCCCGTTTAGTAAATAGAAGTAGCTCTCGATTTTTGAGTATCCGAAATCCGGCCTCGTCCCGTTTGTGGAAGACTAATCCGGTTCGACACTTCTTCAGCATTCCCGCATAAGGGAAAAGGTAAAATAAAATGTCAATGAAACTTTACGTAGGAAATATTTCCTTCACAACGACCAATCAGGATCTTAACGACCTGTTTGGTGCAATCGGAACGGTCGAATCGACCAACATCATCGAAGACCGCGAAACGGGCCGCTCACGCGGTTTCGGATTCGTCGAAATGGCCAACCAGGCCGACGGCGAAACGGCGATCGCTCAGCTTAACGGCAAAGAGATCGACGGTCGCGCTCTGAAGGTCAACGAAGCGAAGCCCCAGGAAAATCGCAGCGGCGGTGGTGGTGGTCGCGGCGGTAATCGCGGCGGCGGCGGATACGGCGGCGGTGGCGGTGGTGGATACGGCGGCGGCGGCGGCGGCGGCGGTCGCTGGTAAAAACATCTGTTCAGAGTGCGCGCTTTTAGCGCGTATGAAGACGCGATGAATCGCGCATTCTGAACTGTTAGAAAAATGCCTGTCGCAATTGCGGCAGGTATTTTTTTGCGACAAACTGGCCGAAAAATGTTAAACTAAATTTATGTCATATAGTCCGCTATCGCTTTCTCGTCGCCATGTGCTCGGCGAACTCTACGGTCGGTGCGATCCGATCGCCGAAAATGTACCTGTCTATCTCGATGGAGCAGACCGCGAACTGCTGGGCCAGGCGGATCAATGCCTCGGACATTACGCCGACGCATTTTCATTTCACCTTCCCGATGATTACTGCAAAAAGCTGTCTGCGGGACATTTCACTTATTCGTTCGACTATGAGCACGCCGAACCTGCCGAAGCGGGAGGCCGTCGCCGCATCAAGATCAACTCGATCACGCTGATCGCCCGCAAGGCTTACCAAAAACCTGTGCCGAAAAACGCCTCAACAGCCAAGTCTAAAGTAGCAGCGGCAGCCGTTGCCGAAGCCGAATAGAGATTAACCGCGAAATACGCGAAAAAACACGAAAGGGAATCCGTATTCTTTTTCGTGTTTTTTGTGTTTTTCGCGGTTAATTCTTACTTGTGAAATGTGCAAAATTCCTTCGGCTCGGTTCCGGCCCGGAAAGTTTTTGCTTTTTTATCAGGGCAATTTACCGTTGCACGCATGCCCGTGACCGGACAGATCATCACCGTGACCTTCCCGTCTGTTTCAGCAGCAGGCGGGCGTAGTTGCCCCGATGGCGGCTGGTCGTCGGGCGGCTCAGAGCGGTCCTGCCAAGTACCGGCGAGCGGTGTTGGCGAAGGGCTCGGCCGCTCGGTGATATTTAGCTCGGGATTTTCATCAGGGACCGGGAGCAGAGACCGGTTCGGGACGGTTCCGGCGATGAAAAATTCGACGCGGCGAAATTCCGCCGGGACGTTTGTCACATATATCTCCGGCGCAGTTGGTGGATCTTCATAATAAAGCTCGGCATCGGGGCCTTTTGGACGCGTTGGAGTGGGAATGGGCGTCGGCGTTGGTGTAGCTTCGACAGCGTCGAGTTCGCGTATCAAGGCTCCGTTGCGGATGTCGATCTCGGCCTTGCGTACATTGGCCGGTATAGTCCAGTCACCATTCCATTCGGGGTGGATCGCGAGCGTCTGCTGCATAAAATCCGCCCAAACCGGCATTGCCGAATCCGCGCCTTTCATATCAAGATCATCGCCGTTATCGAACCCGACATACACAACGCAAACCAGATCCGGCGTAAAACCGGCAAACCAGCCGTCCCGCGACGTACCCGTTTTGCCCGCGAACGCCGTCTTGCCAGCAACATTGTGAAATCCCCAACCCTGTGCCTTCGCGGCTGTGCCGCGATTGATCACATCCTTTAAGATATCGTCCATCACGTATGCAACGTCCGGGCGCACAACATTTTTGCGATCCGGAACGGGAGCCGAGATCGTCCGGCCGTCGCCGGCCGCGATCTTGGTTATCGGCATCGGCGTAACGCGGTCGCCAAGATTTGCAAACATTGTGTATGCCGTCGCGACCTGCAACGGCGTCGCTTCGGCAGTGCCAAGGGCCATCGACGGATATGCCTTTTCGACCTTTGGCATACCGGCCTTTGCCGCCAGATTCATGACCTTTCCGACATTGACCTGCATCGCGAGATCGACGGTGATGACATTCTTGCTGTGCACCAAGGCATCACGCAAAGTCATCTCTTTGTTCGAAAAGAAATCGCCAAAATTGCCCGGCGAGTAGCTGTCCCGATTGAATGTAAAAGTCTTTTTCTCGTCTTTAAATATGGTCGCGGCGGTAAATGTCCGCGAGCTCGAATCGTACGCCGAATTGAGCGCCGTCGTGTAAACAAATGGCTTGAAAACCGACCCCGGCTGCCGCATGGCGTCGGTCGCTCGGTTAAATTGGTTCGCCTGATAATCGCGACCGCCGACCATCGCAACGATCTCGCCGGTTTTGGGGCGGATCGCGACGAGCGCGGCGTTGAGATTTCCCTTCGCCTTTTTTGGAAAATGTTTATCGAGGGCATCGAGCCGTTTGCTTACCACTTCGTAGGCGATCCGCTGAAGATCGGGGTCGATCGACGTATAGACGCGAAGATGCTGGAGAGCTTCGGGGTCCGCTACAAGTTTTGGCAATTCGTCGATCGCGTATTGCGAAAAATACGGCATTCCCTGCAGGTCTTTGCGGTTTGAGATCGGTTTAAGCTCGATAGGAAGATTACGGTCGTCGGCCAATTGCTGATCGGTGATATCGCCGGTCTCGTGCATCGATTCGAGTACCTGGTTTCGCCGCTCTTTTACACGGTCGGGATTCTTAAAAGGATTATAGCGGTTTGGGCTGCGGATGATGCCGGCGATAAACGCGGCCTCAGGCAGCGTCAATTGCGAAACATCTTTGCCAAAATAAACATTTGCCGCTTCGCCGACGCCATAAATCGAAACACCGGATTGCTGGCCCAGATATATCTGATTAGCATAGAGCGTGAAAATGTCCTGCTTCGACAGCCGCGTTTCGAGGATCATCGACATATACGCCTCGGTGACTTTGCGTTCAAGTGTCTGATCGCGGTTGAGCAGGAGATTCTTAACTAATTGCTGCGTGATCGACGAGCCGCCCTGATTAGCAAGCGGCGAGCCGTCGTCGCCCTCGTAGCGCCGCCAGAGTGCGCGTGCGATGCCGCGAAAATTGACGCCGTAATGCTCGAAAAACGCTCGGTCTTCGGTGACCGTTATCGCTTTTATAAGGTGAGGGGGCAGGTCGTTGAATGTCACGCTTTTGCGGCGACCGTCGCCCTCGGCCGCAATCGAGCTCAATATCTTAGGCTCGAGCCGCGTGTCTCCAACCTGTACATTTAAATCGCGATCGCCGATCGCGGCAACGGATTTTTGATCCTTGGAAAATTTTACGGACAGCGCCGGAAAAACTTTCTTGCCGTCAATAGTGCCGTTTGTTCCGGGTTCAATAGCCAGAACGTCGCCCTCGACCGAATATCGGCTCCGCGAACTGTCTGCACGATTATTCTTTTCAATGTATCCGGCAGATTTAAGATATTCGATCAAAGCCGGCAGCGTGAGTGCTTCGCCGGTTTTCAATGTTTTTGGCGCCGAATATATTCCTGCCGAAGCCGTATAAACCTCGCCGCTAAGCAATTTTCGATCGATGCGGTCGGAAAACTCGAACCAGAAATACGTCAGCGTCAAAAATACGCTAAGCATTAGAATTAATGCCGCCGAGATCGTCCAGCCGTTAAAAGTCAGCCTAATAATGCGCCGAAACCGCGTCGGAGGCGGAGCTTGATATGCTGCGGGGCGCCGCGCCTTTACCCAACCTTTCGGCGGCATCTTTGATCTATTAGTTGTAACAATGGTCTGGTCGGACATTTATGGTTGGACAACAGCGGGATAGGAGAACTTCCCTGCTAACTCAATTCTATAAAGTTATGTCACCCTATGTCTAGCAATTTCAGTTATGGGTAATGGGTCAGTTTGAAATATACGATGTTATTTGGCGAACTTGTTCTCAGCGAACTCAGCGCCCCCTCTGAGCGCTCTCCGCGTTAAACTGATTTCAACGCAGAGACCGCTGAGTGGGACGCTGAGTTCGCCAAGGAAACCGTAAAGATCGCTGAGAGGGGCTAGTCCCGTTAAGTTAATAAACCATTCACTAAACTTACCCGCTATTCTGTTAACCGAACATTATGTAAAACAAAAACGCCGGCCGTCTTGACGACAACCGGCGTTTCGTTTAGAGTCTGCGCCGCTCTACGACACAGTCTCTTCGTCCAATAAGCTATTTAAGGTATTAATAGCCTTCATCAGGTTACTAAAGGAATGAGAGCCAAGTCTGTAACCCACCTAACAGATGAAAACTTTAAATTATTAGCCTTGTTTTTTCGGGTTGATCACGCCGATACTCCGCTCATCAGGCGGCGGATGCAGATTTGTTTAATATAGGTAATTTCACTGCATTTGTTCGCGTCGAAATTCGGTGCGGCATCCAGAATATCGATAAAAATTTGCCGGGTTGCGGTTTCGGCGTCGCTGGTCGAGCTGGTAAATTTTCGTGCCCACGCCCAAATTAGCGGGCCGTGGATCGTCGTACAATCGCCAACAGCCGTCCGGTCGCCGCCGGCAATACGCTGCAGCATATTCAGCGAGTCGGGTGTCGGATCGTGTCCGTTCGATACGGCATTTATCATAACAAATATCACAAACGCGGAGGATGGGCGTCTCCCCTTATTTAGAACTCCCATCCTCCGAAACGGATTTCGCGGATTTTGCCGGCGGAGGTCGCCTCCGTCCGGCTTACTCCACAATCTCGCGGCCGCCGGTTTTCGAGAATGTCAACTAATTCTCAACATCTTCATAAACCAAAATAGAACCCGCTGAAGTGATGTTGATAAGTACATATAAAACCCCTTATTCGCAGAATTAAAGATCCCGATATCTCTCATGGCGCCAACGCCATCTCAAGCCGATCGGATATGCGGTTTCACGGAACCCCGCCAGCACGCCGAAAAGCATCCTTATGTATGACGGTAGAAAATTAAGCACTCTCATTCGAGTTACCTCCTAAGCATCATTCAACAACCGCAACGCGACATCTCTTTCCAAATAACCGGAACAATTTCAATAGTCCAATGACATATTAGGCCTGAGTTTGAGCCTCTTTCTGTGCGCTTACATACATACGATTAGTTTTTTTTCGATTTAAATGTATAGTCTGATTAAAGCCGCATATATTTCAGGGTGTGAGGCAGCGTTTTGACGAAAAAGGAATTGTTCAATTTAGATCAGTTAAAGAGAAATCTAGTACTCGCTGCCCTTCCGCCGTCGGATCTGGCTCGGATCGAACCAAATCTGAAGCCTGTCACGCTGTCGCAGGGCGAAATAATTTATGAGTCGGGTGAAAGCCCAACATATTTGTATTTTCCGACCACTGCGGTCATCTCATTGATCTATCTGGCCGAAGACGGTAAAACGGCGGAGGTCGGATTTGCGGGCAACATTGGCTTGATCGGATACGACATCTTTATGGGCGGCGACTCGCAAGCGGCGCAGACTGTTGTGCAGCGTTCGGGCGAGGCGGTTCGCATGAAAGCCAGGTATGTGCTCGATGAGTTTCATCATTGCGGCACATTCCAGGAGGTGCTGCTCCGCTATACCCAGGCAATGATGGCCCAGATGTCGCAGCTTGCCGTCTGCAACAGTCTGCATACGCTCCAACAGCAGCTTTGCCGGTGGATACTGCTCAATTACGATCAGATGCCCGGAAATAAAATAGAGGTGACGCACGAATTGATCGGCAATTTTTTGGGTGTCCGCCGCGAGAGCGTCACCCAGGCCGCTGGAATCTTACAGGAAATGGGCGTTATTAAAAACACGCGCGGCATTATAAAAATCCAGGACCGCAATGGGCTGGAAAAAATTGTCTGCGAATGTTACAGAGTGGTGGCCGACGAATGCGAAAGGCTGCAATCAGAATCCGTTAATGAACGACGATAAGAAATAAAAAAATGAAAAAAATGGAGGATGGAACTTCCCGTTAATAATTCCATCCTCCCAAAGCCGCGAACGCTTTTTAGGTGGCTAAAAAAATCGCTGAACTATCCCCCTTGTATAATGGAAATAATGTTATAGCTCAACGATTTTCAATAACCGCGTTTGCGATCAATTGGGCCATTGTCATCCAAATGATATTTGGGTATCATTGAATTCGAGTTCCTAGCAGATACTCTTTTTTCCTGGTTCGCAAACGAACAAGTTCAATGGCTTAACGTAAGACTACTATATCCTCCAAGCACCCGTATGTGTGGTAGCATACATACGAAATAATTTTTAAATATTATTATTTTGTTTTCGGAGCGATAACCCACCGGTTAGCGTTCCAAAACGGGAGCGAAGTATTTTTTGGGTTCCGAAGACTTAAAAACGTCTCGCTCCACCAATCAAGACGAACGCCGGCTGTACGTGATGAACAGCCGGTGTTCGTCTTTGTTCGTGTCAGAACCGGGAGCGGTAGCGACTGGGTTTCGGACAGCGTGCATAAGAGCCCAGTC
>JAYVER010000012.1:0-6896 GCA_043748725.1 Chloracidobacterium sp. | reverse complement strand
TAGATTCAAGTAGTAAGTGCAACTTTTGATTGCTCGTGATCTTTGAAATAGACTTCGTTGGGCGTTTGAAAGCCTAACGTCTTGCGAGGGCGATTGTTGTTACACAAAAGGCTAGAACTATTACAAACGAAAGCACAATCGACTTTAATTCCATAATAATCAGTTTACTTCATAGGAATTCTAATATCATTCTTCTCAGCAAAATCTATTGCGGTTTCGTAGCCGGCGTCGGCGTGGCGGATGATTCCCATGCCGGGGTCGGTGGTTAAGACGCGTTCGATACGTTTGGCTGCTTCGGGGGTGCCGTCGGCGACGATGACCTGGCCGGCGTGGAGGCTGTAGCCGATGCCGACTCCGCCGCCTTGATGGACGGAGACCCATGTGGCACCGCCGACGGCGTTGATCATGGCGCCCAAATAGACCCAGTCGGCTATAGCGTCGGAGCCGTCGAGCATCGCTTCGGTCTCGCGGTTGGGCGAGGCGACCGAGCCACAGTCGAGATGATCGCGGCCAATGACTATCGGAGCCTTTAGCTCGCCGGACGCGACCATTTCGTTGAGTTTGAGGCCGGCCTTGGCACGCTCGCCGTAACCGAGCCAGCAGATGCGCGCCGGAAGTCCCTGAAATTCGACTTGGGCCTGGGCCATCGTCAGCCAGCGGGCGAGATGGTCGTTGTCGGGGAAGAGGTTCATGATCGCTTCGTCGGTTTTGTAGATGTCCTCTTTATCGCCCGACAGAGCCACCCAGCGAAACGGCCCTTTGCCTTCGCAGAAAAGCGGCCGGATATAGGCCGGAACAAAGCCGGGATAATCAAAGGCGTTAGCGACGCCGTGATCATATGCCCGTTGGCGAAGATTGTTGCCGTAATCGAAAACAACCGCGCCGCGATTCTGGAATTCCAGCATTGCACCGACGTGCTTTGCCATCGACTCCATAGCGAGACTTTCGTATTCGACCGGATCGGTCTTACGTAAATCCGCTGCTTCTTCGACAGACAATCCGACAGGGATGTATCCATAAAGCACATCGTGCGCAGATGTCTGGTCGGTAACTACGTCCGGGATTATCCCGCGATGGAGCAGAGCCCAATGAACATCAACGGCGTTACCAAGGATGGCGATCGACTTTGGTTCTTTTGATTTGATCGCGTCCTTTGCCATGTCGATTGCCGCATCAAGATCACGTGCCATGACATCAATCTGCTTCAACTGCAAACGCCTCTCGATACGCTGCGGATCGACTTCCACGAGTAGCCCCACGCCGCCATTGAACGTTATCGCCTGCGCCTGCGCACCGCCCATTTCTCCGAGTCCGGCGGTCAGAACAAGCTTTCCGGCAAGCGTTCCCCATCCATGCTGACGTGCAAGAGAGCCGAAAGTTTCATACGTACCCTGTAAAATCCCCTGCGTGCCGATGTATATCCACGACCCGGCGGTCATCTGTCCGTACATCATCAGCCCGTCGCGTTCGTACTGGTCGAACTGCTCCTGCGTCGCCCAATGCGGGACGATGTTGGTGTTCGCGATCAAAACACGCGGAGCATCGGTGTGACTCTTAAACACGCCGACGGGCTTGCCCGACTGGACGAGCAGCGTCTCGTCCTCATTCAGCTCACGCAGACATTTAAGGATCGCATCAAAACATTCCCAATTCCTCGCCGCTTTTCCTCGCCCACCATAGACGATCAGGTTATCTGGGTCGAACGCCACATCCGGGTCCAGGTTGTTCTGGATCATCCGGTAAGCGGCCTCGATCAGCCAGTTTTTGCAGGTTAATTCGCTTCCAGTCGGAGCTTTTACAATTCGTTTCATATCGGTATCAGACTATGATAAACGTAAATGTACACTTGGAAAAACGTGGTAACATTTTCGAGATATTTTTCGTAGCAAACTAAAATTATGAAAACGCTAAAATACCTATTTGTTATCATTTTTGTTGTGGTTTTTGCCGGAGTGTTCGCTTTTGCGCAAATATCTGAGAAACCGGGCAATCCGAATTTCGACGCCGAGCTTGCGAAAAAGCTTGGTGCAGACCAATACGGAATGAAAAACTATGTCCTGGTTATCCTCAAAACCGGGCCGAAAGATGCGGATTTCAAGGGCAAGGAGCGGGACGCTATTTTTGCGGGACATCTGGCAAATATCAGAAAGCTCGGTGAGATGGGCAAACTAGCGGTCGCCGGACTTTTTGGAAAGAACGACAAGACATTTCGCGGCCTGTTTATCTTCAATGTGGCGACCATCGAGGAGTCTCAAAAACTGGTCGAAACCGATCCGGCATTTAAGGCAGGCATTTTTATTGCCGACATGACGCCATGGTATGGCACGGCAGCCCTGATGCAGGTCAACGAGACCCACAAAAAAATATTCGCAAAAAGTTTTTAGCCACCTATTTCGTCGAAACGATCAGATGCTGTGGCGTCGGTGCAAAATGAATATGCTCGTTTTTCGTGAAGCCCGCCTCTTCGCACATTCGTGTTAGTTCTGCGAATGTATATGCATCACCGGCAGGTGTTGACGCAAGCATGATCAAAGAAAACAGGGCCTCTGATCTCGGAGATACGCGGTCATCATTTGGAACGAATTCGAGCGTCATAAGCTTTCCGTCAGCCGTCAACACCTTATTTATCTTTTTTAAAAGGCCCACGCACGTCGGCTCGTCAAAATGATGCAGTAAATTTGTAAGCAGGACCACATCATAATTTCCCCCGAAATCTGTATCAAATGCGCTCCCGGGGATCAAATGATGACGTTCGCTTACGCCGAATTTTGCTGCATTTTCGGTTGCCACCGTTAGCACGTTGGCCCAGTCCAGCGCGTAGATCTCCGCGTTTGGGAAGCTTTTTGCGACCATTATTCCATAAATGCCGTGGCCGGCGGCTATATCGAGCACTTTTAGCTTGCGGCCATGATCGAAGCCGATGTTTTCCGCGACTTGCTGTGCGGCCGGAAACATCATCGGCATCATCGCCTTGGCAAATGTCACCCACATCGGGCTGTCCGGGCTGATCGAAGCATTGTCATCCACGACCGCACCGCCGCGCCGTACAGATTCGGTCAAATCCTCGAAGCCGGCCTTCTGCTGCGGCGAATGCATGAATTCCGTCATGCTGCCGAGATAAGCGTGCGATTTTTTGTCCAGGAACATCGCCGTTGCATCGGTCAGCGAATACCGGCTACCGTCCTTGATCAAAAAACCGAGAACCGTCAGCGTATCGCACAAAATGCGTATCCCGCGTTCGGACGCATCGGCCGCACCTGCGATTTCTCCGGCCGTATTTGCACCGGCACCGATGCGGGTAAAGATCTCAAGCTCGACCGCAGCTTTTATCGCCGCGGAATGTTGATATGCCGTAAGGGTGTTCCAAAATAATTCCGGTGTGGGCGCTCTTTCTGCCTGCATGTGTGAAATACCTCCAAATATTTTTTTCCAATTTAACATAAAGTACTCGAAAATTCAAAACAAATCGTCGCGATCCGAGAATTTAGCGAGCCGCATCGCTCATGATAGAATGAGAAGCCCTTATTTAACTTGTCCCCGATGCACAGTGTCGATCTAATTATTTTTAATGCCGGACAATTAGTGACTTGCGCCTTGGGCACAGGACCAAAACGCGGGATCGAGCTTGAGAATGTTGGAATGATCGCCGTTGGATCTGTTGCAGTAAATGGCGGAAAGATCGTTGCGGTGGGATTGTCGGCTGATATTCTCCGGGAGTTTCAAAGCGATAATATGATCGATGCTGACGGCCGCGTCGTCTGTCCCGGCTTTGTCGATCCGCACACGCATATTGTCTTTGCCGGTGATCGGCTAAATGAATTTGAGCTAAAGATCAAAGGTGCGGATTATCTTGAAATACTCGCGAGCGGCGGTGGTATCATCGCAACCGTGAAGCAAACACGAGCCGCAAGCGTCGACGAATTGGTTGTCCAAAGCCGTAAACGCCTCGACGAAATGCTCACCTGCGGCACGACGACAGTTGAGATCAAAACCGGCTATGGCCTCGACACCGAAACCGAGATGAAAATGCTCGCGGTTATTGAGGAACTCGATAAGACACACGTGGTCGAAATTGTACCAACGTTTCTTGCGGCTCACGCAGTTCCACCAGAGTTTAGGAGCAACGCCAACGGCTATGTCGATCTGATCTGCAACACGATGCTGCCGCAAGCCTGGAAATGGTTTGTCGCGTCTCGTTTTTACGGCCGCGTGCCTTTTTTTGCGGACGTTTTTTGTGAAAAAGGGGCGTTCGATCTGGCGCAATCGAAACAGGTTCTTGAAACGGCGCGGAGCATGGGATTTAAGCTCAAAGCTCACGTTGACGAATTTACAAATCTCGGCGGCAGCCGACTCGCTATCGGGATGGGGGCCACGTCTATCGATCATCTCGACGCGATCTCTGACGAAGAAATAAAATTGCTCGCGGCATCAAATACCATCGGTATCGTCACACCGACAGTAAATTTTAATCTCGGCAGCGCTCATTTTGCGGACGCCCGCAAATTGATCGACGCCGGATGTGCCATTGCTCTTTCGACCGACTACAATCCCGGCTCGGCTCCGTGCCCTTCGCAGCCGATGGCAATGGCGATAGCGTGCCGTTACCAGAAAATGCTGCCGTCCGAGGCGTTGAACGCCGCGACGATAAATGCCGCACACGCGATCGGGTTAGGCGACAAAGCTGGTTCGATCGAGGTCGGAAAGCAGGCTGATCTGCTAATCGCGGATTGCAAAGACTATCGCCAAATATCGTATGAATTCGGCGGCAATCTTATCCGCTCCGTCATTGCAAAGGGTGCGGTCGTCTCCTAAATCATTCCGCCATTTTGTGTTAATCTCTCATTGTTTATGACCCCAGAGATCATCATCGACGGCGAAAGCCTGACATTTGAACAAGTTGTTGCAGTTGCTTACGGCAAGCCCGGTGAACCGAATGTTGTTTTGTCTGACAATGCAAAATCAAACGTAAATCGCTGTGCCGCTGCCATTCAAACGCTGCTCGATCGCGGTGAGATCGCCTATGGTATCACGACCGGTTTCGGTGCCTTCAAAGATAAGATAATCAGTCGCGAAGAGGTCGAAACGCTGCAGCGAAATGTCGTTCTCAGTCACGCGGTAGGCGTCGGCAACCCGTTTGACACAGCGGCTGTGCGGGCGATCATGCTGATCCGTGCAAATACGCTTGCTCGTGGTTTTTCAGGTATTAGGGTCGAAACGCTCGAACTCATTCTCGATTGTCTCAATCGCGGCGTCCATCCGGTCATTCCCGAAAAGGGAAGTCTCGGCGCCAGCGGCGATCTTGCTCCCCTCGCCCATTTTGCCTGTGTTCTGATCGGCGAAGGCGAAGCCGAATACGGCGGCGAAACTCTGAAAGGCATCGAGGCGTTACGGCATGCAGGTCTTTCGCCCGTTACGCTGGCTGCAAAAGAGGGCATCGCACTCACCAACGGCACGACGATTATGACCGCCGTCGGACTGCTCGAAACCTGGAAGGCATTGCGTTTGGCCGAGATCGCGGATATCGCCGGTTGTATGAGTTTGGAAGCGCTGCACGGCACCGTCTCGGCGTTTGATGAGCGGATTCACGCCCTCCGCCCTCATCCGCGACAGGTTGAATGTGCGCGAAACCTTCGCGAGATCCTCGCCGAAAGCGAGTTTGTCCGTGATTTTGATCCATCAAATGTGCAGGACGCCTACACGCTCAGATGCATGCCGCAGGTCCACGGAGCCTGCCGCGATGCGGTTCTGTATGCTGAATGGCTTTTGAAATTAGAGCTGAATTCGGTCACTGACAACCCGCTTATATTTGTTAGCGACGCGGAGACGGAGGGACACGGAGACGCGGAGAAAGGCTCCCCTCCTTACGAAGGAGGGGTGGATGCCGCTTCGGCAGACGGGGTGGTTCTCTCTTCGCCACGAGACAGCGCTTCCAACGACAAAGAACGAACCACCCCGCCCTTCGGGCACCCCTCCTTTTCCAAGGAGGGGAGTGCACAAGCAAATCCTGTCACGGCGTCACAACGTCTCCCCATCACCGCGTCGATTGAAGTAATATCAGGCGGCAATTTTCACGGCGAGCCGTTGGCTCTGGCATTCGATTACCTCACGATTGCTCTTTCGGAGCTTGGAAATATCTCTGAGCGGCGAATTATGCGGCTAACGGACGAAGCGTCTAACGCTCACGTTCTACCTCCTTTTCTAACAGAACATGGCGGTCTGAATTCAGGTTTTATGATCGTCCAATACACGGCTGCCGCCCTTTGTACCGAGAACAAAATACTCTCACACCCCGCAAGCGTCGATACAATACCCAGCTCGGCAAATGTCGAAGATCACGTCTCGATGGGCGTAACCGCCGTTTTGAAGATGCGTCAGGTTGCCGAAAATCTTGAGACGATCCTATCGCTTGAATTACTGTGCGCGGCCCAGGGAATTGATTTTACAAAGAAAAAGCGTGGAGCCGAGACAAAACTAGGCCGTGGAACACGCGAGATTTACAATCGCATTCGCTCCATCGTCCCGTTTATCGAACGTGACGAATACATGAAAACTCATATTGACGCAGTAATGAAAATCGTTACGAATTGGTCTTCGGTTTTAACGAAAACATAATTATTCCACTGTTACGGTGACCACTTCTTGATATTAGCCCCTCTTGAGAATACAATTGCCGAAATTGAGTCACATTTGAAATTCGTTTCGGATTTCTATTCTCAGGAGGGAACGATCATAATGCTGCTACTTCACCTTACGACGCGATTATTGTCACATTCAAGTTTTGTACTAACTGTAATTCTCCGTTTCTTTTCGATTGCGGTCGTTTGGTCGAAACAGGAGTGTAGAGGTTTGAATCTCGAAATTGCCGTAGTCGGAAAACGCAGCCCAATGTAGAGCCA
>JAYVER010000011.1:0-2599 GCA_043748725.1 Chloracidobacterium sp. | reverse complement strand
ACCAAAGTCTCAAACAAATAACCCCCAACTTTTCAAAAAAATCGCGATTCCTTCCAAACCGTGAAAAGATTCCGGTTATTCAAAGGACTCTATTAATTAAGAAGAGCGAGCTTCGAGCAAAAAAGGCCGGGCACTGTTGCCCGACCGATTCGTGTAATTTGCGTTCGCAGATTATCGATCAGCCGGTTTGCCGACGATCAGATTGTTTTGAACGTGAAAAACTCCATTCACGCCGTTTGCGAGAATATTCAGCGTATTACGGTCGCCAGACGTGTAAACGTAGCCCTCGAGCGTGACCCTTCCATTTTCAACGATGATCCGCACCTCCGGTCTAATCTCAGAAAAGTATTGCGACGGGCCGCGTTCGGTGAATGTGCGCAGCATCCGACGGCGGATCGCATCGTCAAAAGACGATGGCGGCAGATACTCGATGTTGTTCACCACGCGCGTTACGCCCGGCAGGTCCTTTATGGCCGATGCCGCACGACCTTTAGTGCCGAGCGAGTTGATCTTTCCGTTCAACGTAACCGTCCCGCCGTTGATTTCGAACGAGATAAAATCGAACACCCCGTAATCGGTCACGTTGACCAATTTGTTAAATATCTGCTGCTCAAGAGATCTGGCCGGCTTCGTTTTGCCGGAAAAACGCTGAGCATTTACGTTAACGATCGATAAAGCCGTGATTGCAATAATTAGAGCGAAAAATGATCTAAATTTATTCATATAACCTCCAGTATTCTTATTTCAGAATACGTCCATATTTCATGACGGTTATATGACGTATTTTACGAGCGGAAAGGTGTCCGAAAAGTGAGCTAAATGTAAAGATTTGTAATAATGTTTCAGTTGGTAGCCGACCGTGAGAGAGGTAGCGAGTGTTTAAGCCCTCCCCCTCACGGTCGGGCTACCGACACTATCGAAAACTGGTTTGGCGCAAAGCTTCGTACAGAACAATGCCGACGCTGGTCGCAAGATTGAGGCTGCGGACATTTTTATTTAGCATCGGGATCGTGAGGCATCTGTCCCAGTTTGCACGAAGCAATTCCTCCGGCAAACCGCGTGTCTCGCGGCCAAAGACAAGGCAGTCATTTTCCATAAACTCAAAATCGGCATACGATCGCTCGGCTTTGGTCGTAAGATACAGAAAACGCGAATCCGGCAGATGCTGATAAAGATGTTCCAGATCAAGGTGCCGGTGCAGATCGACGTGTTCCCAATAATCAAGCCCGGAGCGTTTCAACGTCCGGTCATCCATCCTAAATCCTGTCGCTCCAACAATATGCAGTTCCGTCAATGTCGCTGCACACAGTCGGGCAATGTTTCCGGTATTCGGCGGTATCTCGGGTTCGACAAGAGCGACATGGAGCATGATTCAAAGTGTAAAACGTAAAACGGACAATGGAAAATAGGAAGCAAAAATTGAACTACTCACGTTCCGTTTTCCACTTTCCATTTTCCGCTAACGAATGCATCCTTTCCGCTCAAGATATCATCAAGTTGATACGTCGAGTGGCTTTAGTGCTGATCGAGGCTCTTTGTGCTACAATCCGCATTTACGGATTTTCAATTTGATTATGCAGAAGTTGTTCTTGTTATCCCGATCAACAATTTTGGTGGTTTTATGTTCGTGCATATTGGCGGGCGGCGTCTATGCACAGGTTATTCAAACCAAAAAGCCGGATGTGAAACCTGTCCCGACCCCGGCCGTAATAACCAAAAAACCCGAAAAAAAACCTGAGCCGACACCAGTGGCAAAGGGCATTCCGAAGGTGACAACGGCTGAACAGGTCGCCGAGACCTCGATCGTGTTCTATGCATTTCCCGGCGGGCGGGCGACACTTAATCAGATTCGAAAGACGACGTTTGAACGCGGCAAATCAACCTACACGGCCGCCGATGGCAAGGTCGAACAGGCCAGCTATCAGCGGTTCGTCATGCGGGGTGACACGCTCAGCAAAGAACGGATAAGGCTCGATCAGGAGTTTTCTAATGCCCGTTATTCGCTCGTTTTTAGCGACCAGAAAATATTTGGCATCTACAACAACACGGTTTTCGCACCACGCGAAGACGCCTCCAAGAGCTTTGAAAATCAAATCGTCCACGGCATCGAGGCTCTGCTCCGCTACAAAGAAAATGAGTCGAAGATCGAGCTCGGCACGCGTGAAAAAGTCATGGGCGTCGATTTATACGTAGTCGATCTGACGGATAAGGCGGAGCGCAAGACGCGATTTTACGTCAGCGCCAAAACATTTCGCGTGCTGATGCTCACCTACGAAGAAGGCGGCGTCAAATATCGCCGCAAATTCTACGATTATAATTATGCCCAGGGCACGCTCGTCCCATATCGAACTGTGCTATGGGCCAACGATAAGATTATCGAAGAAACCGACGTCGGCACCGTGACGTTTGGCCAAAAAGTCAATGAAGAGCTTTTCAAAGCGGGCTGATCCTCTCAGATAAGTTACCGAAATTAGACACGGATTTACACGGATAATAACAGATAGAGTCCTTTGAATAACCGGAATCTTTTCACGGTTTGGAAGGAATCGCGATTTTTTTGAAAAGTTGGGGGTTATTTGTTTGAGACTTTGGTGATTTC
>JAYVER010000010.1:0-17858 GCA_043748725.1 Chloracidobacterium sp. | reverse complement strand
AAAACCGATAAAGTTGCATTGGCAAAAAATTGCAAGGATTTCAAAGCGCAGCTTGAAAAATATAAAGCGGACGAAAACGCCAATAAGAAATAACAAGCGATTCCGAAGTAGCGAGTATTTTACATATAGGCTCATCGCGACGAAGTTTAAAATGTATTCGTGCTTTTTAAATTTAGTCGTCCTTAGTAAGGAGAATTATGAAAAACCCAGTGTCGAATTTTAATAGAGACCCGCGAGGCACCAAACGACCAGGCCAATCGGCAAGCGGTAATCTTATTCTAGTCTCACTTTGTGGCATATTTTTGGTCGCGGGATGCAGTAGTATCGGAAAGTCTCTGTCTGGCGGCGGTGGTTCCGGTGCGAATGCAAATCAACCCGCCGTGAATGCCAGACCCGCGTCGTCGCCGGTCGAACTCGCACTTCAGAGCACACAGCCGCGCGTGTTTAAATATGCCAATCTGCAATACACCGTGACCAAAGCCGTGATCTCTGTGCGAGTTGCAGACGATCTGCCGATAGACAATTCAAAACCCGCGGTTGCGGACATAACATTTTCAATTGTCAATATGGCGAAAGAGGGCGTCACTATCAGAAATGGGCAATGGCAGCTAAAACTCGGCGACGGCTCGATATACAAACGCCCTTATGAAGACAATCTCCAGCCGCGTGATACGCAGGAGCGCAAGATAAGCTTTCACGTGCCTGAGTCGTCCCAATGGACGGGCGCTCAAATCACTCTCGACGAGCAAGATAAGGAACCGGCTACGCTCATGCTCGACGGCCCTATTTCGCCGCCGCAATATCCGATGACCCTTAATCTCAAAAGCGACGAAAAAACAACCAAAGACCCGACGAACACCTACGCGATTCAAAGCGCAAACATAGACGTGGACGGTTTTGGTCATCGGGCGGCGTTAGGCAAACGCTACTTGAATGTGACGGTTCACATCACATGTAAGGAAGGCGGCGGAGGTTTCGTTCCTGAATTCTTTCGCCTGCTAACTAATGGTGAGCCTTCTGTTCCGGAAAACTCGAGCGATAGCAATCTTCAATGTCCGGGTTTTCAGGATTACGTTATGGCCTACGTAATTCCGGCAAATGCGGCCGCAGTTGAACTTGAGGTCGGCAAGACGGGGGTTCAGAAGACCTCGACGATTCCGATCGACCTGAAACAGTGATATTTGAAATGAAAAAGGAGGAATCACCATGAACAACGACGACACGCTTTGGGTGCTGGAACACAAGATCCGACGTATCGATACAGATGACTCAAATGGGATCGTTGAGATCACATTGCCGCCTCATATGCATGGACCGCCGCCGCATTTTCATTCATAAGGAGGAAAGAGAGTTTTTTTCATCATCCATGGCACGCTGGATGTCATGAGCTGTGGCGAGTGGAAACATTGCGGCGCCGACGGTTTCGTAGAACTGCCTCCAAAAATGCTAGTATTGGCGAAATTGCGGCTGAGTCGGGAACCGCTTTCTCTTGTGGGACGGTGAAAGGATAGATTCAAAAATGCAGCGACGAACATTTCTTAAGAACTCCGGTCTGTCTGTGCTGAGTGTGGGTGTACTGGGAAACATTCAATTGGCGGGTAACAAGTTTGTTGGAGACAGCCCAACAACAACAGACATCCTAGGGCCGTATTACCGTCCCAATGCACCACTCCGAATCGACATCAATCCTAAGGGGTACGCTAGCGAATTACTTCATCTCAGGGGCGGGGTATTTGAGAATGACGGGAGGAAGCCTTTTCGAAATTGCCTTATCGAAGTGTGGCAATGTGATCATAACCAGGCATACGACAACACCTCGAATGAATACAGATACCGCGGCACGCAAAAAACAGGCACGGATGGAAAATACCATTTCATCACCTCGCGGCCCGTGCCTTACCCGGCTGCTCCCGGCAGCGACATTCTTCGGCCCGCCCACATTCACATGAGGTTGTCCGGGGAAAACCAGCAAAATTTGATTACTCAGTTTTATTTTAAAGACGATCCAAACATCGAACACGATCCATGCTCTTCATTTCCTGGAGCGATCAATAGAATTCTTACCACTTCTAACAACGCACGAAACGAGAAGACGATCAGTTTCGATGTTGTGATGGGGACGGAAATAAGACCTAGTGACGCTCTCTTTGAAAAATTGACCGGTCTGTACATCATGAACGATAAATCAATCATTGAATTTGATCGCGATGGCGATTTACTTTTCATGAAATGGAATGGGCAGTTCAGGGAAGCATTTTCTTACAAAGGAGATAATCAGTTTGCCGGCGGAATGGAAAATAAGGTGGCGTTTCAGTTGTCACCTGCCGGAGAAACAAACGTGAGCGTGCACTTTGTGACCGTTTTAAGAAAAGAATCCAATCTGGAAGGAGTCAGGTCTTTTAAATACTAGGGGGCATGAGCGGACGAGCCCGCCATCAAATGCGAATGCTAAGACCAAAGCCACACCTCTTATTGCCGTCAGATCGCCTTGCCAATAAAGCGCTTTGCAAAGGTGAGAGCAGAGGTATATCGTCAATCCAGTAACAAGTTATTATTTTCACCATTTCGCTTTGTTTTAGTCGGATTGCGGTCTCGCATAAATAGGATCACCATGCTTAACACCTTCTCGCGCAAGTACCTTGGGACTTTTCTCATTTTATTGATCCCGATGATTACCTTGTCGCAAGACATCAAGGTGACCTTGCTGGGAACAGGGACTCCTGTTCCTATAATCGAACGGTTTGGCCCAAGCATCCTGGTCGAAGCGGGATCAGAAAAACTGCTTTTTGATTGTGGTCGTGGGGCGTCGTTACGTCTGTGGCAGCTTCATATCCCCATGCGCGATGTGACTGCCGTGTTTTTCACTCACCTCCACTCCGACCACGTCGTGGGCTTTCCTGATCTTTGGTTGACGGGATGGCTCCCGTCTCCTTTCGGTCACCGGACTAAGCCGATGCGTGTGTATGGCCCGGTGGGAACGACGCAGATGATGCTTTATCTGAAGAAGGCGTATCAGGCCGACATTCGGATTCGCATTGCGGACGAGAAAATTCCTCCAGTAGGCGCGGCAATCATTACCAGGGAGATCACAGAGGGTGTGGTCTATGAAAAGAATGGCCTCAAGGTCACGGCATTCAACGTAGATCATGGTGAGTTCATCAAACCGGCCTTCGGCTATCGCATAGACTATCAGGGCCGGTCCGTTGTGCTCTCTGGTGATACGCGGTTCAGCGAAAACCTGATCCGTTTCTCCAAGGGAGCGGATGTATTGTTTCATGAGGTCGGGGTGGCGAAAGCGGAAAACCTGAGCACGTCGGATGCGGCGCGACGAATCATCGGCCATCATACGACGCCGGAGGATGCGGGCAGAGTGTTTGACCGCGTGAAGCCCAGGCTGGCAGTGTACACGCATATTGTTTTGTTGAGCACTGACCTCACGATAAGCGCCCCGACAGTTGATGATCTTGTGTCTCTAACACGCAAAACCTACTCAGGCCCGTTCGAAGTGGGTGAAGATTTAATGAGTATTGAGGTGGGAGACAAAATTACGGTACATCGGTTCACATCGCCGCATTAAGCACGATCTGATGGCAAAGACAGTTTGCTGCCACAAGACGGCCGTATCCTGTACAGGATGCATCAACAGCCACCGGCCTATAAACGCATGAAGCGAAGGCCGCTAAGCGGGTCTCTCATGTATCCCTGAATGTCACACGCGGCCCCGCAGATACAAGGCGTTAGGTCGCAACGAGTTTCACCGCTATAAGGAAAGAATAATGAAAAGAATTGCACTTACCGTACTGCTTAGCGCATTACTGCCTCTCTCTGTTTTAGGGCAGCAAGCGCCGGCGGATTTGATTTTGCTAAACGGCAAAGTTTTCACTTCGGATGCGGCGAAACCTTACGCCGAAGCGGTTGCCATTCGCGGGAAACGCATTATTGCTGTCGGCACATCTGCTGAGATTGAATCCTTAGCTGGAGTAAAAACCCGGCTGATTGATTTACTAAGTCGCGTGGTTATCCCCGGCATCAATGACGCGCATTTTCACTTCATGCCCGACCCTAAAGGCTACACGCTGCAATTCAAGAGCATAAACCCAAGTTGGAATGAAACAGTCGATGCTATTGAAGCGGCTGCCAAACAAACATCAAAGGGAACATGGATATTCGGCGATCTTGGATTAGCCGACAAGCCCGGATCGGAGGCAACGCGGTTTGCTCTTGACCGGATCGCTTCGGACCATCCTGTTCTGATCAGATACGATGGGCACGGATATATCATTAACTCGGCGGCGATGCCGCTCTTGCACATAGTCGAGGAGGAACCCGACCCTGTGGGCGGCTACTATGAGCGTGTCGCCGGGTCGAAGCGAATCAGCGGCAAATTGTGGGAATACGCTCAGTGGAAGCCAAATCGAAGTCTCGTTAGCCAAATATCAGATCAGGACATAATAAAAGATTTGCGGGCGTTGGCCGATGAGGCGGTTTGCTATGGTATTACCTCGATGCAGATTATGGCGTTCATGCCGATTGACCGCTTCGCCCGTCTGCTTGTAAAAGCCGACTTGCCGATTCGGGTGCGGGCGATCCCTTTTTCGATGACGACCACGCAGGGGCGCGATTTGTCAGAAATTCGCCAGATCCCCAAACTTCAGCTTCCTAATTCGAAAGTAAAAGTCAGCGGCATCAAATGGATACCCGACGGCACGCCGATCGAACGCGGCGCGGTACTGCGCAAGCCTTATAACGATCGTCCGGACTGGTCAGGCAAGCTTAATTTTACCGAATTAGATATTGCATCAATGGTCAAAGAATCACTGATGTTCAAACAACAGCTCATCATGCACAGCGTGGGTGACAGAACCACTGAAGCTCTTCTGGACGGTATGGATAAGGCTGGCGAAAAGATCGATTGGAAATCAAAGCGTGTCAGGATCGAGCACGGCGACGGCTTGCTACCTGATCTGATACCTCGCGCTCGCCGCTTAGGAGTAACTGTCGTCGAGAACCCGACGCATTTTTCGCTAAAAGATCTAATGAATAGCCGTTACGGAAATAATCATAAGTATTTACCGCTGCGCTCACTGATCGACGCCGGCATTCCGATAGCGATCGGCTCGGATGCTACAGATAGTTCGATTGGCGCGATGAATCCGTATTTGAATATAATGTTCGCCGCCATTCATCCGGCAAGACCCACGGAAGCGATCACGCGTGAACAGGCCGTCGAAGCATATACACGTGGATCGGCGTATGCGGAATTTGCCGAAAACGAAAAGGGCACGATCGCGAACGGCAAACAAGCTGACTTCACCGTCCTCTCGCAAGACATTTTCACGGTACCTCTCGGCGAACTGCCAAAGACCCGGAGCATTCTTACTATAGTCGGCGGCAAGGTAGTTTATGATGCAAAAGTTTTGAAATAGCCGAACACAAAATTATCGCTATGCGGAATGAAAACTGAATAAGAGCAGGCCTTTATCTCATTTCATGCGCTGCCCAGTTTTTTGGATCTTCGCCTTATTTCGGCTTCATCGACTCTCGTTGGGCCACGATTATTGCAGATCTCGTCACCGGCGACCATTGTCATCACGACATCTCTCGCATTCGAAGAATAGACGAGTGCGGCGTGGATGTCGTTTATGGGTTGCTGGGCGACGTTCGAAAGCGAGATGATGGCGATGTCGGCCTGTTTGCCGGGTTCGAGCGAGCCTATCGCGGCATCGAGGTCCAGCGCCTTTGCACCGCCGAGGGTCGCGGTTTCGAGAACCTCTTTTGCTTCGATAAATCTTGCCGAGCTCATGCGGTTTCTCGAGACGAGAGCGGCGAAACGTGATTCTTCGAGTAGGTCGCAGACATTGTTGCTTGCGACTGAATCGCTGCCAAGACCAACAGCAATTTCGGCATCCAAAAACTGTTCGAACGGAGCGTAGCCGTGGCCAAATTTGGCGTTTGATTTTGGACAATGGGCGACGGTCGAGCCGCTTTGGACGATCAAGGCAATGTCACACGATGAAACGGTCACGCAATGGGCGAGCAGGGGTTTGGAGCGAAGCACGCCAAGGCGGTCGAGATACTCCATGGTCGAGCAATGGGGGCTGTCCCACTTAACGCCGTATTTCTCGTAGATGCCGGTGAAAAAGCCCGTTCCGTGTTGCAATAACTCGCTCTCGTCGGCGGATTCGGCGGCATGGATGGTAAGTTTTACGTGATTTGCGACGGCGAAATCGGCGATCATCTCAAAAAGCCTTGGACTGACGGTATATGGCGAATGCGGCGAGATGCCGACTTTTACAAGGTCGGTCTCGCCGGAGCGCAGCGTTTCGAATTTTTTGATGAGCAGCGCAAAGTCGGGCTCCGCCGTGCGGCTCTCCGCTGAGAATTCGGTCTCCTGAAACAGAATGCCGCGAAGCCCGACTGTCTTAAGAGCTTCAAAACCCGCCACGCCGAACCGTCCTATATCCCCAAAGCACGTCACGCCTGCTCTCGCGCCTTCCAACGCTCCGGTAAGAGCTGCGGCACGGATATCTTCGTCGGAGAGTTTTTCGCGGATGTCGTTCAGACGCAGCAGCCACGCACTGAAATCGTGCTCGACCTCGTCAAGGGCGCCGCGCATCGACGTTATCTCAAGATGTGAATGACAATTAACGAGCCCTGGAAGAATAGCGGCTTCACCGTATTCGGAGACGACGGTTTCAGGAAATTGGCCTTTAATTTCGACGAGTGTTCCGACAGCCAGGATTTCATCGCCTTCAATCGCAACAGCGCCGTTTCTGATCGGCTCTGACGTGATCGGCAGAACGTATCCGGAGGAAAGGATCTGCATACTATTTCACGCTGGCTGCGGTGCGATAACGTTCGAGGATAGTCGAGACGTAGCTCCGCGTCGATGGAATATTGATACGTAACACAAAATCCGGTTCCGTCATGGCGGCCGTATCCGCATCCTTCGTCCACTCCTCAACGCGGCTCGGCCCGGCATTGTAGGCGGCCAGCGTCATTGCAGTTTCCGCCGGACGCCCGCGATACGCCCCGCGCAGCTTTTCCAGATACCAGCAGCCGACCTGAATATTGCGTTCCGGATCGGCGAGGAATTCGTTAATGTTTTCCGACGCTTGTTTTTCGTAATCTTTGAGGCCGGTTTCCCTGGCCCACTCACGGGCGACGACGGGCGTTATCTGCATCAGGCCGACCTCATCGGCATTGCCGATCTTCCAGGCACGAAAATAGGTTTCCTCGTAGATCAGGCTCCAGACTAATTTTTCATCGAGGCGATAAACGCGGGCTTGCCGGGCGATAAGCTCGTCATATCGGTGAATCCAGTAATCGGGAAAGAAAAGTCCCGCCGCGAGTGTCAGCGTGGCCAGAACTATCATGCATGAAACTAGGTAGCGGGTCATTTATTGATTTCAGCCGCTTTCAAACGGCTTTCCGCGAAGCGGCACTTAGCCACGCCATTTATGGCGTGGTCAGGATAACGATGTTGCCGCATAGCCCGTTTCAACGGGCTTAAATTGAGCGGCTTAAGCCAAATTGACAAGGACGTTAAAACGCCCTCAAATCCTTTTTTTCGAATACCAACCACGCCGTAAACGGACGTGGCTAAGGGCCGAGAAACGCGGGAACGGCTGAAGCCGTCTAAATTCACTTTCCGTAACATCAGTTAATAACTGACCTTTGTGACCTGGTATTTTTTTTACTTTCCTGACTCTCGGCTGCCTGATGAACTTCCGTCCGGGTGGACACATGAGTTTTAACCGTCGGCGGCCGAATTCCCGAACGGGCGATCTCCGCAAACAGTTCAACATCGTAATCCGCTTCGAGAGCCATCTCACGGCGAATCTCGAGAAGGATCTCCAGGAATTTAGGTCTCCGATACATATGTCCTCACTGAACAATTGTTCACTGTCGGACACGCATTCGTCAACCGCGTGTATTTTTGAGGAAATTTGGCGGGTCCCGTTTATTGGATCACGGTAACATTCGAGACGTCGTTGAATCGATTTTGCGGAGCACCGAGCTGATCGCCATTGGCAATAAATTCACGCAGCGTTTCAAAGCGCATCGGCTCGGCAAACAGGAATCCCTGGCCGCTTTCGCATTCGAGAGCTTTGAGCGCGGCTAATTGAGCATCGGTTTCGATACCTTCGGCTACAACTTTTAGACCGAGATTTCGTGCGAGAGTGACGATCGCCCGGACAATCTCGTCATTTTTGCCATTTTCGTCGATCATAGATACAAATGAACGATCTATCTTGAGCGCGGACACGGGCAATTTCTTTAAATATCCGAGGTTCGAATAGCCGGTGCCAAAATCATCAATGTTGATCTCGACGCCGCTGTCGCGAAGCTGATTGAGCATCATTACCGCGCGCTCATGATGTTCGAAAAAGACAGACTCGGTGATCTCAAGTCGCAGATTGTCGGGAGAAAAATCGGTCTCAAGTAAAATATTGTGGATATTTTGTACAAGAGCATTTTGGCTAAACTGACGGCACGATAGATTAATGCTCACCGGGATCGTCTCTTCAACGGCATGATTTGCCAACGAGCCGACCTCGCGGCAGGCGCGTCTGAGCACCTGTTCGCAAAGCTTGTCGATCAGGCCGATCTCCTCGGCGAGCGGTATAAACTTGCTTGGCGATATCGGCCCGAGTTCCGCATGATGCCAGCGGGCGAGCGATTCGAGACTTTCGATCCGGCCGGTTTTTAACTCATAGATCGGCTGATAATAGACCTGAATCTCTTCGCGCTCGACAGCTCGGCGGAGATCGGTTTCGAGCCTGAGCGTTTCTTTGGCGACGCTGTGCATATCTTCGTCAAAGACCTCGTGCCTCGCTTTGCCTGCCCGTTTTGCCTGATACATCGCCGTGTCGGCGTCGCGCATCATGTCCTCGGGCGATGTGTGTTTGTCGGATGCGTGCAAAATGCCGATGCTCGCCGAACTGTAAACTTCGTGACCGCTTAGATCAAACGGCATACTAAACTTCTTCTGGATGCGTTCGGCTATTCTAACAACTTCGCCCGCGTCGTACTTGCCCTCGACAAGAATTGTAAATTCGTCACCGCCGAGCCTGGCAACGATGTCTGATGGCCTCATGCATTCACGAAGGCATTCCGCGATTGACTTTAATAGTTTATCGCCTATCAAATGCCCCAAACTGTCGTTGACATACTTAAACCGGTCAAGATCGATAAACAGAATGCTGACCTTATAACTGTCAATTTCGTGGGTTTTTGCAAGCGCTGCATCAAGCCGATCCATAAAGAACGCACGATTAGGCAAACCGGTCAAAGCGTCGTGTGTTGCGTCATGCTGTAACCGCTCTTCGGCGGACTTTTTTCCCGTTATGTCCTGGATCTGAAATATGAGGTTTGGCTGAGATGATTTTGTGTCGTGCGAGGTTGAAACACTCCAGGATGTCCAGACGGTTCTGCCCGTTTTATGGATGTAGCGTTGCTCCATCTGATAGTTCGCGATCTTTCCGGTAAGCAATTCGTGCACCTTTACCAGCGTTTCGCCGAGGTCGTCAGGAAAGGTGACAGCCTGAAAATCCATCGAAAGAAATTCGTGCTCAGTGTATCCAAGTATATTTGTCAGTGCCCGATTGACCTTTAGCCAGACGCCGGTTGGAGCCAGAAGACCGATACCGATCGGGGCGTAGTCGAAAGCACTGCGAAAACGTTCTTCGGATTCTTTTAGTGCCTCGGACTGCGTTTCCAGTATCCTGGCATACTCCTCGGCCTGTTCGGCCTGCTGGGTTGCGATCTCGACATTCTTCATATACATCCGATAGGACAGGAATACGAAGAAAATTACAGGAAATGTCGCGAAAATAATGCCGAACCCTATCGTATCGGCCATTTGAACCAGAATACCCGCGCCCGCGGCACCGATAAAATAGGAAAAGAATGTCCAAATATATTTAGCTTTCCATGTTTCCCATAACGGCAGGGAATTCTTCAACGCGCCGTATATCGCGGCCAGAGACGTGTTAACAGCAAACTGCGTCAAAGCGATTACCGAAAGGGCGATGATCAAATTAGAGCGATTGTCCGGCTGACCGTGCATTTGGCTCGCTGCGTAGAGGCCGAGAGCTTTCAAAGTGAGCACGACCAGCGACGTCGAAATTGCCATTGTTGCCGCGTTGAAAACGACAGTAATTTTTTTGTTGCAAAAACGCCAAGATGAGCAGAACGCCTCGGAGGCAGCTAGGATTATTGCGACCTCGGCACCGTAAAGCAGCAGCGCCAGGAAAACAAATGTGTCCGAAACCGCAACGTGTATCTTCGAACGCGGTATTTGGATCGTGATCCGAGAACCAAGCCCAATTGTGAATGCCGCGAGAACTAACAGATACAAATCGAGCCGTCCGATGGGCAGACGTGCAAATGCCTCGATCAAACATATAACTCCAATTGTGATCACGGCCCACATGTAACGGCCCGAGACTTTTTGGTTATTCATGAAATGCGGCTAAAAGGAGGTTAGCGATTAATCTCCGATAGTTTTCGGAGCATACAAGTATCTGATATAACGAGTTTTGGCAGGAGCCGCATGAAAAAGGGAAAGCCGGGCCCATATTTTGAACCCAGCTTATTATGAACGAGTTTAACATTGTTGTCCAGTAATATTTCTCTAAGGGGGTTGTTTGTGTTGGCATCCTCGGAGCCTTTGATCGGGCTTAGTGTTCTTTGTGTCCGCGCTTTGTGTACTTTGTGATAAACGAGGTTTTTGATCACAAAGTACACAAAGTGAAGACACGAAGGTCACAAAGATGTTTCGAACAACACAAATCAGGACACTGCCTTATCTAAACAAATAGTGTTACGCATTGATCCGTTCGCGCATAACCGGCCTTGTGATAGCTCTTATGAGCTCCGGCGAAATCGACGTTGCTGAGCATACAGATATTCTCAACACGGTTAAGCAGGCTAAGCGTCAAGGCCGCGAGGCAGCTTGGACCGATTCCTTGTCCGCGATAATCAGGATTGACGTAAATGCCCTCGAGATAGATCGTTTCGCTGGTTTCGGCGATGATGTCAGCCTTAAAGATCAGCTTGCCGTTTTCAAAGACCGTGAATACACGATCCTGTTCGATACGTCGTGCGACACGCTTGAGAAATCCCTCACGGTCTTTCAGCATCGGGTCAACGCCGCATTCGACAAACGCAATCTCGGCCTGTGCCTCGGCGACCAATTCAAGCTGGCTCATGTCGGCGTTTCCGATGTTCCATTCGCATTTTTGCACTGCGTATGGAAACGCGACCTCGAACAATGCTTCGGTACATGTCAATCTCGGCTGTTTAACGCCGTCTGTCAAGTGAAACCAGAACCTTTCGGCGTCGTTACCGCTCGACATGATCAGATGGATCGGGGTTTCAGATGTCCGAGCACAGAATGCGAGGGCTTTTATTGCGGCTCCGCTTCGAGTTTCAACAAGCGTCGTGTGGCCGATCAAAGCGATTCCCTCGATGTCGCCACCGTTGCGGTAGGCAAAGAATTTACCTCGGTTAAGTTCACTCTCAATCCCGTTGTCAACGATAAAGCTGGACATTACCACGGTGTGAACGGGCCTGATTGCAAGGAAAGCTTGCACTTCGATGGTGTCTTCCGCCGTCAGCTCGCGAACTTTTGTCATGTCCGGAGCGAGCATTGTGTACGGTGCGATCTCAAATCGCGGCGTGTCGTGCGGTTGTGCAGTAGTTAGTTGTAGCATTTGTTTATCCTCCTCATTACAATTATTTGCTACGTTACTGCATCCGAGCCGTATTATCGCCCCCGACCAAAACAGTTTGTGCGAACGTCGTGTCGCCGACTAAAACACCGTCACCGACCAGCACGCCGTCACCAACCAGAACTCCGTCGCCGACAAGCACACCGTCACCGACGAGCACGCCGTCGCCGACGAGCACTCCGGAGGCAATCATAACGCTGCCGCCGCCCATCGCGGTGCCGTTGCTGGTCAGCACATTTTGGTTAATCGTAACGCCGCTGCCAAAATTACTATTAAAGGATGGCACCCCGGCGTCGCTATAATTTATGCCGCGTTCGAACCACCAACCGGAATCATAGCCCCACTCGTATGTTGCGGCCAGGTTTTGCCCGGTCAGATAAAAGTGATTCGTCAGGATTCCCTGCGCCCAGGGGAATGTTGTGCCGCCGACCGTGCTGGAGGCGGTCGGGAACGATTGGCCTGACTGCAATATTGGCGTATTTGCAGCAAGGTCGTCGAATTTCGTATCAAACTTGTACAGGCGGGCGAGTCTTACCGCGCCTTCAACATTCAACTGTCCGGCGCCCTGTTCGAGCATATTGACGCCGTTCAGAGGCTGTGCGGTGTACTCTAGGGCCATTTTCACCGCTGTCGGTGACATTTTCGGATTCATTTGAAACAACAGAGCCGCCGCCCCCGAAACCATCGGAGTGGACATCGACGTACCGCTGAGATACATTACGTCGTTGTCGTCGCCGGCAATATCAAGAGTCGAGTTCGTCAATGACGGAAAGAGTGTTATCAAAGTGCTGGTTGATTTTGCTTTGGCGGCGATGATCATGTTGCCCGGTGCAACAATGTCGGGCTTGATGACATTGTCATAGTGGCGTCCGGTTGAATCGGTATAGTAGCTCCGTGTCGGCCCATGCGAGCTGTATGTCGCCATAATGTCATCGCTACGCGAATCGGTTCCCATCGAATTGCTCGCGCCGACTGTCAAAACCGACGGGTCGTTGCCGGGCGAATGAACCTGTCCGTAAATTTTTTGTCCGGTCAGAAAGTTTTTGCCGTTATTGCCGGCCGCCGCAACGACCAGGATACCGTAACTGTTGACGCTTTGAACTTTGCGACATAGCGGGTCGTTTGTATAAGTGTCAATCGCCGGAGTTCCGAGACTGATGTTGACGACGCGAATGTTGTAGGTTGTGCGGTTGGCAATTACCCAATCAAGAGCGCTCAGTAACGCGGAAGTTGAGCCGAAGCCTAAACCATTGAGAACTTTCAGGTTTATGATATTGGTTTTCGAAGCAATGCCTTTATACGCGCTTGAATCTCTCGAAGCGCTTCCCGCCGCAATTGAAGCAACGTGTGTTCCGTGTCCGTAATCGTCTTCGGTTGATGTAACGCCCGAAACAAAACTCCTGCTATAAACCACACGCGAGGCCGCTGTGCCGTCGTTGAACGATTTTTGTGCGGCATAAACGCCCGAGTCCAAAACCGCAACGCCGACCCCCGCACCGTCAAGCGAGTAAGCGGATGCGCGACCGAACCCCGTGGGCTGTGACCGCATAACCGATGTTCCACTGGTGGTTTCAATATGGCCAAACGATTTAACTTCGCGGTCGGGCGAAACATAATTGATCAGCCCACTTGTAGAAAGACTATTAAGAGCCGAAAGCGGCAGATTAGCGACGAGGGTATCGTCGTTTCCGATACGTTCGGAAATGCGTGCATGACCGTCGTCCAAAATGGAGCGCAGAGCGGCATTCTCGGCATCCTTGGCCTGCAAAATAACGTCAACCCGCTTTTTGCCGCTCGGGTCCTGGGCCATCATTTCGCGAAGGTCGGGCGATACATTGTCACCGCGAAACTCGCTTTTTTCTTCCCTTTTTCCGGTGTCAGTTTCTGCCACCGCGTTGCTTCTGTCGGTCACAAGAATGCCTGCAAAAAATGCGGCGATCTCAGGCTGTGACTCGATACGCTCGCCATAAGCGGCGGCCGAACTGCCACCGATGACGATGAGTTTTCCCGCAGCAACACTGTCAAAAAGTCTTGTGCTCGAAGCATTGGAGCCGACGAGATTGGTCAGTTCGTCCACGTACAGAATGATCTGTCCTTTGGATGCGACGACCTCGTTCACTAACGAATCGATAGCCTGCGCAGCATCTGCCGAGGTGCGTGCATTTGAAAATAACACGGCCGTCTCAAGCTTTAAGATCGACTTTCCCGCCAAGTTAGTGGGCACCGAGCCTTTAGCAATGCGGATGGCAAGCTGTTCGACGATCGCATTTTGAGCTTCTTTTGTTTCGTCGATGATAACCGGCTGACGACGACCACCTTCTGCCAGAACGTTCGCGAGGTGAAGTGTTTCACCCTCGAACTTCAGGTTTTCACGCAATCTTCCTTCACGGCCAAGCTGCGTCAAATCGGTGGTATATTTCGCCAAAGCCGGTGAGTTCGCGGCAACACGGATGGTGTCGTTGCGAAACGTGCTCACGGCGAACGCGTTTGTAAAGAGGAACGATGCCAGAACAGCAGCCGATGCTATTCGTTGTGCGATCGATATTTTTATTGACATGACCTTCATGATGTTTTAGTGCTCCTTATTCGGGGCTTATAATTTTCGGCATATGCCGTCGGCTTTCCTAATACAAAGACTGTGCCAAAGAGGTAAATATAGAAATGATTGTGGTTAGCTGCGTTGAGTACCTTACTCATAGGGATATATTGAGTCAAAGTGAATGATCGAATCGGTCAGATTGAATGATTTTTGAGCAAAAAATGTGTTGCTTCATCCTGGAGCGCTGAAACAGATGGAGCGCCTGAATGGATCTCAAGATTCCCGCTTGGTAACGTCGCAACGCGGCTTTACAAACGGCAAGATGAGTGAGCATCATGCGAAAAGTCGTCAAAACCGAGCGGAGCTTTTTCATATAAAGATACCCTTACCGGACAAATACCCTTCGCCCGTTGTAAGCTAAAACGCAACATTTACTACCAACTATGCGTTATACAACCATTTACGCTCGGTATTCATTTTTTTTCGACAATAAGAAATAAATCCAAACAAGGCACTAATGAAAGATTTATCTGCATTTTTATTTGTTTTATTTTTTGTCATCTGCGGTTTTTCACAAGCCACAACTTCTACAGAAACAACAGCGGCTGACAATAACAAGATTGCCGGAATTTTAACTAAAGTGGTTCGTCAGCCCGTAACCGTGCCAAAATTTGCGGTATCGCCTGTGATCGATGGAAAACTGGATGATGAGATATGGAATCAGGCGGCTGTTTTGAAGGACTTTATTCAAACATCTCCGGCAGACAATATTGCGGCTTCAAACCGAACGGAAGTGTATCTTGGGTATGATGAGAAATATTTTTATGTCGCCTTTAAGTGTTGGGATGAGAAAGACAAAATTCGCGCCAGTGTCGTCCAGCGGGACGGCGTTTTTGGCGAAGATAATGTCCAGTTTTGGATCGATACATACAACGATACCCGTCGGGCCTATAATTTTGGGTTCAATCCGCTGGGAATCCAGCAGGACGGGATTCAAACCGAAGGGCGGGGAACCGATTACAATGTAGATGTTTTGTTTGAATCGAAAGGCGTGATCGAGGATTGGGGTTGGTCGGTCGAGGTTAAGATTCCTTTCAAATCGATACACTACGTGGCTGGCAAAGGAAAATCGTGGGGTTTTAATGCCTCCCGAAGCATTGCCAGGGGGAACGGCGAGTATGATTCGTGGGTGCCGCTGCCGCGTGGTGTTCCGGGGTTTTTGAATAAATTTGGTAAGATTACCGGTCTTGATGACGTCAAGACCGAGCGGACGCTGGAGATTATTCCGACTTTTACCGCAAAGGAAACCGGTAGCCGCACGAGCTTAACGCATTTTTCCAATCCACCGGTAAGAACTGATTTTGGCTTTACCGCAAAGTACAGCATTTCGTCCAACGTTACGCTCGACATGGCTTATAATCCGGATTTTGCCGACGCCGAAGCCGATGCACCGGTGGTCGAGGCTAATCAACGTTTCCCGATCTATTTTTCTGAAAAGCGGCCGTTTTTTCTCGAGGGTGTCGATATTTTTGAGACATCCATTCAGGCAGTCTATACTCGACGGGTCGAGAACCCCGATATTGCAGTAAAACTAACCGGCAAGATAGGCCGAAACTCTTTTGGCGTTTTTGGCGCGGTTGATGATCCGCTTTACAATCCGCTCAGAAAAAAGGCGTTTGTCGGGGTTGTTCGTTTGAAACGCGATGTTGGAAAAGAGTCGGATATAGGTTTTCTCGCGACCAGCTACACCTATCCGCAAAAGCACAATCAGGTCGCGGGTTTTGATGCCCACTGGAAAATTAATAAGCAGTCAAACTTTAGCGCACAGGTTTTGGGATCAACATCGAGAAACTATTTTTACGATCCGAAAACGGATGATTACAAATACAAAACCGGCAATGGAGTAAGCTTTGATTACGGCTACCGATTTAGCTCAAAAAATTACAATTACGGTTTTAGTGGCGAAGGAACCACGAACAACTTTCGCGCAGACATGGGCTTTACGAGCCAGACAAACACAATGGGTCATTTTGCGTATGGAAGTATTAACTCGGACCCGGCTCCAAAGGCATTCATTATCAGGAAGAGTCTCCGCACGAGCTTTGGCTACCGAAATAATTTCTCGGGACGGCTTCAGGGCTGGGGGACGAGTCTCAACGGGAATCTGAGTTTGAAGAATAATGCCAACATTGGTAGCGGATTTTCGATCGGGCGCGAAAAGATTTACGAAGACGAATTCGGGCCCGCGAGAAATGCGGTGCGAGCCGGAACTTTTTTTGGAGCGCCGCAGCGCGACGCGCTTCAATACAGCAGTTTCACATACTTTTTTAAGCGATTTAGCAAACGGTTTTCCATAAATTCAAACCTGAGTTTGTCCTTTAATAGTTTTGATTATGATTTTGGCGCGGGACGGGATTTTCCGCGTGTCAGCCCCGCAGCGCTTGCCCTTGGTCAGAATGCACCGCTTGATCCGGGCGAAGCGACGGGACTTTATTATGGTGTTGGGGCAAGTTTCAAACCAACGGATAATTTCAATTTTTCTCTTAGTTATAACAAATCCAGCCTTAGACGGAATGCAACAAATTTATTCGCGTACGAATCGAATAATTTGTCGTTTAGTTCAACTTATCAATTTTCGCGGTTTGTTAATTTGAAGGCGAGAATTTATTACAACACCTTGAGCGACAAGGTTTTCGGACAATATACGTTTGCCTGGACCCCAAGTGTCGGCAAGGCATTGTATATCGGCTATAACGATAATTCGACCTACAAAGGCTACGTTTTCGGGCAGCCGCAGACAGGATTTCTCCAGTTGAACCGGACATTTTTTATCAAGATGACGTATCTTTTCCGGAAGAGTTTTTGAGAAACGCCGCAAACAAGGATGACGTTAAGAGGCGGGCTACCGCCCGCCATTTTGCAGATTGACCACGAGTCGGGCAGTAGCCCGACTCTTAACACGGTCAGATATTGAGAATATCGACCAATTCCTGGACGGCGGCGGCGCTTTTGTGGAGGGCGGTGCGCTCGTCGTTGGTGAGGTTGATCTCGATTATCTGTTCGACACCGTTTTTGCCGAGCTTGACCGGCACGCCGACAAAGAGGTTGCTGATGCCGTATTCGCCTTCGAGAAAGACGGCGCAGGGCAGAATTTTCTTTTTGTCTTTCAAAATGGCTTCGGCCATCTCGACGGCGCCTAACGATGGTGCGTAGTAGGCGGAACCTGTTTTGAGCAGTCCGACGATCTCGGCACCGCCGTTGGCGGTACGGGCGAGGATCGCGTCGAGCTTGTCTTTGGCGATCAGCTCGGTCACCGGTATGCCGGCACAGGTCGAGTAACGCGGCAGCGGCACCATCGTGTCGCCGTGGCCGCCGAGGACGAATGCCGTGACGTTTTCAACCGAGACGTTAAGCTCTTCGGCCAAAAAGCAGCGCATACGGGCGGAATCGAGCACGCCGGCCATGCCGATCACGCGGTTTTTTGGGAAGCCCGATTTGCGAAACGCGACCTGCGTCATTGCGTCGAGTGGATTTGAGACGACGATGATAACTGAGTTTGGCGAATATTTTGCGACCTGTTC
>JAYVER010000009.1:0-2613 GCA_043748725.1 Chloracidobacterium sp. | reverse complement strand
TGCCGGCCGAAACCGCAAGATTTAAGCTTTCGACACCGTTTTCCATTGGTATGCGTATCTTTTGGCCGATATTTTCAAGTTCCGAGCTGCTGAGACCGTGAGCCTCAGATCCAAAAATCAGCAGCCTCGGTGTTTTCCAATCGATCTTTATGTAATCGTCGCCTGCCCTAGTATCCGCCGCCGTCGCAATCAAATTCGCTTTTTTTGCCCAATATAAAACCTCGTCAAAAGCCGCATTTCCCCAGATCTTTAATCGGAAACTCGCGCCCATCGCCGCCCGCAACGCTTTTGGCGAGTAAACGTCGGCGGAATTTTCTGAAATAACGATGCCCGACACGCCAGCGGCTTCAGCAGTTCGCAGAATCGCGCCTAAATTTGATGGGTTGCTGATCTCTTTGAGAAATAACACGATTGGTAAAGCTGATTTTTCAGACTTCAGGCACTCTTCAATAACACCCACTGTGTATTTCGGCCGTTCGGCGATGATGATTATCCCTTGCGAATTATCCGTATCGGAGACCGATCTGAATATTCTTTCGGGCACCTCAACAATGTTTGCGAGCGTTTCAGCAACTTCTGTTACCAGTTCCCTGTTATTGAATCCCTCGATGACAAAGCACTCAGTAATCGGGAGACCGGATCGTAGAAATTCGTTGACAAGCCGCCGGCCTTCGATGAATATCAGATTTTTTACTTTGCCGTCACGCACCTTGCGCGCATTCACCAGACGCTGATTGTCCCTGCTTGTAATTTTCTCGATCTCGCTCATTTTTCAGATCAATTTAATCATTAATTAACGTGTTTGGAAAAATGCAATAAACAGGACTCGAATTTGAGGGATCGAATAACCTGTAACATTTTGCAAACCCCGGCAAAATAGCTAAACTTATGCGATATGCAGCCCGAATCGCGTACAAAAAACAAAATCGAAATTCTGATAGAAAGGTCAACAATTGCCGAGGAAGGCGGCGGTCTCAAGCGGCTCGAAAAGCAGAGAGCTTCGGGCAAAATGACGGCCCGTGAGCGGGTCGAATTCTTTCTTGATGACGGCAGTTTTGAGGAATTCGACAAGTTTGTTGTCCACCGTTCGACCGATTTTGGTCTCGAAGAGCAGAAATATCCGGGCGACGGCGTTATTACCGGTCACGGCTTGGTCGATGGTCGTGAAGTATTTCTCTTCGCACAGGATTTCACCGTCTTTGGCGGCTCGCTTTCCGAAACTCATGCCCAGAAAATCTGCAAGGTGATGGATCTCGCCATGAAAACCGGTGTTCCCATGATCGGATTGAACGATTCGGGCGGGGCACGCATCCAGGAAGGCGTTGTTTCACTCGCCGGTTATGCGGATATATTTCTGCGCAATACCTTGGCGAGCGGCGTTATTCCTCAAATAAGCTGTATTCTCGGCCCATGTGCCGGCGGAGCGGTATATTCGCCGGCGATCACCGATTTTAACGTTATGGTCAAGGACACTTCATACATGTTCATCACCGGCCCCGACGTGATCAAAACTGTCACACACGAAGACGTGACAAAGGACGAACTTGGCGGAGCGATGACCCATAACGTCAAATCCGGCGTTGCACATTTTGCGGCGGATTCGGATGAACATGCTCTGCGTTTGACGCGGGAGCTGTTGTCGTTTGTACCTTCAAACAATATGGACAGCCCGCCGTTTGTGCCTACGGATGATCCGAGTGACCGCGCCGACGAAAAGCTGAATTCGATGGTGCCTGAGTCTTCGACTCAGCCCTACGACATACGCGATATCATCCATAATGTTGTGGACGAAGGCTATTTTTTTGAGGTTCAGGAGCATTATGCGCCAAATATCGTGATCGGATTTGCCCGTCTTGGTGGCTATTCCGTCGGGGTTGTGGCGAATCAACCGGCGTACCTGGCCGGTGTTCTGGATATCGATGCGTCTGTAAAAGCGGCACGGTTTGTGCGTTTTTGCGATTGTTTTAATATTCCGCTGATCACTTTTGAAGACGTTCCGGGTTTTCTGCCGGGCGTAAATCAGGAGCATTTAGGGATAATTCGACATGGTGCGAAGCTGTTATATGCGTTTGCCGAGGCAACTGTGCCTAAGATCACCGTTATAACGCGAAAAGCTTATGGCGGTGCATATTGCGTTATGGCATCAAAGCACATTCGCACAGACATCAATTTTGCCTATCCGACTGCCGAGATTGCGGTTATGGGGGCCGAAGGAGCGGTCGGCGTTCTGCTTAAACGCGACATAGCCGACAATGACGAGGCTTTTAGGAAGCGGAAGATCGCGGAATTTGAAGAGAAATTTGCTAATCCGTATATTGCCGCCGAGCGCGGATATATTGATGAAGTGATCGAACCGAGATTCACGCGGCCAAAACTCATCCGGGCGCTTTCGCTGCTGCAAAATAAGCGTGATACAAACCCACCGAAAAAGCACGGAAATATACCTTTGTAATCGCCCGTGTCAGTAGCCCGACCGTGAAGAAGGGGTTTAGCATTTAGCCCTCCCTCACGGTCGGGCTACTGACACTAAGTAATTAATTAGCATGATCACTGTAATAAAAGAGCGCCCCACCCAAGCAGTTATCGATCTTGATGCTCTGGCCTTCAATTTTC
>JAYVER010000008.1:0-2615 GCA_043748725.1 Chloracidobacterium sp. | reverse complement strand
CGCGGCCGGTCAAGCCGTTCAGAATATGAATCTAATGTGCGGTCTGGACGAAAAAACGGGTCTGGTATTTACTGGGGGGAATCCGTGATTCGGTTCAGAGTGCAAGCCTCAGCTTGTTTTTACAAGCTAAGACTTGCACTCTGAACAGTAGCAAAAAATGAATTTTACTGAAATTAAACAACTCGAAGATGAGTTTCAGCTCGCCACTTACAAGAAGATGGACATCGCGGTGACGCGCGGTTCCGGAGCATGGGTGTGGACGAGCGATGGTGACAAATACCTCGATCTATACGGCGGACACGCAGTTTGCGCGACCGGACATTCGCATCCGCACGTGGTCGAAGCAATAAAAAATCAAGCTGAGCAAATGCTGTTCTATTCAAATCTCGTGTATTCGGAAATTAGGGCAAAAACATCTGAGAAATTGGTATCTATTGCTCCGAAAAGCTTAACAAAGGCATTCTTCTGCAACTCTGGTACCGAGGCCAACGAAAACGCGATGCGGATTGCTCGCATGGCGACCGGTCGCGAAAAAGTGATCACATTCACGGGGGGATTTCACGGTAGGACGGCGGACGCGATCTCGGCCACGTTTCTAGGTAAATATCGCGAGATTGGCCGGCCAAACGTCCCCTTTCACGAATGCGCCGAATTTGGTGATCTGGAGAGTGTACGGGCTGTGGCCGATAAAGATACAGCGGCGATAATGCTCGAGCCGATACAGTCAATGGCTGGCGTTCGCGAAGCTCCGCCGGCGTTTTTCAGCGGTTTGCGTGAAATTTGCGATGATCTCGGCATTGTGCTGATCTTTGATGAAGTTCAAACCGGCATTGGCCGCACAGGCAGTTGGTTTTTTGCCAGCAGCGATGCAGCTGATGGCGTCGAGCCGGACATTATCTCGCTTGCAAAATCACTCGGCAGCGGTGTTCCTGTTGGTGCCTGTGTGGTAAATGCCAAGATTGCCGAACACATCAAAGAGAATGATCTCGGCACGACATTCGGCGGAGGGATGCTCGCGATGGCCGCTATTTTGGGAACGCTGGAAGCTATTGAACAGGACGACATGGTCGCGAATGCGTCGGCCATCGAGCAACATCTGCGGGATTTGCTTTCTGGTTTTCCGGGTATAAAGACCATTCGTGGAAAAGGCTGCCTTCTCGGTATTGAATTTGACCAATCGTGTGGTTCATTACATAAGAAATTGCTCGAAAAGAAAATAATTACGGGTACGTCAAGCGACCCGATCGTGCTGCGTCTCTTGCCGCCACTGATGGTCGGGCTGGATCAGATCGATATGTTCGTTGAGGCATTATCACCGTGAAGAGTTTTCTTAAAACATCGGACTTCAAACGGTCGGAGCTAGATGGCTTGATCGAAGCCGCGATCCAACTTAAATCGAACCCTGCAAGCAATAAACCTCTTGCCGGTAAGTCGATCGCTCTTGTCTTTTTTAATCCGAGTCTACGCACTCGGGCGTCGATGCAGGTTGGCATTTATGAACTTGGCGGTAATCCGGTAATTCTCGAGCCCGGCAGCACGTCCTGGACGCTGGAACATAGCGAAGGTGCGGTGATGGACGGTGATAAAACTGAGCATTTGGCTGAATTTGTTCGGGTGTTGGAACGGTATGTGTCGGCGATAGGTGTACGGATATTTGCAGCGTTGAAAGATTGGGAAAGCGAGCGGACGGACCCGATCCTGAACACATTTAAGAAATATGCGAGCGTTCCGGTCATCAATCTTGAATCTGCGATGCATCATCCTTGTCAGGCAATGGCCGACATGATGACGATCCGCGAAAAACTCGGCCAAGAAAGGAAAAAAGTACTTCTGACGTGGGCATGGCATCCGAAACCGTTGCCGATGGCCGTACCGAACAGCTTTGCATTGGCGGCGTCTCAGTTTGGTCACGATTTAACGATCTCGCATCCAAAAGGTTACGATCTCGACGATGAACTATTGGCCGAGATCAAACAGCAATCGACTGCAAATGGCGGCAGCGTCGAGATAACAAATGATGTGATTACTGCGTTCGATGATGCTGAAGTTGTCTATGCCAAAAGCTGGAGCGGCAAGCAGTTCTATGGGGCAGCAGATAAAGATATCGAATTCCGCGCAAATTTAAGAAATGAATGGATCGTCGACGAAACGAAAATGTGCCGCACTAATGACGCGATCTTTATGCACTGTCTGCCCGTTCGCCGAAATGTGATCGTGACCGATGCTGTGATCGATTCGCCGCAATCGGTTGTCATAGACGAAGCTGAAAACCGGCTGCATATGCAAAAGGCGATCATGACGACATTATTGCAGAAGCCCGCACGTGAGTAAGGGCGTAACATCCAACTTGAATGTTACGCCCTCCCTCACGGTCAGGTCTCCGCAACGATCAGAGAATATATGAACATAGAAAATCTCGACCTGCTTCGCGAAGCTCTTCCCTATATCCAGCGTTTTCAGGGCAAGGCGTTTGTTGTTAAATTTTCCGGCAAAGTAACCGAGGATAAGGAAAATCTTGCGTCGTTGGCCGAAGAGTTGGCTCTGCTGCATCAGGTTGGCATCCGGGTCTGTGTGATCCACGGCGGCGGCAAATAATTGAACGAGTTAGCGAAGAA
>JAYVER010000007.1:0-2616 GCA_043748725.1 Chloracidobacterium sp. | reverse complement strand
GTTAACTCTTTGATGTCACCATCAAAAAGCGAAGATGCTGTTGCAGCTTACCCTTTAACGGCAACCCCAAGAGTTGCACTTACTAATTGAATTCAAGTCTTTTTAATTCAGTTTGAATGACTGAAAAAGAGTTTAAGTCGGATCAGGATTTATGCCAAGCGATTAGCTGCCAATTCTTTTGAAAACCAGAGAACCTTACTCGGCTCGGTGGATTTCGACTGCTCCTTTCGCTGGCGGGCGACGGCAAGCAGTTGATCGGTCGTTTCACCGTCGGTCCCAAATGCGGCCCAGCCAACATTGAGGTTGATCTCAACCAGATCACTGTCGGACAGATGCAATTTTTGTCCGAAGAGACCTGTCCGTATTCTCGCAATGACCTCTTGTGAAATTTCGGTGGACGCCGTCGGCAGAATAGCCAGAAATTCGTCATTTAGGGAGCGTGCGAAAAAATCCATTTGCCGCAAATTGTCCTTTACGATCTGCGCGACAAACTTCAAAGCCCGGTCACCGGCGGCATGTCCAAATTTGCGGTTGATATCGTCGAAATTTTTTACGTCGATCGCGAGTATCGCCAGCGGCCTTTCGTCACGCTTGCGCGTGGCCTCGGCGATCTGATTCTCAAGTATCAGATAGAATGCCCGCCCGTTTGGGAGGTCGGTGGTTATGTCGGTCAACGCATTCTCACGGCTTCGTTCAAAAGCGATAGAACTCAGGATCAGCGGGGCCGCCTTCGCACCGATAGCTTCAAAGACTGACAGCTCAGCCGTCGCAGATTCATTGCCTCCGTTCAAAGCGAGCTGGAGGATGCCGAATACTTCCAATCCGCGCATCAACGGGATCGCGACATTTTTTGATGCATTTTCACATGCCGTCACAGGCTCATCGCCGAACTCAACCATTTGGCTGTAGAAACTCTTTCCGGCGATGCTGTCTTCAAAACCAATCCTTCTATCCTTTTGCCCGTTGATGTTGCATCCCTCAACCTCAGCTACGGTAAGGTAGGTTCGCGTTTTATCCAAAAGCAATAGGGCGATTGTCTGAAACGGCACAATCCCTTTTACTCTGTTAGCAATGAGTCGGAACATGTCCGCCGACCCCAGTGATCCCGCAAAAAACTCTTTAGCCTCGTCGAGTGCGGCAAGCTGCCGCTCTATATCGGCGTCGTAATCGGCAGCTACTTCAATCGTATCCGACGACATTCGTCTGGTATGCCGGAAATAAACGAGTGCGAAGACCAACAGAAATGAAATGACGATTGTGTAAAACCCGCGCGTTTTAAATCCAATTTCGAAGCTGGAATTTGCGAGTAAGTACGACGCGGCGAACGCGGCGAGGGACGCCGCAACTATGAAGATCGGATATTTCGAGATCGTTCGACCGCTCGTCGACCAGTCTGTCGTTTCAACGGAATTATTCATTTCGAATTGAATCACGGGATTTAGGATAAGAGGAGGGAAAAATATTCCCAGATTTGAGAATAACTTTTTGACTAAAAATTAGTCAACAATTTATTTTACACCCAACAAACATCGGCACTCCACCCGCTGCCGGATAAAGCCGAAAAAAAGCTAAAAAAAAATATTAAAAAAAAGTCATTTTTTATTGATTTTGGGGTTGACTATTGCACGTCCGATCACTATATTGACGTTTGCCTTGAAAAAGAAAGAGTTCAAGGCAAACGGCTGTGTCTGATCAGCCGGGCTCCCGGAAACGGGAATTTTATACTTTGAGAAAGATAGGAGTTATTAATAAAATGACAAAGGTAATTGTACTTTCAGCTGTTCTTGGATTAAGCGCCCTCGGCATGGCTTGCGGTAGCGATTCGTCGAATACCAACGTTACTGTCAAACCGGCCAACACGACGGCGCCGGCGAATACAATGGCACCGGCAAACACCACGATGGCACCCGCTAATACTATGGCACCGGCCAACTCGACAATGAAACCGGCTAACTCGACAATGGCTCCGGCCAACTCGACAATGAAACCGGCTAACTCGACGATGGCACCATCGCCGACTAAGAAACCGTAATAGTTGTAAACTTTTCGGAATCAACAGAGAGCACTTTGTCGCAGGACAAGGTGCTTTCTTTTTGCTCTCAAGCAATTACATGGGTTTAAAATAAACGTGTAAAAATCAAAATTTCACGTTTTAGGGGTTGACTAACTTCTCTTTCATGATTATATTGTCCAATGTCCGAAAAAAATAGAAAGACTTGGGACAAGGGCTGTGCTTGCACCGCTCTATCGGTAAATTAAATTAGATCTAATCTTTGAAGAAGACAGGAGAATCGATTTTTATGAAAAAAGTAATTGCACTTTCCGCAGTTCTTGTTATGGGTGCGTTGGGGATGGCTTGCGGCGATACAGCTGCGAACAACACAGCCAATAAAACGGTTGCAAACGCTATGAACTCTGTAGCCAATGCCGCTAACTCGGCTGCCAACGCGATGGCAAATGCTGCTAACGCTATGGCAAACACGGCGAACTCGATGGCAAACTCGGCAAACGCTATGGCTAACAAACCGGCTAATACTGCACCGGCTAACAATGCAAACATGAAACCGGCCAATAAATAATTCAGTTTCTAGATTGTTTTATTTTATAGAAAAAGCG
>JAYVER010000006.1:0-6955 GCA_043748725.1 Chloracidobacterium sp. | reverse complement strand
AAATGGCGGGCGATCGGCGAAAACATTGCGTTTAATCGCGGCTATCAGGACCCGGTCGGCAAAGCTGTCGAGCTTTGGCTTGATTCGCCTTCGCACAGGCATAATTTGATGGACGAAAACTGGAAAGAATCGGCTGTCGGCGTGGCCGTCGCACCGGATGGATCGTATTATTTCACGCAAGTTTTTTTGTTAAGAAAGTAGGAATAGAACGCGGATTAACGCAGAAAAGAAGCGATTTCCACAGATATGAACAGAATCTGTGGAAATCTTTTTTTGTATGTGATCGCTGTTTGAAAAGAGCGTCTTGCTCGCCGACCTTTCTTTCTTTATGCTGAAACGATGCAGCCTGCGTTCACGCTTCCGTCATTTGCCAAGATCAACTGGACGCTGCGTATTTTGGGTAGGCGGGACGACGGTTTTCATGAACTTTTTACAGTATTTCAGACTATCTCGCTCCGCGATACACTTTCGTTTGAAGATAATGATTCGCTCGAATTAACTTGTGATGATTCGTCATTTCCGACGGATGATCGAAACTTAATAATCAAGGCAGCTAAGGCGTTGCAAGCGCAGTTGGGCTTTGAAAAAGGTGCAAGGATCCGTCTTAAAAAATGTATCCCCTCGCCCGGCGGTCTTGGCGGCGGTTCGTCGAATGCGGCGGTTGCATTGCTCGGGTTGAAACGACTGTGGCAGATCGATATTTCTGACCACGATCTGCATACAATTGCCGCAGAACTCGGTTCCGATGTGCCGTTCTTCCTATACGGTGGAACGGCGATCGGCACGGGTCGCGGCGAATGCATTGAGCCGGTTGAAGAAAGACGTGAACAATGGATGCTCGTTGTGACGCCGGATGTGGCAGTTTCTACCAAAGAGGCATTCGCCCGAATCGGTGCGAGTAGCTTGACAAATGTGGACTTGAATCGTATTCTTCGAGTTTGCCGTTTGGAAGCGGAATCTTTGGATTTACGCCATTCGGTATTGATAAATGATTTTGAAACGAGCGATTTCGACGCTCATCCTGAGATTAAGCGAGTGAAAAACACGTTGCTCGAACTCGGAGCCGTAAATGCCGCAATGAGCGGCAGCGGAGCAAGCGTTTTCGCAGTATTTGACAAAAAAGAGACACGGCAAGCAGCACAAAAAGCCCTTGATCGAGAGATCACCTGGCGAAAGTTTGCCGTAGCAACCGTCACGCGTGACGAGTACCGCGAAGCCCTGCATCTTTAGGGGGCGTAGGTTGTTTCCGATCAGTTTCTTAAATTCGCATTGGGGCGTAGCCAAGTGGTAAGGCACCGGTCTTTGGATCCGGCATTCGTAGGTTCGAGTCCTCCCGCCCCAGCCAATTTTGGATTTTGTTCGGACGATCTCATGCGAGGTCGTCCGTTTTTTATTGTTTTAATGAGCGTTACGGGAAAAATCAAAGTCTTTTCGGGTAATGCCCATCCTGCTCTTACGGCGGAGATTTGCGGATATCTGGATTGTGAGATGGGAAAGGCCAGCACCGAGGGTTTTTCGGATGGCGAATTTAATTTTAACATCGGCGAGAATGTACGCGGCTCGGATGTTTTTATCGTACAACCAACATGCCCACCGAGCGACCGGCATTTGATGGAGCTGTTGATAATGATCGACACCTTTGTCCGGGCGTCTGCCGAGCGTGTGACTGCTGTAATACCGTATTTCGGCTACGCACGTTCAGATAAAAAAGATCGGCCGCGTGTGCCAATTACTGCAAAGTTGGTCGCAAATCTGATCACAACCGCCGGTGCCGAGCGGGTTTTGACAATTGATCTGCACGCATCGCAGATACAAGGGTTTTTTGACATTCCGGTCGATCATCTCTATGCGGCGCCGATCGTGGTCGAATATTTTAAGGCTAATCCGATCGAAAATCTGATCGTCGTCGCACCCGACACCGGCGGAGCCGAGCGTGCAAGAGCTTACGCGAAACGCCTTAATGCAGGTCTCGCGCTTTGCGATAAACGCCGCGAGCGTCCCAATGAGGCTGATGTGATGAATATCGTCGGCGACGTCAAGGGGAAGAATTGTTTGATAATTGACGATATGTGCGATACGGGCGGCACGATCTGCAAAGTTGCCGAGGCTCTGTATGAGGCAGGTGCGAATGAGATCTTTGCGTGCTTTACGCATGGCGTTTTTTCAGGTGATGCGGTTGAGAATATCCGTAATTCGCACTTGAAGAAGGTGATTGTGACGAACACGATCCCTATCCGCGAGAACGGGATGCCGCTCGTCAAGGGCGGCAAGATCGAGGTTTTGAGTGTCGCCAAGCTGTTGGCTTCGGCGATCAAGTCAATTCATGACGAGACAAGTGTGTCGTCGCTTTTTATTTAGTCCAAAGTCTAACGTCCAAAGTCCAAAGTTATTTGGAACCTGGAACAAATGATGAACCTTCGACTTTGGACTTTGGACGTTAGACTTTGGACTAGGAAGAGAGTTATGGCAGAAAAAGTAACAGTAAAAGCAGTAAAACGTGAAACACGCGGCAAGAATGAAAATCGCCGCCTGCGTGCGACAGGCAAGATACCGGTCGTCGTCTATGGCGGCGGGACTGAGAGCCTCGCGGCGACGGCGGAGTTAAAAGCGCTTGCAGCTATCCTACGTTCGGACTCGGGTGTCAATACGGTGTTTTCGCTCGATATCGACGGCGTGGGAGCGAACGACGTGATTTTTCAGGATCGCCAGATTCATCCTGTCAACGGCCGCTTGATACATGCCGATCTCCGCCGCTTTGCTAAGGGCGAAAAGATCGAAATGACCGTGCCTATCCACCTGACGGGCCACGCAATGGGTCTCGAAGAAGTCGGAACCGTTCTTTCGCAAGTGATGCGCGAGATCAAGGTGCTTTGCGAGCCGGCCAACACGCCGGATTCGATCGATGCCGATGTTTCGAGCCTCGATGCGGGACACTCGCTGCACGTTTCTGACCTTAAGGTTGGGGCTGGTGTCGAGATACTGGACAATCCTGAAGCCGTGGTCGCTACCATCGTCACGGTGAAGGAAGTCGAGGTTGAGCCTCAGGTAGTCGAGGGAGCCGAGCCTGAAGTTGTTGGCGAGGAAGGTGCGGCCGAGCCGGAAGCAGATGGCGGTGATGAATAGGAGTATCGTTTGAGTTCCTGCACAAGCCGGGCAGTGTTTAGCAAAATGCCAACTGAAGTTGGAACTCCAAACTGGATAGTTGTTGGGCTCGGCAATCCGGGACCGGAATATGCCAAAACGCGACACAATCTCGGGTTTATGCTCGTTGATCTGCTGGCCGCTCAGTCGCAGACGCGTATTTCACGCGAAGAATGCCGCTCACTGATCGGGCGGGGCGTAATTGACAATCAAACCGTAGAGTTGGCTAAGCCGCAGACGTATATGAATCTGAGCGGCGAGGCGGTAAGTTGCCTACTGGCGAAAGAAAGCCGATTAGTTGAAAGGCTGATCGTGATCTCGGATGATCTGGCGTTGCCATTCGGAACGATCCGCGTCCGGCCACAAGGTACGCACGGCGGACAGAATGGCTTGAGATCGATCATCGATTGTTTGAAAACGCAGGCATTCATGCGGTTGCGGATCGGTATTCAACTCGATCATCCGATCAGCGATGCGAGTCGATTTGTTTTGGAAAACTTTCCGAAAGGGGATGCCGAAACACTTGAAAAAATACTGGATAAAGCAGCCGATGCCGTGCGAACAATCATAACGGTTGGCATTGACGATGCGATGGCGAGGTTTAATTGATTTTGGATTGGGGATTTTGGATTTTGGATTGCAAGAGGGCGATTTTTGCCGCGGGTTTCAATCCAAAATCCAAAATCTAAAATCCAAAATTGGAGGAGATAGGAATAATGGCAAACAGAACGTACGAAGTAATGTATATTATCGATCCGGAATCGTCCGCCGATAAAATAGAAAAATTGAACGAAGCGGTCGGGAAATTGATTGAAAAAGAAGGCGGCGAGGTTGCCCGAATGGATGACATCGGGATCAGGAATCTTGCGTATCCTATCCAGAAAAAGACGCAGGGACACTATGTGCTCTTCGAGATCAACGGCACCGGACAGGAGATCATGGAGCTCGAACGCCGCATGCGCGTTAACGATATGGTTCTGCGGTACATAACTGTTCGCGTGGACGAAGATCGCAAAAAAGCGGACAAGATACACGCAAAACGCGAGGCTCGAGCAGCTAAACGCGCGTCATTCCGTCCGACATTGGACGCGACAGAGACACCGGCCGAGGTGTAAATAGTTCGGAGTTCCAGCTTTAGCTGGCCTTTCCTTAGAGGTCAGCCAACTAAAGTTGGAACTCCAAACAACTGGAGAAAGTTATGGCAGAAAATGATTTGGAAATAATGGATGACAGAGGCGGATTAGGCGTTGGCGAAGACGTCATTGGTGATCGTCCGCGACGTTACCAGCGTCGCCGGCCGCGTAATATCGTGCCGGACTACGTAGATTGGAAAGACGTTGATCTTTTACGGCAATTCGTGCCGGAACGCGGCAAAATTATGCCGCGCCGCATATCGGGCATCACGGCCAAGGACCAGCGCCGCATCGCCAAGGCGATCAAGCGTGCGCGTTCGATGGCAATGCTGCCGTTCGTAGCCGATTAACGGCAGAAGCCCGCGCGTGAGCAAGGGCGTAACACTCAAGTCGGATGTACCGCCCTTGCTAACGCGCGGGACTCCGCAAGGAAAATTATCATGGCAAACACTACTATTTTATTACGCGAAGATATCGAGCATGTCGGCGGACGCGGCGAGATCGTCAAGGTCAAGGCCGGTTACGCCCGTAACTATCTGCTGCCGCACGGATTTGCGTCGCTCGCGACAAAAGGCAACGTCAAGCAGATCGAGCAGGAACGCTCCGCTCTATTGAAAAAAGCAGCGATCGAAAAGGCAACTGCCGACGCTCAAAAAGAGCAGATGGAGAGCATTAGCTTGAGTTTTGAGCGCAAATCGGGTGAACACGGAACTCTCTTCGGTTCCGTAACTTCGATGGACATCGCGGACGCCCTCAAAGCCAAAGGCTACGAGATCGACCGCCGTAAGATCGTCCTCAAAGACGCGATCAAGGAAACCGGCGAATATACCGTCAATGTCAAGCTTCACCGCGAAGTTACGCTGGCCGTGCCAGTCACGGTTACAGCCGAGGGCGGTGAAGTCGCTGAAAAGCCGACTCGTAAACCGAAGGCTGAAGAGGTAAAAGCGGATGCTCCGGCGGTCGAAGAATCCGCTCCGGTTGCTGAAGAAGTTGCCGAAGAAGCTGTTGTGGAGACCGAAGCATCGGCAAAAACGGAAGAAACTGTCGAGGAGGAAGCCGACTAATAGGTCACTTTTCGATCAGAAAAAAATCGCATCGGATTCTTTGAAAGGGAATTCGTATGAGAGTAAGATTAGAGACTGCAAAATCAAATTTGCGGTCTCTTTTTGTCTTTGAATCGGCCATTCCCACGATGATTCGCACGTTTCACACATTTTTCGGAGCATTTTTAAACGATGGCGGCAATATTTCCTGATTCACGACGAGAGCAATTTTTAGAAAAGCCGCTTCCCTCAAGCGAGGAGAGCGAGCGCGTCATTTTGGGTGCGATATTGCTTGATAATGCAATTATTGCTCAGGCCGTCGAGCATCTCAAGGCTGAGGATTTTTACTCGCCCTTAAACCGTCGTGTTTTTGCCGCGATGATTTCGCTTTTTGAAAAGCAAAAGCAAATCGACCCGATCTTGATCGGCGAAGAGTTGAAAAAAGAAGGTTCGTTGGAGTCGATCGGCGGCATCACAACGATTACCAATCTGACTTTCGGCCTGCCCCATTTTTCTAACGTCGAGGAATACATCAAAGTCGTCCGAGACAAATCGGTCGTCCGCAATCTCATCCGCACGTGCAACTCGATCACCGGCGAGGCTCTGGCCGAAGAGGACGACGCCGAGGTCATACTCGATCACGCCGAGCAGGCGATATTTAAACTGGCCGAGGCACGGACACAGCAAAGCTTTTCGCGGATTGCACCGGTTGCCGACCGCATACTGGCCCGTGTCAGGGAACATGCGGCCGGACAATCGAGTGGAATAACGGGACTTTCGACCGGTTTTACCGAGCTTGACGATATGACTTCCGGTTTTCAGCGAACCGATCTTATTATCGTCGCGGGCCGTCCTTCGATGGGCAAAACGGCGCTCTGCCTTACCGTCGCTCAGAATGCGGCGTTGCGGTCGAATGCGGTCGTTGCCGTTTTCTCGCTCGAAATGTCCAAGGAACAGTTAGTCACACGCATGCTTTCATCCGAAGCTCATATCAACGCACATCGTTTCCGCACAGGGCATCTGATGTCAAACGAATGGGAGAAACTCGCCGGAGCGATAGCTACGCTCTCAGATGCGAAAATATTTATTGATGATACGCCGGGCATATCGGCGCTCGAGATACGTGCGAAATCGCGGCGGCTTGCGGCCGAGCAGAAACAGCTTGATCTGATCGTCGTCGATTATTTGCAACTAATGGGTAGCGGCGGCGGTCGCCGCAATGATAATCGTCAGCAAGAAGTCTCGCAGATCTCGCGTGAACTGAAATCTCTTGCCAAGGAACTCGACGTTCCGGTGCTTGCACTATCGCAGCTTTCTCGTGCTCCGGAGGCCCGCAATCCGCCAAAACCACTAATGTCCGATCTTCGCGAATCCGGCAGTATCGAACAGGATGCCGATGTTGTCGCGTTTATCTACCGCGAAGATTATTACAAGGAAACCGAAGAAAACAAGGGGCTTGCCGAACTGATCGTCGCCAAGCAGAGAAACGGCCCGACGGGTACCGTAAAACTCGCTTTCTTACGCGAATTTACAAGGTTTGAAAACTATTTTGGAGGTTAAACGTTTAGGGTGTCGTGTTCAGAGTGCAAGCTTTAGCTTGTATTCTTACGCGAGTAAAATACAAGCTAAAGCTTGCAC
>JAYVER010000005.1:0-2624 GCA_043748725.1 Chloracidobacterium sp. | reverse complement strand
CAGACTTTACTAAACCGAAAAAGTCTAAAAAAGGCGATTTCGAATCGGAGCCGCCCGATAGAAAGACTATTTCCGAGGTATTGCACGATATATACGATAAGAATGTTCAATAGATAACGTGCAAAATGTCGCGGTCAGCCGCGAGGCTGTTTAAGACCAAAGAAATTCCTGATCGTCTTCATCACGCCTTTGCTTGTGTCACTTTGTTCCGCTTCTTCTGCTTCCGATACCGATTTAAGTAACTCGCGTCGCTCGTCGATCAATTCAACGATGGACTTAACCAGCGGCGGATTGCTCTCCAGAATAGGTTTTAAGCCATGTTTTCTGATTTGAAGCACTTCCGTTTCGACCTCCGCGATCACGGTAGCCGATCTTGGCTCGCCGGTTAACAAACTCATTTCACCAAAAAAGTCATTTTCCTTTAGCTTGCCGATCGTTTTTTGATACGTCTTCTCCGGAATTTGAACTTTAACCGAGCCGCGGATGATGACAAACATCGAACCACCATCCTGACCTATCCTAACGATCGCTTCGCCCGGAGCATAAACCCGCGAGGTTGATGCGTTGGCAAGCCTGTCTATCTCCTCATCGGAGAGGGGTGCAAATATGGATACCTCATTGAGATGGTCAGTAATAGTGTTGACTATCTCCTCAGGGGCGATCTCCTCGGGTTTTGGTTCTATATGTATCGTTCGCGTCGGGAATGCGAATTCGATTTTTTCACGTTGAAACACATACCAGATTCGCTGGCGGATCAATGCATCAGTGTCATTGTGTTTAGCGTAATCGTCGAGCCAGTACTTAACTTCCCACTCAATGCCGTTATCGCCAAGGTTACGTATCCGCACAACCGGGCGCATTTTTTGCGTAACATTTTCTACCTGGCGAATTGCCTCGCGCACGACCTGAACAGTGCGGGCCGGCGACGCTGAATAATGCGAATTAAAGAAAACGACTCGAGCGTTTAGATTATTTTTCGGTGCGACCTCGATCGTTTCTTTGCCGATAACAGCATTGCTGATAACGAGAAGTTTGTTCTGAAATGTCCGAATCTTAACGCCGCGCCATGAAACGCTCTCAACCACGCCGCTGCCGCGATTCGTAATCGCGATCACGTCACCGACCACAAACGGCTGATCCGCCTGCAAAGCGAGTCCAGCAAAAAGATTTCCTAATGTGTCCTGAAGCGCCAGACCGACAACGATACCGATGATCGTCGATCCGGTAAAAAGGGGGGCAAGCTGCACAGTTGGAAACTGCGATTGGAAAATAATAAAAAACGAAACTATATAAATTATTATCGAAAGTACAGTCTTTAATAACGACGATATCTCGCCCTGAGTCGCATTCCGATATGCCGTTTTTACTACAAGATGGCCGACAAATCGAACGACTGCGATAATCAGAGCCATCCAAAGAAAGATTTTTACGATATGAAGGATGTTGACCACAAGACTTATCGACGTCTCGGTCATTTTTGCGGGCATGTCACCGTCAGCCACCACCACCGAGCCGTCAGCGGCAACGATCAGGCCAAATTTAGCGGCGAGATAGGCTCGAACCCACTCTTCGGCAAAGGGAAAGAGAATGAGTATAAGAGCAAGAATGCTTGCGAAAATAAGGAAGTAAGCAGCCTTTTTTTGAAGTTCTGATGCGGCCATATTTAGGTCTAAAACATATCAGCAATCGTTTTTCCAATCAATAGCAGAGATAGAACGGACACAATGACGACAGTCATATACGCCAAAAAGTTAAAAGTCCTTGTATTACGATGTTCCCCCATGATGTCGGGATCATTGGCGAGCTTCAAGATCGCGACGAGCAGAACCGGAAGGAGTATACCGTTTACGGATTGAGCAACCAGCAGAAGCGTGATTGGGGGAATCCCTGGGATCATTGCAACAATTTCACCAACGACGATAAGCGCGGTAAATATACCGAGAAAGATCGGGGCCTCGCGAAAAGATCTGGAAAGTCCTTTTTCGAAACCAAGTGCCTCGCTTAGCGAGTATGCGGTGGCGAGTGGTACCACACCCATGGCTATCATCGAAGCTCCAAAAAGCCCGATTGCAAAAAGATATTTCGCGTAAACGCCGGCTATCGGAGCAAGGGATTCCGCTGCGGTCGCAGCGGAATCGATATTGGTTATTCCCTGCGTGTACAATGTCGCCGCGGTGCAAATCACGATAAAAGCCGCTATGATATCGGCAAAGGTCATCCCAATAATAACGTCGAACCGGGCGACCGACAGATCGCCCTTATCCATGCCCTTTTCCACCGCCGCCGACTGAACGTATATCTGCATATAAGGCGAGATTGTCGTTCCGATCAAGGCAACTACGGTGAACAAATAAAGAGTGTCCAGGTTGAATGTTGGACGAACGAAACCTGTCGCTACTTCTGACCAATCCGGCTTCGAGAGAAAAGCCGAGATAACGTACGTGATAAACAGCAGCGACATAGCCAAAAAGACACGTTCGACACGTTTTGCCGAGCCTTTGACCACCAGCCACCAGATTAGTCCACCAGAAATGGGGATAATGATAAAACGTGAAATACCGAGCAGTTCTGCCGCCTGTCCAATACCCACGAATTCAGAGATAATGACGCCCGTATTTGCAACA
>JAYVER010000004.1:0-6966 GCA_043748725.1 Chloracidobacterium sp. | reverse complement strand
CTGCTTCAGCGCTTCTGAAGCGCTATGCGGTTTCTTCACGCAATGCACGTTTGAATATCTTGCCGGTGCCGCCGACAGGCAGTTCGTCGCGAAATTCGACGTGACGCGGATATTTATTCGCCGCGATCTGTGTTTTGCACCATTCGATAAATTCAAGTTCGGTGAGTTGTGCATTTTGCTTAAGCACCACGTAGGCCTTGACCTCTTCGCCGAGTCGGTCGTCACGCACGCCGATCACGGCGCAGAGCGAGATGGCCGGATGCGTGATGATGACTTCTTCGAGCTCGCGCGGATAAATGTTGTAACCGCCGCGTAAGATCATATCTTTTTTGCGGTCAACGATGGCGAGATAACCCTCATCGTCAAAGATGCCGATGTCGCCGGTGTGAAACCAGCCGTTGCGAAAAGCCTCGGCTGTCGCTTCGGGTCGTTTGTAATACCCTTTCATTACGTTGGTTCCGCGAATGACAACCTCGCCTCGTACCCCGCGCGGCACTTCCCGATCGTTTTCGTCGAAGCATCGGACATCGACGCCAAAGATCGGCTGTCCAACCGTCCCGGGTTTCGAAGGTTTTTCAAAATGATTAAATGTAGCGAGCGGCGACGTTTCCGAGAGGCCGTAACCCTCCATCACGCGCACCCCAAATTTCTCCTGAAATTCCCGCATAACCTCGACCGGCATCGGTGCACCGCCGGATGTGCAGACCTTCATATTCTCGGCAATTCGGCTAATGTCGTAATCATTTTCTTCGGCGTATTTGAGCAGCGACCAGAACATCGTCGGCACACCGACCCAGAAATTTACTTTTTCCCGAACCATTGTATCGAGAGTGTTTTTGGCGTCAAATCGCGGCAGCAGAACGACGCGGTTGCCGCCATAGAGATTGGTATTCATCTGCACCGTTTGGCCGGTCGTGTGAAACAGCGGCAGCGTTACAAGAACGGTTTTCTGCTGACCGTCGGTAAAATTCAGCACCGGCAGATGAATCATCCATCCCGTAACGACGTTCGACCAGAGGTTAAGGTGCGTCAACTCGGCTCCCTTTGGCTGGCCGGTGGTGCCGGAAGTGTAAAGGATCGCACAAGTATCATCCGGCCGTGTCGGATAGATCTCAAAGATGTCCGATTTGTCGGCGGTGATTTGTGTCAATGTTTTATGTCCAGGGACAGGGCTCGCACCAGCAAGGTCATTGGTCATCACGACGAGATGATCGCAGGTTTCGACCTCGTCAAAGGCCGTCTTGGTAGATTGCAGGAGCGGCAGTTCGTCCGTGCCTTCGTAAACAAATATGGCCTTGGCGTCGGAATCTCGTAGATGGTAGGCGATCTCGCGCGGCTTAAAAAGCACACAGATCGGCACGACCACCGCACCGGTTTTCATAATTCCGTAATAGACGATGGGGAAAAACGGCAGATTGGTGCAGTTTAGGGCAACCTTGTCGCCATAGCCGATGCCCATTTCCGTCAGGGCGTTTGCGACACGGTTGGACATTGCGTCAAGCTCGGCAAACGTCAGCCGGACATCGTTCCAGACGATGGCTTCTTTTTGAGGGGCAAGCCGTGCATGGTGCGAAATTATCGAGGCTAAATTTAAAGTCGTAGCCGAGTTTTGCATTGCTGATGTAATTGAGTTCCCGGTTTGGTCGCTTATAACTATACTGCACGGACCGCGTCAAAATCCATGCGCGCCGCCGAAGAAATATCCGAACCCAACCGCTGCAGGGAATGAATTCGCCATTCCTCGCGCTGTTCGGGAAAATCAGAGCGGAAATGGCCGCCGCGCGATTCTTCGCGCCAGAGTGCGGCGGTAGCGACGAGTTTTGCAAGAGTCACGAAATTTCTCGACGACGTACTCAAATTTCCGGCCGCGATCTGGTCAAATTCTTTCAAAGCTCGTAAAAGCGAATCGCGATCACGAATAATGCCGACGCGATCCCACATTACCCTTTTAATTCGTTTCTTTACGGCGGTACTCATTGCGGATTGTGGATTGCGGATTGCGGAATCCTTGCTTTCCTCTTGTTGCCTTCCGCCAACTGCCAACTGCCTACTGTCTTCGGTCGCTGCTTCGCCCGCTCTCGCACCGAAAACAAGACCCTCGAGCAGAGAATTCGACGCCAGGCGATTGGCTCCGTGAACGCCGGTACAAGTCACTTCACCGGCGGCGTAGAGGCCGGGCAGCGTGCTTCGGCCCCACAGATCGGTGCGGATACCGCCCATACAATAATGCGATGCGGGCGAGACGGGTAGCGGGTCCTTTGAGATATTGAGGCCGAATGCAGCACACGTTGCGTAAATTTTCGGGAATCGATGTTTGAGGAAATCCCCGTCGAGTGCCGTCATGTCGAGGAAGACATTTCGCGTGCCGGTTCGCCGCATTTCCGCGACTATAGAGCGGGCGACAATGTCACGCGGGGCAAGCTCGGCCCGCTCGTCATATCGCGGCAAAAACCGCTCGCCGTATTTATTCTTGAGAATGCCGCCCTCGCCGCGCATCGCTTCGGATAGTAGAAATCGCGGAGCTTTTTCGAGGTCGAGCGCGGTCGGGTGAAACTGGACAAACTCCATATCCGCCATCTCGGCACCGGCAAAATATGCCATCGCCATGCCATCGCCCGTCGCAACGGGCGGATTGGTCGTGTGCATATAAAGCTGCCCGGCACCGCCGGTGCACATAATTACCGCTTTTGCATAAATATCACGCGGCTGTCTAAGAACGGGGTCGAGAAACCTCACGCCGACGCATCGGTCTTCGCTAACGATGAGACTCTCGGTGTTGGCAAAAGGCGTTAAGTTGATCGTCTTTTCCTGACCCGCACGGGCGATAAGCGCTCGGACCAATTCCGCCCCGGTCGAATCGCCGCGAGCATGCAAAATACGCCGCCGCGAATGTGCCGCTTCCTGAGTGAAAACCAGCTTGCCGCCCTCGCGGTCAAATTCGGTGCCCCAATCGATGAGCTGCTTGATGTATTTTGTGCCTTCGGTAACGAGGGTCTCGACGGCTGGAGGGTCGCAAAGCCCGGCACCGGCGACAAGAGTATCGTCCTCGTGCAGCTCGGCGTTATCGTCATCGGACAATACGACGGCGACGCCACCCTGAGCGTATTCTGTGTTGGATTCGCTGGCTTTATCTTTGGTCAGAACGGCAACACCGGCCCCGCTCGTCGCCAGCTCGATCGATGCACGAAGCCCGGCGATGCCGCTGCCGATCACGATAAAGTCTGTTTCGAGAGACATTAACGAGACTTTAGCAAAAAATGGCGAATCTTGTTAACTGGCTTTAGTTTTCGTCATGTCAGACGCAGAAAAAGCACTCTAGTAAAGTTGGTGTCCCAACGATACCAGAGTGCTTGATCGAAAATCAAGAAAATTCCGTTACGGAATCTTCAATTCCTGTCCCGGCTGGATCGAGTCGGGGTCGTCGAGAATATCCCGATTGGCGTCAAATATTGCCTTCCATGCGACGCCGTATTTTGCGCCTATCTTGCTCAGGCTGTCGCCTGACTCGACCGTGTAGGTGTTGGCACCGCCGCCGGCGTCACCGGAACCGGTGGTGACATTCAGGATCAGATCGCTTGACGCATAGCCAGGATCGAGCCTTTCGTATTCGGCCCAGAGAGCCGCTTTCGCTGCGTCGTCCGGGGCCGTTCCATTAACGTGTAGAACTCCGTCGCCTTCCTCCAACTGATAGGTCGTGCCGTTGGAATTCGCGAGTTCAAGAAGTGATTGATACTTTTCTTGTAATGACATATTTCCTCCTTTTTTGGCCTATTTGTTGAGATTGTTGATAACTTTTTTGGGTTTAGCTTCGTTGGCGGTCATCATGACTTCGGCAACTTTTGCCTTGTCAACTGTTCCGCTCAATGTTACTTCGCCGTTACTGGCCGTAACGGTTACGCCAGTGATGCTCTTTTTCTTCAAGCCCTCATTGATCGTGCCCTCAAGCGTCTTATCCGGTGACGGTGGTGGTGGTGGTGGCAGCGGCTTCAATGTGCAGTTGTTGGTCACTGATTTGATGCCCTCGACCGCCTTGACCGACGTTTCCGCCTTTGCCTTCACCGTCTGATCGGCAACCTCGCCCGTAAGCGTGGCCACGCCGTCTTTGACCGCAACCGTTACGCCTGTAACCTTATCGGCTGTCAGCTTATCGGTCGCCGCCTTTGTCAGGTCGGCATCGCTCTTGCCGCACGCGCTCATGAACAGAGCAACGGCCAGCATTAGAACTGTTAAAAATTTAACTTTCATTTTTCCTCCCGAAAAATCCTGTCTATTATTTTGATCTATTATCGCAGATACCCAATGAATATAGGCGACACTAAGCAAAAGATACTCACCCTCACAAAAGCGGCAAGTCTTAATTATTTAGTAAAAATATTATGGATTGAAAATCGGAGATTTTGCAACAATAAAATACGGAATTTAAGAAAAAATTTCATTGGCGATCTGTTTCGCGACATCGTAGGATGTGTAATCTGACCGGACGATAAAGTGCCAATCGGCAAGGCAGTAAACTTTTTGCCGTTCCTCGAATAAACGCAGTGTGTTTTCCTTGTTTCGGGCGAGCGGTCGATCTTTGCGTGAGAATGTGATATTCAGCCAGCAATGCTCAAATGTTGATTCGAGCCAGACGCTTGTAAAGCCGTAAGTGCTGAGCAACTCGCGGTTCGCGGCAACCGTCCAGGCACCGCCGCCGAGAGCCAGTATGCGGGAGTCGGTTTCGCTCAAGACGCGCTCCAGATTTTGAGCCTCAACAGTACGGTAATACTCAATGCCGTCCTGATCGATGATCTCGGCGACAATGCGGCCTTCGCTTTGCTCGATGACCCTGTCGAGATCGACCCACCGGCATTTCAACACATGAGCAAGGTGGCGCGCGACGCTCGATTTCCCGACGCCCATAAAACCTGTCAATGCAATTCTAATGTCCTTTTTCATCTATGATAAATGCCCGCGAAATAAGCGAAAGGCTCAAAATAAATTCAATATGATTTTTACCGCGAAATACGCGAAAGGACGCAAAAAAAAACTAATTGGCGACTCACAAATTTGGGGAACCACGCTTTGAACAGGCGTTTTTCGGCTCTTTTTTTCGTGTCTTTTCGCGTATTTCGCGGTTAATCTCCTTCCCTTACGACAGCAGCAAGAGTATCAAAAAAACCTGGAAATGAGATATCGGCGCATCTCGCACCGATGATCTCAGATTCGCCTGTCGCAAGCAGTCCGGCGACCGCAAAAGCCATTGCTATGCGGTGATCTCCGAACGAATCGACTACAGAGCCTTTAAGTTCGGAACGTCCAACCTTAAAACCGTCGTCAAATTCCGTTACATCGGCACCCATTCGCCTAAGGTTTTCGACAATGGCGGCGATGCGATCCGATTCCTTGACGCGGAGCTCGGCAGCGTCACGAATCTCGATGCCTCCCTCCATCTGTGTTCCAAAAACGGCGAGGATCGGAATTTCGTCAATGAGATTGGCGATCGTGTGGCCGTTAACGAGGTTAGGTTCTGTTCGGTGCGGCACGGAATTACCTCCTCTCACACTGAGAGTGGCGACCGGTTCGTTGCAAACTTCATCCCGTTCCACTATCTGAACATCGGCGCCCATTTTGCGAAGAACATCAAATATCGCCGACCGGCTTGCGTTAAATCCGACATTTGGAAGCGTAATATCGGATTCGTTCAAACAAGCCGCGGCGACCATAAAGAATGCCGCTGACGAGATATCTGATGAAATATTGAGGTCGCGTGCGGTCAGCGTCGCGTCACCCGAAACCGTAATGCGCGTGCCGGCACCTGATTCGTCGATCTTTACATTGACGCCAAACCATCGCAGCATTCGCTCGGTATGATCGCGTGTTGGCACCGGCTCGATCACAGATGTTTCACCGTCAGAATTAAGACCGGCAAGCAAAACGCAGGATTTTATTTGGGCCGAGGCGACAGGCGGTCGATATTCAATTGCTTTTAGCGGCCCTTTGCCCGAAATGGTGAGCGGAGCCCTGCCTTCGTCGGATCCTATATCAACACCCATTTTCGCAAGCGGCTCGATGACGCGCTTCATCGGCCTTTTCTGAAGCGATTCGTCGCCGCAAAGTATTGACTGAAAATCCTGCCCCGCCAAAATCCCGGCAAGAAGGCGCATAGTTGTGCCGCTGTTACCGCAATCCAGCGGCCCCGATGGCGGTGCGAAGCCATTTTTACCAACGCCGTTAACGACGATCGTATTGCCGTCACGTGTGATTTTGACGCCCAGCGATTCTAGACATGAGACGGTTGATGAGCAATCCGCGCTGGTCGCAAAATTGTCTATCCGCGTTTCGCCGTCGGCAAGCGCGGAGATCATGGCCGCACGGTGTGATATTGATTTGTCGCCGGGCAAATTTATTGTCCCGCGTATGTATCGGGCCGGTTTGATCTTCATATTTACAATATTAGACCGAAAGGGCAAGTTTTGTCTTGACAGCAACTGCCTTAAACGGATAACTTACAGAACATATAATTGTGACCGAAAAAGTTGAGATCAAACTGCCAAGCCGCATCGAATCGATAGATCAAGCGGCGATCGAAGCGGACGAATTCGCCAAAAGCCGAGGCTTTGGTGACGATTTTGTCTCCGCGATTGACCTCGCCATACGCGAGTCTGTGGCAAACGCGGTCAAGCACGGCAACAAATTTGACGAGACAAAGAATGTCGAAGTGACATTCGCCGATTCGTCCGACGGCTTTGAGGTGACAGTTAGGGATTACGGCGAGGGATTTGATGTCGACGAAATTCCTGACCCGACAAATCCCGAGAATCTCTTAAAGGCGAACGGTCGCGGGATACTGTTTATGAACTCATTTATGGACGAAGTGAGCTGGTCAAATCACGCCGGCGGTGGAATGGTGGTAAAAATGGTGAAAAAAAGATGAAAGGTCAGAACCGGGAGCGGTAGCGACTGGGTTCTTTTTTGCGATGTAGAGAA
>JAYVER010000003.1:0-2628 GCA_043748725.1 Chloracidobacterium sp. | reverse complement strand
GTGATCGCCGCCGTCAACGTCGTCTTGCCATGATCCACATGCCCAATCGTCCCTATATTCACATGCGGCTTGCTGCGATCGAATTTTTCTTTGCTCATAATCTCTCCTAAGAATTTTTGATCTCAAATCTGAAATCTGAAATTACAAATCTTAACTGCTTGCACCTGTTCCCTTGATCTTTGCGATAACTTCCTCGGCGACATTACGCGGGGCCTCGGCATATCGCTCAAAATGCATGCTCGATGTCGCTCTTCCCTGCGTCGAGCTTCGCAGATCGGTCGTGTATCCAAACATTTCCGACAGCGGCACAAATGCCGTTACAACCGAAACATTACCCGGACGCGGCTCCATTTTGTCGATCTGGCCGCGGCGGCGGTTAAGATCGCCGTTTACCGCACCCATATATTCCTCTGGCGTGACGACCTCGATACGCATGATGGGTTCGAGCAAAACGGGCTTTGCCTTTTTAACAGCATCCTGAAATGCGAATGAACCGGCAAGTTTAAATGAAATTTCGTCGGAATCGACTTCGTGATACGAACCGAACAGCAGTCTGACCTTGATATCCACCAGCTCGTAGCCGGCAAGATAGCCGCGGCCCATGGCATCGCGAATGCCCTCCATCGTCGGCTTGATAAACTGTCGCGGGATCGAACCGCCGGTGATCTTGTCCTCAAAGACAAATCCCTCGCCCGGAGCAGGTTCGATCTCGAGCTCGACGTGGCCAAATTTACCACGGCCGCCGGATTGCTTCTTGTATATCTCTTTACCCGCCGCACCGGTTGTGATCGTTTCGCGATAAGCAACCTGCGGTTTGCCGACATTCGCCTCGACGCCGAATTCGCGTTTCATGCGATCGACGATAATTTCAAGGTGCAGCTCGCCCATGCCGGCGATGATCGTCTGGCCTGTCTCATGGTCGGTGTTGACCTGGAAACTAGGGTCTTCCTGAGCGAGACGATTCAAAGCGATGCCCATCTTGTCCTGATCGGCACGAGTTTTCGGCTCGACCGCGACGCGGACGACCGGTTCCGGGAAATCCATCGATTCCAAGATGATCGGTTTCGATTCATCGGAAACCGTATCACCCGTCGTGGTGTTTTTCATGCCGCCGATAGCGACGATCTCGCCGGCGCTTGCCGATTCAACGTCTTCACGTTTATTGGCATGCATGAGCATGAGACGCCCGACGCGCTCTTTCGAATCTTTTATGGTGTTTGTGACGTAGGAACCCGCCTTGATCGTACCTGAATATATCCGCACAAAGGCCAATTGGCCTAGGTGTTTGTCTGCCATCAGCTTGAAAACCAAGCCTGAGAATGGGGCCTTCGGATCGGGCGGACGGCTCTCGATCTCGCCCGTTTTCGGGCTTTCACCCTCAATGGCCGGAATGTCCAGCGGCGACGGCAAATAATCGACAACTGCGTCAAGCAGTGTCTGAACGCCCTTGTTCTTAAAGGCCGAACCGGTGAAAACCGGCACTATCTTCATCGCAAGCGTGCCTTTACGAAGAGCGACGCGGATCTCATCTTCCGAAACTGCCTCGCCCTCGAGATATTTGAGCATCAGATCGTCGTCAATGGCGGAAACTGTTTCGACGAGCTTTTCGCGGGCGGCTTTAGCGGCTTCAAGGAGATCGGCAGGGATTTCGGTGATCTTATATTCGGCGCCCTTCGTTTCGTCGTCCCAAATAAACGCCTTCATCGTTATCAGATCAACGACGCCTTTAAGGTGTTCTTCGAGACCAACCGGGATTTGCAGGGCGACTGCGTTTGCACCAAGCCTCGTTATGATCGAATCAAACGAACGATCAAACGACGCACCGGCACGATCGAGCTTATTAATAAAGCAGATACGCGGAACGCCGTATTTGTCAGCTTGGCGCCAAACCGTCTCGGACTGCGGCTCAACGCCTGCAACACCGTCAAAAACGCAAACCGCACCGTCTAAAACTCGAAGAGACCGCTCAACTTCCATCGTGAAGTCAACGTGTCCTGGTGTGTCAATAATATTAATGCGATGCTCGATGCCGTTGCGCTCCCAGAAACAGGTCGTCGCGGCCGACGTAATTGTAATGCCGCGTTCCTGCTCCTGCTCCATCCAGTCCATCGTCGCCGTTCCCTCGTGAACTTCGCCGATCTTGTGCGAAACACCAGTGTAAAACAGCACGCGCTCAGTCGTCGTGGTTTTACCCGCGTCGATATGGGCCATGATGCCGATGTTTCTAAATTTGTCTAAACTAATACTCGCCATTTCTTTAGCAATCAGCAGTCGGCTATCAGCAAAAATCAGCGTCTTTACTGATTGCTGACTGCTGAGTGCTGAATGCCCTTAAAATCTATAATGTGCAAACGCCTTGTTCGCCTCAGCCATGCGGTGGACGTCGTCCTTTTTCTTCATTGCTCCACCACGTCCGTTTGCCGAATCAAGCAGCTCGCCGACGAGGCGGTCTTCCATCGTTTTTTCGCTGCGACCGCGTGCATTCAAAACTATCCAGCGGATCGCCAGTGTATTGCGGCGGTCGCGGCTGACCTCGAGCGGCACCTGATATGTTGCACCGCCGATTCGTCGCGATTTGACTTCCAATGTCGGTGAAACGCTGTCGAGAGCGGCCTTAAAAACCTTGAG
>JAYVER010000002.1:0-2631 GCA_043748725.1 Chloracidobacterium sp. | reverse complement strand
ACAGAGAGCGTTCGATCACGGCGTTAAGAAAGCGTTCGATTATCCTGGTTTTGTTCCCGCGCCATCGTCAACCACTTAGCTAGATGATCGTCGTCCGGGAAGAGATTCATGATCGCTTCGTCCGTTAGGTAGATGTCTGCGTTGTCGCCGGACAGCGCGACCCAGCGAAACGGCCCTTTGCCCTCGCAGAACAGCGGACGGATGTATGCGGGAACAAAACCAGGATAATCGAACGCTTTCTTAACGCCGTGATCGAACGCTCTCTGTCGTAAATTATTACCGTAATCAAACACGACCGCGCCGCGATTTTGAAATTCCAACATTGCACCGACATGCTTTGCCATTGATTCCATCGCCAGGCTGTCGTATTCAGTCGGATCACTTTCGCGGAGTTTTGCAGCCGCTTCGATCGAAAGTCCAACCGGAATATAACCGTAACGAACGTCATGTGCGGACGTCTGATCGGTAACAACGTCCGGGATTATCCCTCGATGGATCAGGGCCCAATGAACGTCGACCGCGTTGCCGAGCACGGCGATCGACTTAGCTTCTTTTGCCTTTACGGCGGTCTTGGCCTGATCTATGGCGTCGTCCAGATCCTTCGCCACTACGTCAATCTGCTTTAGCTGAGTGCGCCGTTCGATACGACGCGGATCGACCTCGACCAAGATACCGACGCCGCCATTAAACGTGATCGCCTGTGCCTGAGCCCCGCCCATTTCGCCCAAACCGGCGGTTAACACTAACTTACCGCGTAGATCGCCCCAACCATGCTGACGGGCGAGCGAGCCAAACGTCTCATACGTCCCTTGCAAAATCCCTTGCGTACCGATGTATATCCACGAGCCGGCCGTCATCTGGCCGTACATCATCATGCCCTCAGCCTCGTATTTATCAAACTGCTCCTGTGTCGCCCAATGCGGAACGATGTTGGTATTTGCGATCAGCACGCGCGGAGCGTCGGTGTGTGATTTAAAAACGCCGACCGGTTTGCCTGATTGGATCATCAGCGTTTCGTCTTCGTTCAGATCGCGCAGACAGCGCAATATGGCGTCAAAACTCTCCCAGTTACGCGCCGCCTTGCCCCGGCCGCCGTAAACGATCAGATTATCCGGGTCAAACGCCACATCCGGGTCGAGATTGTTCTGTATCATCCGGTACGCGGCCTCGATCAGCCAATTCTTGCAGCTTAGTTCTGTGCCGGTTGGCGCGTGTATTGTCCTTTTCATGAAGTTGTATCTAATGGCTTTTGAACTATAATAGCGTCAATCTCAGGGAAACGAAATTTGAGTCAGGTGTAAAATATGACCGAAAATCAGGAACAGATCGAACGGCTTCAAACCCGTCTCGACAGATTGGTCAAGACGCAGATCGATTTTCAAAAGGAAGTTAGCTTTATCCATTCCGAATTGGACCGCTTGAGATCCGTCAAAGCCGACATTGCCTTCTCTACGAAAAGGGCCGAAAACCCGGCCGAGCCGCCACAAAAGCCGCCGCTCGAAGAGCCGTCCAAATACGTCCCGCCGTCGTTCACTCGCCCTGCGGAACGCGCCCGGTCCTCCGGCTACGCCGAAAGAAAAACTTCGGAATTCTCGGCGAAGCTCGATTCGATCGCCGATTCCGCACGCGCCAACCTTGAAAAATTTATTGGCGAAAATCTCCTGAGCAAGGTCGGCATCATCATCCTGGTTCTTGGCGTCGCGATCGGTGCAAAATACGCGATCGATCAGGGATGGATAAGCCCAACGACGCGAATCGTTTTCGGTTATGTATGCGGATTTGCCCTTGCAGGCTTCGCGGTCCGGCTGAAGCCGAAATATCCGGGTTTTAGCGCGTTGCTTTTGAGCGGAGGCGTGGTAATTATGTATTTCATTACATATTTCGCTTACAGCCTTTACCATTTGTTTAACCAGGTCTCGGCGTTCACGCTGATGTTCATGTTCACGGCGTTTGCCGTGGCAGCGGCGATTAACTATTCACGCCAGATAATCGCTCATCTGGGGCTGGTCGGTGCGTACGCGATCCCGTTTCTCTTGAGCGATAATTCCGAAAATTATCCGTTTCTTTTCACGTATATCGCGATCATAAACACCGGCATTCTCGCGGTTTCACTCAATCGCTATTGGAAGCCGCTCTTTTACACGTCGTTTGTGGTGACGTGGGCGACGTTCTATGTTTGGTATCTCGATAAATTCGTGGATGCAAACCATTTTGGATTGGCGTTAACCTTTGCGGGTATCTACTTCTTGATTTTCTACGTAACCTTTATTGGCTACAAATTTCGTTCCGGCCAAAACGTCGCGGTCGAAAATGTCGCTCTGATCATGGCAAATTCGTTCATTTTCTATTCCGTTGGATACTTGCTGCTCGATCAACACCCCGGATACGAAAGCTACCTCGGCCTTTTCACGATTGGAAATGCCGCCATACATCTTGTTTTCGGCTTTGTTGCGAACCGGATCAAAACGGTCTCGATTGATTTCATCTATCTCTTAGGTGCACTCGTCCTTACTTTTATTACGATCTCGATACCGGTCCAATTTGACGGGTACAACATTACGCTCGTTTGGACGGCCGAAGCGGCCTTGCTTTTTGTGATAGGCAGGACGAAACCGATTGAGCTTTACGAAT
>JAYVER010000001.1:0-6983 GCA_043748725.1 Chloracidobacterium sp. | reverse complement strand
TCACCAAAGTCTCAAACAAATAACCCCCAACTTTTCAAAAAAATCGCGATTCCTTCCAAACCGTGAAAAGATTCCGGTTATTCAAAGGACTCTACTATTGATATATTGCGTTATGATGATATTACCAAAAAACGGAGTAAAAATAATGAAAAGATCAATATCTGTCCTGTTTGTGCTTTTTGCGCTTTGTTACAGCGGTTTCGGCATCGATATGAGCCGCGAGATCGATGCCGCGACGGCTAAGGTCTTGCCGCAGGTCATTGAGTGGCGGAGGTTTATTCATCAGCATCCGGAGCTTTCTAACCGCGAGTTTAACACGTCTAAGCTTGTTGCCGAGCAATTGCGCAAATTTGGCGGCATCGAGGTAAGGACGGGTATCGCAAAAACTGGGGTTGTCGGCATTTTGAAAGGCGGCCTGCCGGGGCCGGTGGTGGGCTTGCGTGCCGATATGGACGCGCTGCCGGTGACCGAGCGTACGAATGTGCCGTTCAAATCGACCGTAACCGGCGAATACAATGGCCAGACGGTAGGCGTTATGCACGCCTGCGGACACGACAGCCACATCGCGATGCTTTTGGGAACGGCCGAAGTGCTCTCGTCGATGAAAGATAAGATAAAGGGCACGGTCGTGTTTATTTTCCAGCCATCCGAGGAAGGTGCACCAGCCGGCGAGACGGGCGGAGCGTCGGACATGGTCAAAGAAGGCGTGATGGACAACCCAAAGATCGACGCCGTTTTTGGCATCCATATCAACGCCCAAAAAGAGATCGGCACGATCACCTACAAATCCGGCGCCTTTATGGCGTCGAGTGACTGGTTTTCGATCAAGATCAAGGGCAAGCAGACGCACGGCTCGCAGCCGTGGCTCGGCATCGATCCGATCGCCGTCGGCGCACAGATATACATCGGTCTGCAAATGATCGTCGCCCGCGAATCCGAACTGACAAAAGCTCCGGTCGTCATCACCATCGGCAAGATCAACGGCGGCGTGCGTGAAAACATTATCCCCGAGGAAATGACGATGGCGGGAACGATCCGCACATTAGACGCGGCAATGCAAAAGGAAGTTCATGCAAAGATCCGGCTAACAGCACAAAAGATCGCCGAGAGCATGGGAGCGACCGCCGAAGTCACGATCGACACTAAGACACTCGTTACATACAACACGCCCGATCTCGTCAAAAAGATGCTGCCGTCGCTTGAAAAAGCGATAGGCAAGGAAAATGTGATCGAAAGCGATTGGACGACCGGCGCCGAAGATTTCTCTTACTATGGCACCAAGGCCCCGGCATTTTTCTTTAATGTCGGCGGCATGCCGAAGGGGAAAGACCCAAAAACGACGGCAGCCCATCACACGCCCGATTTTTACATCGACGACAGCCGCCTCGATGTCGGCATCAAGGCGTTTTGCAATATCGTCTTTGACTATACAAAGTGAAAAAGGGGAAATGTGAAAAAGTGAAAAAGTTGCGTGCTAACAAAACAGCTTTTTCACTTTTAGCCTTTTTTACTTTTTAACTTTGAATATGAGCTTCCACAAACCAGAGCAATTTATCGACGCCGCGTGAGACGCCGGTGAATAGATCGGCCGTGTCGGCGTCGCCAAGTTCATCTGTTTCATCAATGTTCTTGCGTGCCTTTTTTCCAAAATCAGCGAGAGCCGCCGATAGAGCATCTACATGGGCCGTGCCGTCGGTTATCTCATGCGGATATTCTGGCAAGGTCGAGTTTTTTGCAGCGAGCCTGACCGTCCCCATGGCGGTTCCGCCCAAGGTCGTTATGCGTTCGGCTATGTCATCGACGTGAGTGTCGAGTTCGGTGGCGACCTGGTCAAATAGCTCGTGCAGAGCGATAAAGTTCATCCCCTTTACATTCCAATGAGCCTGTTTTGCCTGCGATTTTAGATCGGCGGCATCGGCCAGGCTTTGATTTAATATAGTAACGATCTTTTCGCGTTTTGGTTTCGGTATATCAATTTTTGTATTGTGCATAAATAAATCCTCATTGATTTAGAATTATTCTAATTCTATATCATGGAGGATGTCAAGTCCGATCAGGTCGTGAAGAAAGGCTTAAGCTCACGACGACCTCTCACACAATCGGATTATTTATTAGAAGGTGGTGATGTTTGACCGATTCCACCCCCTCGAGGTGGGATGATATTGCTCTTCCCGGTGCCGCGGAATAGAGGCGTAAAAATCCATTTCGAGTGGTTTTCGATGCCGTAATAGGCGATCACTGATTTGGCTTTGCTTTGGCTGGCGACGCCGATAAACGGCGTGTTGTCGGTCGCGACATCTATGCTTTCATCGTCCGCGCCTTCCACGTCGCGGTCGGTATCGGTATTCAGTGCGCTGATGACAACGATCGAGTAGCGTTCAAATGTCGGGCTCGGGTTTGACGGCAAAATGCCGCCGTTGTAATTTTGCACACGCCTGGCAAACGGGCCCAGCGTCTGGATATCGGCTTTTATCAGGCGCCATTTGCCGTCTTCACTCAGCGGATCGACTGCTGACGAAGTTCTCAATATTTGACGTTTTTTAGTACCTTGCGGCAGGCCTTCGAGCAGATCGTCCATCGAATTGGGCAGCTTGGCCCCGTGATAAAATTCGACATACTGGCGGATGGCTTCGGCAACTTCCTCGCCGCGGGCAATGGCTTCGAGTTCTTTTTCGCGCTGCACCTCTTGCTGGACCGACGGAGCGACGGCAAGCAGGCCAATCGCAAAAACAGCCATTATCGCCATAACGGCGAACAGCGTCATTCCGCGTTCGGTGTGTCTGTTATTTTCAACCGCCATCGCCATTATCGTCAACGTCGTCTTTGCTGGTGTCTTTTTTTGGCATCCGCTGCGGCTGCTGCTGCAAGCCCGGAAAACCGGGAACATCGCCTTTTTGAACTTTGGCAGGGTCGAACGGCACAAAGCCGCCGTTATTGGGAATTCCATTCGCTCCGGGTTGACCGCCGGCTGTCGTTCCTTTTGAGATCGGCACCCGATGCTTGAAACCGAGTGTAGTGTCCTCAAGCACCACCTCGGCCGGAGATATATCGATGAGCCGAAACCGGTTATCGACAATGTCGTTCAACCTGGCTCCGAACGGTGCCGGGATGCCCATTTCCGTAAAGTACGCGGTGTCGTTGTTATAACGTTTCCGGCCGATCATTCCGATATATTGAAACCCGGGCTTCGGCGGCGCCTGAACGTTTAACATCACCTGATTCGAATACGACTTCCCGTCCGGCGTTTGAACGATGATCTGGCGAGCGCCTTCCTGAGCAATGAGATTTGTCGAAATGTCTGCTTCTAAGCGCTGCCCATTAATGAACTTGGTCGGCAGTTCGCTCTGGTTAAAGTAAATGTGCGAGTCAGCCGTGAACCGGTCACCGATAACCTCAAGCCGAAAGCCTTTCGATCCGGCATATATAGCTTGCGGATTAGCAGCAGCGATCAGAAACTGCGGAGTCGTCACCGGCACTGGCGGCAGCGGCGTCGGGGTCGGCTTGACGGGCGTCGGGCATGTCGGGCACGGCGGCGGCGGCTCGTAAAACGCAAATATATTACGACCGGCATCCGGTGCATAAGAACTGCCGGGACGATAATCGACGGGCGTCGTTTGATATGCAAAATCCTGCTCGGTCGGCGACGGCAGACGTGCCTCGTTCCGATTTGTCGGCGGGGCGACACTTGGCCGAGGCGTCGGCGAAATATTGACCGCGACCGACGTACTGCTCCCGAAAAAATTGCGGCCGAACGCTAAGTAAAGCGCGATGAGAGCGACCAGCCCCAGAACGCCGGCGGCGATCATCTTATTTCTCTCGGTCGTGGATTTGCCTTCGAAAAGTCCCATTTACGTCTCTAATAGATTACTGTCCCGACGGCGCCGACATCGGCACAAAACCAGGCCGCCGAAAATAAGCGGCCATCTCAAGGTGCAAGCTCACGGTTTCACCGCGCATCTTGCCGCGCTGCTTGTTTGGGGCGACCTGCGAAGAACTTTGAACATTTGGCTGATTAAACCCGGCCGCATTCCCTTTTGTCATCGGTAAACCCGTGGTCGGATTTAGGGCAGCCGATCCGCCGGGCACAAGCGAATTCAGATTCGCAACCGGATTTGTTTGATCTTTTTGCTTTTCGGTGTCGGAAGGTGCAAGCTCGACCGCGCTGACGACGACAAACTCGCGCCCGGTCTCGATCTCGCGGATAAAGCGGCGTAGATTCTGATACGAGCCTTCGAGCGTCACGGTAACATATACGCCCGGAAAGAGGCTGCGAAATTTTGAGCGGCCGCGCTCTTCGTCAGTTTGCTGGCCCGGATTGAGGTCTGCGGTTTCGAGCGGAGCGTAGTCCGGGCCGCTGGTATTTACAAGGCCGTAAGCTCCTATCAAGCCGTTTAGCCGTTGATATAACGCCGCTTGTCCGTTTTGCGAGACGGGCAAAAATCGAGTTTGAAAATCGTCAACGCTCGCCAAAAGCTTTGCGACCTGAGTCTCGGTACTGGTAATTTCGCCGTATTTCAATTTAGCCGAAATCAACTCGGCGTCGAGCCGGTCGGCTTCGGATTTATTTTTTGCGAGTTCGCGATTAGACGGAATGACGAAAAAGAAATATGCGACCAGGGCCGCCAAGATCGCCAGAGTGCTGACGGCAACAGCCGATATCTCGACCGAGCCCCACATTCCGCCGTAAACCTTTCGCGGACGATTTGGCGGTATCGTGAGCGCGAGATACTCATCGACAACCACAGCCTCGCTGACTTCGGGGACGACGATGACTTCGACTGGTTTTGATTCCTGTTCAGCCATTATTGTCCGCCTCCCTGATGGTTTTGAGCGATATCGGTAGTTGGAGCGGCGGCGTACCCGTTTGCGGGCGTATAGATCACGTGAAAAGTGTATTCCGAAAAAGTTATCCGCTCATTTTTTTGCAGATCCTGACCGCGAAGCTCGGCCTGAAACAGCCCCGAGTTGTTCATATTTTCGATCATCGACATCACAGCCGGATAATCGCGGCTTATCACTCCAAGCTCAAGCTCGGCCTTGACTCGGTCGCCGTCCTGATAAATGTTGACGACCGCGATCCGCGACGCACTGACGCTGCCGGGCAGCACGGACTCCAGGTCTGAAAACAAACGCGACCAGCCAAATGTCTTATTCGCAACCAGCTTGTGCGAAGCCGACAGCAGTGCTTTTTGCTCCGGTGTAAGCAGTTGCTGCACTTTTTCGCCTTCGCCTTTGAGCCGCTGGATCTCGGTCTGACGTTCCTGGATAGCGGAGACGAGAAGGTCATTCTGCTTTTTGTTTTCGTTCAGCCGCGCCAAGCAATATACTCCGCCGACCGCACTGACAACGAGCAGCAAGGCCGCCATCAGGTACGGCAAAACGCGATTTCGGAACGGGTTGGTGGCGAGATTTAGCTTAGTGATCACTATTAATTAATGTGTACTCAAAAACAAAAACAGATTTTACCACGAATGAAAATCAATGTCTTTCACGTCCTTGAGGCTCGAAATGTTGCAAATTTTAGACGCCGCGAGGATAAATATACTAATATCGTATTAATTTATAAGATGCAAAATACTTTGGCGCGGCCCGGGTTCTTAAGATAAAATCATTTGTTTGCAAAATCATTTTCCCTATGCTAATGTTTTTGAAAATCCACCAATAAAATTGTATTTGGGAGAAACGGTCAGATAAGAGAGAAACATTATGATGGAAGTTCAAGAAGAAGTTAAAAAGGGCACTGACGCACCTGCGTATAGGATCGATCAGAAACTGCATCAGATCCTTTATAAGGAGCCCAGCCGCCCAATATTCGAGCCGGGGATCGAGGTATTACCCGAACCGGTGTATCCGCAGCATCCGGATCCGATTCCGATGTCGGAGCGCGAGTACAAGAACCGAAATGCAAAACGTGCCTGGAAAACGTGGGGTGCTCCGTATTTCAGATCCCGCTGGCATTCTAAAGAATTGCGACCTATCATTCCATACCTTTTTACCGATTGGAAATGTAATTACGATTGCCATTACTGTTGGTCGTACAACAACAGGGTCAAGGGGATGACCGAGGACGTGGCCAAACAATCGATCGATTGGCTGCACTCGATCGGCTCGCGTGTGTTGGCGCTGATGGGCGGTGAACCGTTGCTGCGGCCAAAGTTTATCCATAAGATCGTCGATTACAGCGCGAAAAAGGATATTTTTGTTTATTTGCCGACGAATGGCAGATTGATGACGCCCGATATCATCGACCAGCTCGGTGACGCCGGGATCGCGACGTTTAATCTCGCGGTGGATTCGGTACAGCACAGAAAATCGCTGCCTAAGGCGCTTGAGCCGATAAAGACCCAATTTGATTATTTGATCAAGCGGCAGCGGCACTACGGCTACTCGGTCATGTTCAATATAAACATCTGTCACAACAACATGGACGATGTTAAGGAACTGACGCAGATCGCCCGCGATAACGGCATCGCGACCGACTATCACGTTAACGAAACGCCGATGACCGAGCAGGATCACTTTAAGCATTTGAATGAGAACGAAACCTATTTGACCAAGGAAGATTGGCCCAAGGTCGATGCTCTGCTCGACTACCTGCAGGACCTTCGTCTCAATCACGGTTATCAAATGGCTAATCCGGTCCAGCACATGGAAGACATGAAGAAGCTGGTTCGCGGTGAGGTACCGCCCTGGCGTTGTGAGGCGGGCGAGCACTCGCTGATCATCCGTACCGACGGCACGCTGGCGCCTTGCTTTCCGATGTATTCCGCAACCCATGACTGGGGCGTTGTCGGAGCACACAAGTTCGACCGCAATCAACTTAACGAGATGAAGACCGAATGCACGAAACATTGTCTTTCGACATGCAATTACATCCTCGGTTATTGTTACAATACGGGCCGCGTGCTCACCTGGATCGCAAAACAGGCCATGCACGGATTTAAGAAAGCGAACAGCTTCTAAACTTTTTGAAAACTTGCCGC